>CAITUY010000131.1 GCA_903895695.1 uncultured bacterium
TCTGTCTCCGGCTGCCATTCCAGCCCCAACTCCACCCCGCCGCACTCCGTAACACCGCCTCAAAACTCCCCGCAACCCGCCGCTCCCGCTTTCCTTCCCACTCATCCTCTCTCATTCCTGCCAAAAGAATCAGCCATAGGCCCACGGCGACCCAGTGCGAATGTTATTTACAGCTTCACGGCCCCCAGTAATATCACGATCCCAATTCGAATGGAGCGGACCGCACACCGCCGCTCATCCGGGCAAAGATCCCAGAGAAACGGATCGGCATACAAGATAGTTATGGCAGAAGGCGAATGGAGGAACAGTATGGAAGTCTATGTGTTCACGTCCCAGACAATCACTAACATATACGCGGGCGTTGGGGCTCGCACATGGGCTGTTTCCGAGGTCATCGCAAACAAACAACAGAAGGCAACTCAGGCACAGGCTCTCCGCATCGGTTCTATGGGTCTGCTGTATTGTTCTGAGACTCACGAACTGACAACGCCGTTCATTGTGGAGTCTCGTCCGGACGTGAATGCCCCAGTCGGGAACATCTGGCCGCCGCCGGATGTTTGGCATTTCCCTTTTCGGATCACTCCACTGGGCTCGCCAGCCCGAAGGCTCTCCAATACGCAACTTGCGCTACTGCCATCTGTCGCTACCTCAGGACGACAGTGGCACAACATCCTGTTTATTCGGTCAGACTTTGCCTTCCAGCCGTCCACCATCTCAGATGAAGACTGGGAATACCTCTACACGAACCTGCAGCACGCATAGCATTCGGCGCGTGGATGAAAGCAGTCCATAGCAAGGCAGTCCACGGTACCGCGTTCCGCGGCCCATGACTGCCAGCGTTCGTTGCCCATAGGCGGAACTGGTCAAACGCAGGCCGGCACACACCCTCTGCCACAAAAGCACAGCGACTCCCGCCTCTTCCGCGCCCCGTCGCAGTTCCACGACCACCGCATGTTCGCCACCGTCCACCCCCGCGAATACCGGACCCGGCGCGCCTTGAAGTCCTGCGACAGTGCGGCCGTCCATCCATCCTTGCCCAGGTACTTGCCCAGGCAGACCGCGACCGCCTCAACAACTTTCTTGAGCAGCTGCAACACAGGGAGTTTTGACAGGATTCACAGGATTCTGCAGGATTTCCCTCATCTAATCCTGCTGAATCCTGTCAGCGTCGTTGAGTGTTTTGGCTAAAATCCAAGTCGCCGAAGAGAGCGCCCCGCAGAACTGCCATGCGTCCTCCGGTCTGCTCTCTAAAAGGCAGGCTTGCAGCTTTGGCGCCCTGCGGCGTACTATTATTGCGATGAGCACGGAGCTTGAGAATGTGATGTCGCGGGTGAGCGAATTGGTTGTTCGCTATCGGACTCAATGTCTCTGGTTCTTGCGTTCCGACTATTACCCCACAACGGTTGCCGATGCCCGTCAGGTCTTGGATTACATCCAGCGCTACGGCGACCTTGAAGCCTTTCGCCAGGCAGGCCGACTCAAACAATGGCTCTCACGGAATTCCAGCGCGGCGTCTGCCGCATAATCGCCGTCAACCGCATACGCGGCGGGGAGAGTTACGTCGCCGGTGGGGCTGCATTGACCACGGTCACGGGGTCCACACGCCTATCGCGTGACATCGATTTATTTCATGACTCGCTCGAGGCCGTCGTGGCGACATGGGAGGCGGACTGTCGTTTGTTGACAGCCCACGGTTACACGGTTGACATGCGGAGGCAGTTCCCGGGATTCATCGAGGCCGTCGTCACCCAGGCGGCGGAACACATCATCCTGCAGTGGGTGCGCGATAGTGCTTACCGGTTCTTCCCGCTGGTGGAGCATGTGGATTTTGGGCTGACGCTGCACCCTTTCGACCTCGCTGTGAACAAGGTGCTTGCCTTGGTCGGTCGTATGGAGCCGCGTGACTGGATTGATCTGCTCCAGTGTCATCACGGCATCCAGCGCTTGGGCCTGCTGGTCTGGGCCGGTTGCGGTAAGGATCCAGGCCTGAGTCCGCGGTTCATTCTGGAGCAAGCGGCTCGGTCTGCGCACTATTCCCAGGCGGAGATCGATAAACTGGAGTTCGCCGGGCTTCCGCCGGATGCCGCCGCGTTGTCCCACCAATGGCAGGCCATGTTGGCTGAGGCGCGCATCATCGTAGACACGTTGCCAGCCGAACAGGCCGGCAAGTGTGTGCTCACCCATGCGGGCGGCTTGTTTTCCGGGGATCTTGGCGCGTTGCGCTCCGCACTGGCACAAGACGAGCTTCTCTTCCACGAGGGCGCGATCCGCGGCGCACTCCCGAGAATGGTGGCATAAGCCCATGCCAAGGAAGGCGGAACTGACTATCCGCCCCCTGCCCCGCACGACAAACGCCACTTTCCCGGCGGTTGCCAAGCAGACGCTGACTCGGTAGTGTAGCGGCAGTTTCGTGCGGGCCCGTAGCTCAGTTGGTCAGAGCGGAGGACTCATAATCCTTTGGTCGCAGGTTCGAGCCCTGCCGGGCCCACCATCCTCCGCTCGGCGCTGCGCCCTGAAGTCAAGCGCAAGCGCATACTTCAGGGCTACGCTCCGAGCTACGGATGGCAGGCCATCTTGCGACCGGCCTTACAACTGCCTGACCAGCGCCATGGCTTCGGAGTTCCCCGTCTGATCGCGCACGGTCACAGTGTTCTCGCCCACGTTCCCGGCTGACTCATAGACGGCCGTCACGCCCTGGCTTGCCTTGATCGTCCCCAGGGCCGGGTTGCTTACGGACCAGTTCAGCGGCAGGACCAGCGTCGTGTTCGTGGTGGTCAGCGCTGCCGTGAACACCTGCGTCCGGTTCGAGACCGTCAGGTCTACGCTCGGCGGATCCACCGTCATCGCCGAATCCGCGGAAGTCGTGGACTCGCACCCCGCCATGCCCCACCAACACGCCGCCGTCAGAAACGCCACCGCCATCATCCCGCATAGTCTTTTCATGCTGGTACCGTTCTCCTTTTTACCGAAACCCGTCAGCCTGCCCGAAGCGTCAATACCGCGACTGCTTCCAACCCGTGAACACATAGACACTATAGGGGAAATGAGGCGGCGCCTCGGTGACAAAACGCGAATCAAACTTGTAGTTCTTGTTGAAACCATTGCCGCCCACCTGGCCGACCACGCCACGCCGGTACTGCGTGACGCCGCCGTAAAGGTTGATATTGGGATTCCCGATCGATTGATTCCAAGCCGAGGCCCGGAACCCACCGTTGCCAGTAGGGTCGTCACTCGTAACCATAATGGTCGCGTCAATGTTGATCGCGCTTGTGCCCATGATTTCAATCCTGTTGGAGGCAATCAACCCGAGCGTGTCGTCAACATTGGCGGGAACAAAATTGGTCGCCCACGGGGCCGGGCTTATGGCCGATGCGTAAACGATACTGTTCGAAATGTAGATCGACTGTTGCGCCGCAAGCGTCACGTTGCCGTTCACCGTGCCCTTGATGTAGGCGTTGCCATTGACATAGATCGTCCCATTCAGCGCCGCCAGATAATTCGTGCTGACCGGGGCGTTGGTGGGCGCCGTCCTGTTGTAGTTAAAGGAGCCGTCGGCATTGAACGTGAACACGTAGTCGTTGGTCAACGTCAGTCCTCCGGACGCGGCCGCGTTCTGGATCTCGGTGATGTGATCGCCCGTGAACTCCCCGCTGATATCCAACGGCGTGGCGTTCAGGGTGAGCCCGTCCTGGAAAGCAGCCACGGTCCCGCCCGCAGAGTAGTTGACCGAACTCGCCGCGGAACTGACCATCTGAAGGAAACGCGGATTCCCGCTGCTGCCATCGATATTCAAACGATCGTTGGTGTAGACCGGTCCGTCAATGGTGTCGCCCCCCCAGAACCAAATCGGGTTGCCGGCCAGCGAGCGCTCGAAGTTCGACGCAAACAGGTAGCTGGCGAAACTTTGGATGGCACAACCCAAGGTCACCACTTGCTGCGCGCCATTGGTCGAGATTCCCACGGACCGGATCACGTACTTCTTGAGCGCGTGCGCGCTGTTGGTCCAGGCCGTATCGTCGGTAATGGAGACGGCATAGCAACTTCCGCCACAGTTCCCGGAAACCACATTGGAACCCAGGAGGCAGCCGGTCGGCGACGCGGCGTAGGGTACTGACGACAACGGCTTGCGGATCTTCTGCGCGATAGCCTGCACGTGGGCGAGACCGGCTTCCGCGGTCCAAAATGCCTGTGCCTCGGCGACCGACCGGCCGGCCTCAAGTGCCGTCACGGAGCTGAGGTTGAGCATGCCGGCACCCAACAGGCCGAGGACAACCATCACGATCAGGACCATGGCCATGACGGCCCCGTGCCGGCGCTCCGGCCGGTTACGGGAACCCGCCAGCCGGGGCTCGCCGAGGTCATCAAACGATGGATGCGTACTCATGTCAGTTCCGCCTCGTCAAGGTCACCCGGTTGCTGAGAGTTTCCTGGTTGGCCTGCAGCACCAGGGTCAGAGTCGCCGTGTCCGCCGAAATATCCACCCCGAACTGCCGCAGTGTACCGTTGACCAGGCGCATCTGCGACCCGGCAGATGCGGCATCGGGCACGTAATACAGACTGTTGCTGGCCGCGTAAACCGAAGACGCCGGCAGGCCGGAGTACTGCACGGTGAACACAAGCCCGGGCGAAAAGGTCATATTCGTGCCCGCCCGAATGGCCCGGCACATGACGTCCATTGCGGCGCGCATGTCACGCTGCATGCCGATAGAATCGCCCACCCGTTGCCACCCCCGATAGCCGTACCACAGCATGCTGCCCGCGGTCAGCGCCAACACGGCAGCGGCCACGATGCCCGCCAGCAATTCGAGCAGCGTAAAGCCCGCTCTCCGGGCCGCTCGTTCTGGGTTCCGAATCTTCATGGCGCCCGGAGGGTCTCCAACTTGACACTATCACTTGTGCCATTGCGATATCCCACGCGGACCGTTACGCGGACGCAATCATAGGAAGCACTGCCCCCGTCCGCATCCACGAGTTGGGCGGTCGTCGTCAGGGGGCGCAAGGCGGCGCCGATTCTGACCGTCTCCCCGGGATCAGTTGCCGACATATGCCACGTCCCTCCGATCCGATCGAGGTAATACACGGTGTAGGAGGCGACGTTCGTCCGCGCCACGGAGCCATAGGGCGCGCTTCGGATTTCCTCAAGCCGGCTGTTAGCGACATTCAAGGCCGCACGTCGGTCGCGCTGCACCGTGGTGGCGCCCCGCGCCAGATACAGGCAAGCCGCCGTGCCAATGGCGATTACCGCCAGGATCACGCAAGCGACCAGCACTTCGACCAGAGTCGCGCCGCACCGGGAAGTTGGGGTCTGGGAAGCCCGGCGCACAATCGTCAGTCTCCGTAGAGTTTCACCACGCGCCTGTGGCCCAAGGGATCGATGAAGGTAACGCTCTCGGCGGCAATCGCAACGACCTTGAAGCCGGACACTTCTTCGCCCAGCCCGACCGTATGGTCATCGATAAATGCCACGGGATGCGCGCCGGTCGGGACCACCCCGCGAAGCCGAAACTTGATGAGATCGGACACCTGCGCGGGCGCCGCGTTGCTGATGGCCGGCCGGTCCTGCGCCTGCTGCGCCCGGGCCTGTTCCTGCTTCCGCGTCTTGAGCCCGTCAAGGTCGATCGGGACTTGGCTGTCACTCAGGCGCTTCGTGACGGTCTGGGCCACCCGGTCGGCGGTCCCGGCGAGTTGCGCGGACCGCAAAGCGAAATCGCGCCGATCGGCCGCGCGGCCGCGCGCCCCCGTGATCCACCACGACGCCAGGATCGCCAGCAGGGCGAGAAACAGTATGACGGCGAGCACAACCACACGCAGGAGTGGCGCCCCGCCGATCGCACCCTTGGCGCCGGCCGCTGGAAGAGGTGGCGATAGCGGGCTCATGGTGACCTCACATAGATGGCAAACGTGAACTCGGCGGCAACCGTGTCGTCGGGAGGCAGGCTCAAGGCCGTTACCTTCGCCGCTTCCATCCGAAGCAACAGACCCGGCGCCTGCAGTTCGGACAGCCATCGGATGAGCGCAGGCAGGGCGCCCTGCCCGACTACCGCGATCCGGAGCACGCGGAACCCTTCGGTCGCCGAGGACGCCTTCTCGACGTTGAGAGCCCGGATGACGAAACCCGAGAGTTGGGCCGAATGATTAAGGCGCCGAGTGACCTGGTCGACCGCCTCGGCGCCACGGTCGGGATCGGCCACGATCTTCTTCAGCACGGCCTCGGTCATGCCCAAACGTTCTTCGAGAGGAACCATGGCCGCCACCAAGGCCGTGCGTTGGACCAGTTGCCGCCGGCTTCGTTCCAGGCAACGCCACGAGGGCAGACAGGCCACGACGATCAAAACGAGTGGCGCGGCGATCCAAATCCAGAATCGCACGCGACTACGTTCAAAGCGGCCCAAGTCCATGTCAGGGTCCCTTCCCTGCCAGTTGGCCGGAGAAACGCCACACGGCGTCATTCCGTTCCCCGTTCGATTGCCGTGTGCTGCCCAGATGCGTGATCCGCACCAGGTGCGCCGACAAAGCCGTATTCCGCTTCCACTGGGCCAGCATTTCCGAAGGCCCGGGCTCCGTCTCAGCCCGCGCGCCGGTTGCCAGCAGTTCGAACGTCACCACTTGCTCGGACGTGTCGATCACCAGTTGCCGCAACGTCACCCCGGCCGGCAGCGTGAGCACGAGATCATAGATCAGGCGCGCCGTGGGCGGCGTATCGGCCGCGAGCCGGTCGAGCGTTTTGAGTCTCTCAACGTTCACGGAAACGGATCTTTCCAGCCAGGCCGCATGATCCTCGATTCCAGGCTGGTCGGGATGGTCCGCCGCGAACTCCCGCTCCAACCGCTCCAGGTCGTCGCGAACGACCAGCGCGCGCGTCACCCAGGACGTCGCGAACGCCAGGGACACCGCCAACGTGGCGCCCGCAATCCCCAGGTAGCCGACCATGGCCCAGTACCGCGCCTGGCGCCTGGCGCGCGGAATGACGCGATCGCGGATAAGGTTGATGCCGAACTCAGGCATCGTCATATCTCCTCAAAGCCAGGCCCATGCTGATCGCCATCGGCGGAAGCTGTCCCGCACGCGTCAGCAGGTGCTTCACACGGCGCGAGGCGGCGACGACCTGCTGCAGGGGGTCCCACATCTCGACTGGCACGCCGGTGGCCGTCTGCATCCAAGTGTCGACTCCCGACCGTGCCGGCATGCGCCCAGCCAGAACGATCCGCCCCGGCGGCGATCGCCGCAGCTTGAACTCGTAATACTTGAGCGCCTCCTTGATGCCCTCGGCCAGCAGATCCAGGGAGGCGTCCCAGTCCTTGCCGCGCGCATATACGGTGCGTGCATAGATCCCCCGCCCCTCGAATAACACGGCGATATCGGCACATTGGCGGGTAAGATGCACGAGACAGACTTCCTGCGTGGCCTTCGGCTCAGAATGCAAAGCGCAGAAGAGATTGCAGACCGCCGTGGCGCCCAAGTCAAGCGTCACGGGGTACAGACCGGCCATCCGAAGCAACGCGAGGAACTCATCCACATCCTTGCGCGGAGCCGCCACCAGCAGCCCTTCGTAAGGACGACTCCCCGTCACCGAGGCCGCGGCGGGCCCCGCCGGGTTCAAATGCCAGTCCAGCGCGATCTCCGCAGGCGGAAGTTGCAGTGTCTCCTCCGCCTCCAGCCGCAACGCCGATTCCAACTCGTCCCGCTTGAGAGCGGGATATTTGAAATAGCGCACGGTCCCCGACCGCCCCCGGAACGAGGCGCACACGGTCAACGACGTCATGCCGCTTTGCCGCCACAGCCGCCGGATGGCCGCCGCCTGCTCGCGATCGGCAACGCCGGCTGGGACTTCAACCCAACCGGCATTGCGCAGAGAGAGCGTCCCATCACGACCGATCCGCACGCGAGTCGCGGTGACGATGCCGTCGGACATGTCGAGCCCGACGACATCCTCCTCACTGGCAAGCCACGACATCAGGTGCATGCTCCCCAAAAGGCCCGCGGGACTTCAACCCGCTCTAGCAACTCACAGGCCGGTTCGGTTGAACGTGCCGTTCTGATCCAACGTGATCGTGGCGCCCGCCACAGCCGTGGTGCCGTTCCCCACCACCTGAAGCGTGTAGGTGGCGTCGCCAACGTTCGCGAGGGTATAGTCGGTGGACTGGAAGTACTTGCCATTCAGGTCGCTGGCATTGACGCCGGGCAGGTTGGTGATAGCACCTGCGAGAACGGGCGTCTGATTCGGGCTCACGTTATAGTGCCCCGTTTCCGCGTACATCCCGCGCAACGCCGTGCGCAGCATGCCGAGTCCTGACTCGCCTTCGGTGGCCATCGCGCGCTTCTTCTGCGCCGACATCAACGGGATCGCCACGGCCGCCAAGATCGCCACGATAATCGCCACCACCATCAACTCGACCAACGTAAACCCTGCCTTGCTCTTTGTCTTCATCCTGGTCTCCTCACTGTTTGTAGTTACCACGCTGATACCGAACTATGACCGCTCCTAAGGCGTCGCGCAATAATAACTTGAGCAAGTGGAGTGGATGTGTTGAACTGGGTGCATGACAGATGCAGCCTTGGTTGAGCAAGTGAGGCGGAAGTTCACGGCGCTGAATGCTTTCATGGACGAGCGGATGCGGCGACA
>CAITUY010000132.1 GCA_903895695.1 uncultured bacterium
GCGCGGCGTTCAAGTACTTGCAGTACTCGCTGACGGTGGTGAGCGTTGTGGCCATATAGAGCGGCGAGATATAGACGTTGTGAAGCGGGAGTTCATCGTTGGGATGCTCCGGGTCAACGAACCCAAAATGGTCGCCCATGATAAAGCTGCCGCCAGAAATGCGAACGAATTGCGAAGTGAAGGCGGCGACGAAATCGGCTCCGTTGGTCGCGGTCGTCAGGGATATATCATCGAGCTGGATTCGGTTGCTCGCCATTCCACCACAGAACTCGAACCGCAGGACCAGGTTGCTGACCAGGTCACCCGGTTGAAGGGCATAACTGTAGGGCTGAAATGTGTGGTTCGATCCATTGGTCTCGCTCAGTCGCGTGGTGAACCCGCTGCCGGGATTGAGTTGCAGGGCCCAGCCCGAGCTGCCGCTCTGGCTGTCGGCTGCCAGGTAGAACGCGAGCGTCCCGCTGTTGCCCCGCGCATCGATACCGAGCGTGGTCGTGAGCATGCTGCCGGACAGGCTGGCGGTGCCGCCTTTGAACGTCAGGCCGCAGGGATTGCCTGTGCCGTAGTTGGAGTTGAGTTCCTGCTCGAACGGGTTGCCGCCCCCGGAAGGAACGACCGTCCACGCATAGTTACAGCCACCGCCTGTCCAAGGCTTGGCCGCGTTCGTGGCCATCGTTTCCAGGAAGACTTGGTCGGCCGTAGCCGAGGCGGGCACTAGACACGCTGCGCCGATAAGCAGCATTGCGACGCCGACGTTGAATTTCAGGTGTTTCATATTACCTCCACGCTCTGATCCGATAGAACCTGTTGCTCGCGCTCAAATCATTAGTCTGCACAACTGCATTCGTGATGACGGTCGGAGGCATGTTCGTGCATACGGCAAGCCACACCGCCTGTGAGTCGTTCAAGTCGGCGCGATATTCGACAACCTGTGTGACGGCGACGCCGCCTACCCACGATACCCGGATCCCGTTTGTGTCCGGGGTGACGCCCGTGAATGCCAGCCGCGAGTTGCCATCCATGGGGTTGGTATCGGCAAGGAACTCCTGTGCGTTACTCATGCCATCGTTATCCGGATCGGCGTTGGCGCAGGATTGACTGTTCGTCGTTCTGCCATCGCCGCCAAACCACTGTGCGCGCCACCAGTCGGGAATGCCGTCGCCGACCGTATCCACAGACGTGTCGCTCACCTGATAACTTCCCCCGGTGGCGACCGCCAGGCCGAGGGTGTCCACGGCCGTGATCACATAGGAAACCGTGGCGCCATTGGTCTGAGCGGGGATCTGGGCAGCGTACAGGTTGCCGCCAACCAAACTCATCGCGATACTGGACGAAACACTGGCGCCCGTCGCCACCTTCACCGATATCTGGTCGAGGAAGATCCGGTTGCTGATATTCCCTTCACTGAACTGAAACCGTAACAGCAAGTTGGTGACCAGGTCGCCGGGCTGTAGGGTACAACTGTAAGGCTGCCAACTCTGACTGGTGGTCGTTTGTCCGGAGAGACGTGTGGTAAAGCCCGTTCCTGGGTTGACCTGCAAAGCCCAACCGGCGTTGCTGTTCACCACGCTTGTCTGCAGGTAGAAGGCGATCGTACCGCTGCTGCCCTGCGCATTGATTCCGTTTGTGGTCGTGAGGGTGCTATCGGCGAGATTCGTTGTGCCGCTCTTGAAGCTCAGGCCATTGGTATTGCCGCTGCCGTAGTTGGCATTCGCCGCCTGCTCGAACGGATTGCTTCCCTTGTAGGCAACCGTCCACGGGTTGTCGCAGCCGGTACCTGTCCACGGCTTGGCGACATTGGTCGCCATGGTTTCCAGGAAGACCGTGTTCGTCACCACCCCGCCGGTGCCGACGCTGTAGGCGAGGGAGACCGATGCGACGCCCACATCGTCCGTGGCCAGTGCCGTGATCGTGACCGTGTCAGCGTGCGTAGGCGTTGTGGGCATCCGCGTGATACTGCCGATGACCGGCGGCAGGTTGGTTGCGCCGCCCAGTCCCTGGGCACGCATACGAATCGAGTAGAGCGAACCGCTGTCGGTGGTAATGAACAGGGTCTTCCGGTCGATGCCACCGAATTCGAGATTGGTTGGCCTTGCCGGCACGGCAAGCTGCTCCACCGAAACGCCGGCGGCGTTGTAGACCAGAACGGTCGATTCGGTCATGTAGAGGTTCCCTTCGATATCGATGGTCATGCCGTCACACTTCACGTTGGCAAAGGCAGTTTTGTTGGACAGTGTGCCGTCCCCGGCAATGGCGTATCGGTAGACCACACCGGCGCCCCAATCCGCGATGTAGAGCGTCTTACCGTCCGGCGTGCCGACGAGCCCGTTGGGCCGTATCATATCGCTGACGACACGAATAACGCCGCCTGTGCCGGGCTTCAGGTAATAGACATACTCGCCACCCTGCGGAGTCTGGTTGGTGAAGAAAACCGGATCCGTGAAGTACACGCCTCCGGCAGGATCGATCCACAAATCATTAGGCTCGTTGTAGCGCAGTCCGCCGTAGGTGCTGGTCAACGCCGTGACATTCGTCTGCGGGGTAATCGCCACCACCCGGCCATTGGCGCCTTCGCATGCGATCAAGTTGCCGCTGGCATCGAAGTAGAGCCCGTTGGCCCCGCCCGAATTGGTGCGGAAGGCGGAGAGCTGTCCGGCAAGGGACCACTCATAGATGGTAGATCCCGGGACATCCGCAAAGAAGATGTTGCCGGCCGCGTCGGCCGCCGGGCTTTCGGTAAAGTGCAGTCCACCGGTCAACTGTGTGAGGGCAGCGTTCGTTGCGAATACGCTGGCGCCTACCGTATACGAGAGCGTGTTGGCGGGGGCCGCGATTGGACTGGTTGAGGTGTTGTCGAAATCGTCTTTCGCCGAAAGGAAGTACTGTACGACCGTGCCGGCGGCACACGCCGGTATCTGAGCGGTGTACAACGATCCCGAGGACGTCATCGCCAGGGAGTTGGTGCTCGATCCGGTTATGTACGTCAGGGTAACGGATGCAACCGTGCGATTGTTCGTGACAGTGGCGAAGATGGTCACCGGATTGGTTGAAAAAGGAATTGCCGGGTACTGCGCGATGCCGCTGATCGCCGGGGCGGAAATGTAGGAAGGCGTACCGCCTGAGATCGTGCCCGTGGCCGTGAGCATGCGCCCCGCCAGCGCCGGGTGGGTGGCGCCATAGCGGCAGGCCCGCCAGACGGCATTGGCCAGCGGCCAGTCGTCGCGCTTGTAGGCTACGACGCCGTTGGTGGTGACGGGGTTGATGTACTCCCACACCACCTCGCCCGCCGCGGTCGCTTCGAAGATATGTCCCTCAGTGGCGGCGCAGACCAGGGTGTTGCTGTTGGCCAGCCGCTGCGCGCTGCCGCCGGTGTGGCTGAAGAAAGCCTGGTTCGCCATGGAGTAGAACGTCGAGACGATCTGGCGCGAAATGTTCTTCTTTTGCTTGTCGGTGTCATGTCCGGGTGGCGACCAGAGGGTGTAGCCGGCGTCCGGCGGATTGACATACGCCCCTGTATCGGTGCCGCCCGCATTGAGGTAGCCGTTGACTTCAATGAGGTAGGACTGCGGCGTGGTCTCGAATAGGTCAGCGCCATTGTTGAAGACCAGGAAGTGCCCGGCGCCCGGCAAGCCCGGCGGAATCCACGCCGCCTGGCTGACTGCGCCAATCTGTTTGTTGCCCGTGCTCGCGACGGTCCAGTTCATGGTGATCGAGGGCGGGCTGCCCTGACCGTAGCGCGCCGGATCGCCGAACCGATAGATGAAGTCGCCGTTTGTGCTGGCGGCCAGCGCGATGCTGCCCGCGGGACTGCCGGCAACGAATGTGCCGCCGTGGTCAACAACATAGAACTCCCCGCCCGCGGCGGTCACGGCGATATGGTCCAGGTTCGTGTTGTAGTCGAGCGCGACACAGTGCAGCCAATCGTTCGTCAGCGGTCGGCCCGGCAGGTTCAGGTTGATCCTGCCGGCATAGTTGGAGACGCCCTTGCCGGCGCCAATGTAGTTGGCTTTGCCCGCATCGTAGTCCTGAATCCCATGGTCAAAGAGACACCACTCCCACACCACAGTGCCGGCAGAATCCACTTCCACGAGGGCATCCACAGTCACATTGGTGTAGTTGCCGTTCGCGGGGTTGCAGCCAGCCGCGATGCACTGGCTTGATGGGATCGTCTTGTTCGCGAGATAGAGCGTCGTGGCGGTGCCGAGTTTCCTGTTGTAGATGCGCAGGAAGTCATGATGCGGGAAGTAACCGGGGCGCGTCTCCGTGTACTGCCACACATTGCTGCCGTTCCAATCAACCTCACGGAAACCGGTGAACGCACCGATGTCGCCGCCGGCGGCATCGAGCACGTCGCCGTTGTCGAGCAGACGAGGGTTCGTGCCGGTCGGCCATGTGTGTGTAACCCGGCCTTCCATGTCGATCAGGTAGGTCGTACCCTGCGCACCGAAGAACGTGTAACCGTTGCAGGTTTGCGTTCTGTCCCAATATGTCAGTTCGGTCGGCCCCTGCAGGCGCTCGTAGGCGTGAGCCGTGCAGGCCAGGAAGATCAGTGCAAGAATCAAGTACTTGTTCATCGTGCGCCTCCTGTCAGGGCGAGTAATAGGCTGGAGTCCGTCCGGTGATGGTGGCGCCAGGTGTCAGCGTACGTCCCGCCAGGGGCGCGTCGGCGGCGCGGTAGCGGAATGCGCGAAAGATCGAATTGTACATCGGCCAATTGTCGCGTTTGAACTTGACGATGCTATCCGAGGCGACGGGGTTGATGTATTCCCACACGGCGTCGCCCGCGGGCGTGACTTCCATGATGTGTCCCTCGGTGTCGGAGCAGATCAGCGTGTTGCCGTTGGCCAGGCGCTGGGCGCTTCCGCCGATATGGCTGAACATGCCGTGGCTCGCCTTGGAGGAGTAGGACCAGATAATCTGGCCGGATAACCATCGCGCCGCCTTGTCGGCCGTCGTGGGGGGGTGCCAGAGCGTGTAACCCGCGTCCGGCGGGTTCATGTAGTGTCCAGTGTCGACGGCGCTGCTGTTGAGGTAGGCGTTGACCTCGAAACTGTATGATGCCTGCGTGTGTTCGAAAAGATTCTGCGCGTTGTTGAACATCAGGAAATGTCCGGCGCCGGGCATTCCTGTCGGAATCCAGCTTACGTGGTGTGTGCCGCCAATCTGCTTGTTGCCGGTGGTCGATACTGTCCAGTTGGTGAGAATCGAGGGCGCGCTGCCCTGGCTGTACCGGGCCGGGTCGCCGAACCGATAGAGAAAATCGCCGGCCGAACTCGCGGCGCGGGCGATGCTGGTGACCGGGTCGCCGGTCATGAAGGTGTTGCCGTGGTCGATGACGTAAAATTCGCCCCGGACCGAGTTGATGACGATCTGGTCGAGCGCCTGATTGTAATCGATGGAGTTACAGTGCAGCCAGTCGCGCTGCACAGGCATACCGGGGATGTTCGCATTCAGTCGGCCCGGGTAGTCCGCGATGGTCTTGCCTGTCCCGACGTAGTTGGACTTGGTGGCATCGAAGTCCTGGATCAGATGATCGCCGAACCACCATTCCCAGACGATGTTGCCGGCCTTGTCCACCTCGACGATCGCGTCCATCTGGGCGTTGTTGTAGTTATTGCCATACGCGGGGTTGCACCCGGCGGCAATGCACTGGTTGGACGTGATCGTCTTGTTGGCGATGTAGAGCGTCGTGTTCGTGCCCAGCTTCGGATTGTAGATTCGCGTGAAGTCGTGGTGGGGCAGGTAGTTGGTGCGCGTCTCCAGATACGACCACATGTTGCTGCCCGTCCAACTCACCTGCATGAACCCGGCGAATCCGCTGGGGTCGTTGTTGGAGGCGTCGAGCACACTGCCGTCATCGAGCAGGTGAGGGTTGGTCCCGATCGGCCACGTGTGGACGACATGTCCTTGCATGTCAATCAGATAGGTCGTACCCCGCACGCCGAAGAACGTGTACCCATTGGCCGTCAGGTTGGTGTTCCAGTAGATCAGTTCGGTCGGCCCCTGGAACGCCTCATAGGCGAAGGCGGGAGTGGCGAGCAGGAAGGACAGCAGAAGAATGCGTTTCATGACGCATCACTCCTTTCACTGATGGGATCAAGGGGTCGGTCGCGATTCCACGCCGGTCGTACCGGCCGGCCTCGTATACACGACCTTTAGTTCGGCCGTGGCAAGGGTTCGATCCTTCATCGCGTCCAGCAGCACGGCGCGGGTCACCTCCGACGGCTTGGCCGTGAGTTCGACCGGTGCCGACAGGGCATAGACGGTGTAGATGTATGTCTTGGGGCCCGGGCCTTTGGAGTGCGGCGGCGCATATTCGGTTCTGCTGTTGACGCTGTTATTGCCCTGGGTGCCGACGTTCTTCACGTTCTTCGGCAGGCTCTTCGTGTTCGCCGGGATATTGTAGAGAATCCAGTACCATTTGACATCCCCAGGCCCTGGGATGTGGTGCATGATGACGGCGTAGCTCCTGGTTCCCGCCGGCGCTCCGCTCCATTCCAGCGGCAGCGTGGCACTTTCGCCATCGCCGGTGTAGATCCTGGGGAGTGTCCCGCCGTCGGTGACCTCTGGGCTTAGTAATACAAAACCGCCTTTGGAAGGATTCAACGCCTCATCACTGGCCATCTGACTCGCGGCTCGCGAGGACGCTCGCCCTCCCAGCACGCTGGAATCTGCATGCGTCTCAGGCGCTGCATTGCCCGTGCCGAACAGGAAGTCGGTGTCGGGAAGATCAGGCAGCTTCTGCAGCGGCTGGGAATAGAGATACGCGGGCGCACTCTTGTAACCTTCGAGGTTGCGCAGTTTGACGCACGCGGCGCGCTGCTCGGGAGTCAATGTCCGGCCCACCTTGGCGAAGGCCGTAGCATACATCCAGGACATCTCGCCATCGAGTTCGCCGTAGCGGCGGCCGAGAGCCAGAACCTTGGCCTTGTCCGTTTGGCTTCCGGCAAGGAGTTTGCGCAGTTCAACGGAGACGGCCTGTCGCACCTCGACGACCTCGGCGAGCAGTTTCCGTTGCCGCTCGATGATGGAGGTGATGGCGCCGCGCTGCTCGGCCGACAAAAGCTGCAAGAAGGCTTCGCCGCTGTCGCCGGTCACGGCAGTGCTTATGTCAAAGTTGCGCTTCCCCATGGCCGGCATGTCCTTCATGTAGAAGCTGCCGAAGTAGGTGCCGTGCCGCTCCGGGCAGAAGTAAGTGTCCGCCTCCACCGACCCGGCATACCAACTGAAGAACTCGCTGGCATAGGTCATGTAAGCCACCGTGAAAAACTTGGAGGCGCCGGGATTGGGACGCTTGAGTGCGTCGCGTTCATCCAGATCCGGCCAGGTATTAAAATCGCCAAACTTCATCTTGGCGAACGCCGCTTTCTGTTCCGGCGTGAGCGAGGCCGCGATTTGGCCGAAGACCTCGGCGCGGCGCCAACTGAGTTCCGCGTCGTACGCAAAGAAGTCGCCGACATACCTCATGACTGCCTCGCGGCTGAGGCCGGTCGTGCCTTTGGGGATGGCACCCTCCAGTTCGCGGTGGAAGGCTTTGATCACCGGCATGCGCTTGACTGCCAGTTGTTCGAACTGTCCGGCCTGCTCGGCGGCCAAATCGGCGAAGCGCTGGCGTTGCGCGTCATTCAGGGTGTGTAGCACGTCAGCCGCGATGCGTGTGAGGAACGCAGGGTTGTGCCCTTTGCCGGCGGCATCGATGTCGCGCATGTACTGGAAACCGAAGAAGTCGCACACTTTTCCGGGCGGCATGAAGGTCGATGCGCCGAACTCGCCGGTCACGAAGGCCAGTCCGCTGAAGGCGATCGTGCTGAGCTGGGCGCGATCCGAGATTGCCTGCGTGACCGAGTATTGGCCGTGTCCGTGCGTTTCCTGGCCCTGCGGGGCGGGACGCTCACCATTGGCAGGCGGCTGGTCGCCTTCGGGGCTGGACGCATGTGGCTCGCCGGCGCCGTTACGGCCCGGTGGCGGCGCGAGGTCGCGCAGCCGGTCCGGATCGAAACCTGCCGCCTTGACGGCCTCGTTTATCGCCGGTCCGCCCCGGATCCCGGCCTGGCGAAAAGCTTCGTGAATGGCTTTGGCGTTGTCGGCCGTCAGCGTGCTGACGTCGTACTTCGACAGGATGGCCTTCACCTGTGCCTGCTGCGCCTCGGTGAGGGGTGTCACGGCCGGAGCCGTTCGTTCCTCACGAGGCGGTCGCCCGCCATCAGGCGGCGGGGCTTCTCTTTCCTGCGCCAACCCCCACGTTGCCGACAGCAGTCCCAACCCCATGATCATGCTAATCAATCTGTTCATGACCCCATTCCTTTCCTTTTCGGTTCCAAGGCAGTATCTCGCCTCTCTGCAATATAGAACGTCACGCACATTACGGACCGGGCACGAAACGGTTACAAGATCGTAATCGAGCAGCTCTTGGTTCAAGAGCGTCCTCCGTGATAGTGTCTCCGCAATGAGAATCCTTGTGGTGGAAGATGAAAAGAAGCTGGCCGGGTTCGTGCGCAAAGGGCTTGAGGAGCACGGCTTCGGCGTGACGGTCAGTCACAACGGGGACGAAGCGGATACGCTTCTAAGGGCGGAGCCTTTCGACCTGATCGTTCTCGACATCATGCTGCCCGGCCGGGATGGACTCAGCATTCTCAAGAACCTGCGCGACCGGAAGAACACGGTTCCGGTCATTCTCGTGACCGCGCGTTCGGAGGCGAACGAGCGGGTCGCCGGCTTGAACCTTGGCGCCGATGACTACATCGCCAAGCCCTTCTACATGGATGAGTTGCTCGCGCGGGTGCAAGCCGTCCTGCGGCGCACCTCCGGCGATCAACTCAGCGTGTTACGCGCCGGCGACTTGACGGTCAATCTCATCACCCGCAAGGTCACGCGCGGCAAGGAGGAGGTAGTTCTCCCACCGCGGGAGTTCGGTCTGCTGGAATACCTGATGCGATCTCCCGGCCGGGTCTTCACACGGTCGCAGATCCTGGAGCATGTGTGGGGCTACAGCTTCGATCCGGGGACGAATCTCGTGGACGTTTGTGTCCAGCGCTTGCGCGCCGGCATTGATGCGGCGGGCCGGGAATCCTTCATCGAAGCCGTCCGCGGCGTTGGCTACCGATTCCGCAAGTTGGAGGGCGTCTGATGCTGCGCTCTTTCCGGCTCAAGATCGGGCTGCTGAGCGTGTGCCTCTCCGGAGCCTTGCTTCTCGGTTTCGCTGTGCTCGCTATTTCGGCGCTCAACCGGCTGGGGCTTGATCGCATTGATCACGAAATGAGAGCCTTGGCCGACGCCCAGGTTCGCCGCATCCAGCCCCCCGATCACTGGCGGGTCTTTGACGATTCCCTGCGCTCCATCTACGGAGACGACGCACCCAAGCAGTTTCTCGTCAGGGCTACCGGTCCGGACGGCAAGGCGTTGTATGAAAGCGAGAATTGGCCGGCGAACCTTGCACGCACCACGCTGCCCTCGCCACCAGGGGCGACGCCCGAGGCCGTCACGGAGAACCCGCCCTATAACCGAAACGCGCCTCCACCCGATGCAGTCGATGCACGTCCGCCGCGCCCACGAGAGGAGTCCAACCGCGGACCTCCGCCCCCTCGCCGGTTACCTGTCCGGGGTCCCGTGTATGCCACTCTGCAGGCGCCGGGCGGCGAATGGCGCGCCCTGAGCATCGCCAATGAGGCCGTGACCTTGAGTCTGGCGATGAGCCTGGCCGGACTGCACAACGAGACGCGCCGTTTCGAGCGGGCGCTCCTGGTCGGGATTCCGCTGGGGCTGCTGCTGATTGTGGTTGGTGGTTGGATGATTGGACAGATGGCGCTACGCCCCGTGAGCCTTATCGCGGGCACCGCCGAATCGGTCACTGCCAACCGGCTCGACGCCCGAATCCCCGATGCGAAAGCCGATACGGAATTCCAGCGGCTGATCACGCTTATCAACGGTATGCTGGAGAGGCTCGAACGAAGTTTCGGACAGGCGACGCGCTTCAGCGCCGACGCCGCGCATGAACTCAAGACGCCGCTCGCCATCCTGCAGGCCCAAGTCGAACGGTCCTTGCAGCGAGCCGTAGACGGCACTCCTGAGCAGCGCGAGTATGCCGATCAACTGGACGAGGTGCAGCGTTTGAAGGCAATCCTTGGCAAGTTGCTCCTTCTCTCCCAAGCCGACTCAGGACGCCTGCCCCTCAGCCGCGAGCAGATTAGCCTGACCGACAAGGTCCGCGCTGCCGCCGATGACGTGCGCATGCTTGCGCCGGATCGAAAGACAACCGTGAGCGTACCGGACGCGGTGACGGTGATGGGGGATGAGCACCTTCTGAATCAGGTGATCGAGAACTTGGTCTCCAACGCCGTCAAGTTCGGGGACAGGGACGGCGCCATCGACTTGGCGCTCGGGACGAGCGAGAGCCATGTGATCTTGCGGGTCTCAAACACGGGACGCCCGATTGCGGCAGAGGATCAAGGCCGGACGTTTGAGCGTTTCTTCCGCGGCGACAAGGCCAGGACTCGGGACATTGACGGTAGCGGGCTTGGCCTGAGCCTTGCCCGCGAAATTGCGCGGGCGCATGGTGGTGAGCTGGTTTTGGAACGGAGTGACGAGCACACCACGACGTTTGCATTGATGCTTCCCCTGGGTGCCCCCAATGGAGCCGGCCAATGACGTCACAAACACTCGCTGAAGGCACATTTGCTGCAGGCGATCTGCGGGGGTTTGCGCACGTCCGATGCAGGAGGTGGGTTCGTGATGAACTGGCTCTTTAGGAAGCGGATAGATCGGAATCAGTGGCAATCCGAGTTTCAATCACTCATTGAAAGCTATCGATCACAGATGCTCTGGACATGGGACGAAACCGCCCAACAGGCGCCGGCCTACTTCCAGCGCCTGAAGTTTAGTGTCGGCCAAGCGCGAGGCCGGGTTTTGGAAATAGGCTCCGGCATCGGGAATATGACCCGGTGGCTGGCCGATTCTCCCGAGGTAGAATCCATCCTGGCCGTTGATGCCTTTCCGGAAGCGATTAACGAGTTGCTGACTTACCGCCTCCCGAAAGTCGTTGGACGCCTCGCGGCCGCCAATAACCTGACCCTCGGTTCCGAGGAACGGTTTAATACGGTTATGCTCTGCGAAGTAATTGAGCACCTCTACCCTGACGAGGAACTGGCGCTACTGCGCGCCATCTCGCCGCACCTGGAACGGGACGCGAAATACGTGCTGTCAACGCCTGTCGGATTTATGGCTGATCCCCACCATGTGCGAGGGTTTAGCCGACTGGAATTCCTCCAGCACCTCGACAAACTCTATGGTGCGCCCCTGGAGATCAACTACCGGTCAGGGTACTCGCAATGCGCACACGGCGTCTTCCGCGCCAGTGCCACCTAGCAACGACACAGCGCCGTTAGCGTAGCCAAGCGGGGCCACAGCGCCGTCTTTACGATCTCCAACACGACCCCGCCGGATGCGCGCCTCGAGCCGGACCGCTTGTTCGAGCGTGTCTACCGCCGATTGAGTGGAACCGCCTACTCCAGGTAGTGGATCCGGCTGCGGTTCTCGGCCAGCAGGCGCGCGTTATGGGCGTCGCCGCCGTCGAGGTTGGCGCTCATGAAGACCGGCGGCGTGACGCCGCGCTCCACGAGCCGCGCCACCACCTCGCAAGCCAGCGCATTGACGATGGCGATGCCGGTCAGCGACGACAGCGGGCCCGTCTTCTGCGGGCTGCCCTTGATCTCGACGCAGGCATCGCCGTACGGCGCGCCGTTGTCGATCAGGACATCGCAGAGGTCGGCGAGCTTCTTGCCCGACGGATGCCGACTGGTCACGCCCCGCGTGTAGGCCAGGGCCGTGATGCCGACGACAGCCACGCCCCGTTCACGCGCGGCCAGGGCCATGTCGATCACGACTGCGTTGCGGCCCGAGGTGGAGGTCAGCAGCAAAACGTCGCCCGACTTCGCCGGCACCGAGTGCAGCAGTTCCGCCCCCAGGCCCGGCACGCGCTCCAGGCGCGACGTGAGGGTCATGGGCCGGACGAGACTATTCATCCCATGCGGATAGATCGGGTTGATCAGCATCAGCCCGCCCGTGCGATAAACCAGTTCCTCGGTCAGCATGAACGAATGACTGGCGCCGAACGAGTAGATCGACCGGCCGGCCACGATGGCTTCGACCAGCAACCCCGCGGCCTTGCCGATGGGCTCCCCCTGCGACTCGGCCACCCGGGCGAGTGCCGCCTGCGCCTCGCGGAAATAGGCCTGGCTGGACATGTCAGTAGCCCTTCCGTTCGTAGTTCGACTTGGACTTGTCGTACCACGCCTGACCGTCGGGCCGGTTGACGCTGATGTACGTGCTCGCGGGGTCACCGGCCGCGGCCGTGAGTTCCATGACGCGCCCCCAGACCAGCCACCCGATCACGACCATTGAGGCGCCCGAGACGGGCAGCATCTTCTCGCTGTAGCCGGGCACATCCACGGCTGCGTCGCCATAGGGCGCCCCGTTATCGATGACCACGTCGGCGACGTCGCACAGCTTCTTGCCCGAGGGATGCGCAGACGTCACGCGCCGCGTGTAGGCCAGGGACGTGAACGCCACGACCTTGACGCCGGCGGCCCGGCAAGCCAGGGCCAGTTCCACGGGAAACCGATTGCGGCCCGAGACCGACCCCACGAACATCACGTCGCCGGCTCGCAGCGCACTCGTCCGCACGGCCAGGCGGATGGCTTCCAGATCCTCCTCGACCGGCTCCGGCCGGGGCCGCTTGGCCAGGGCCGGCGAGATGGGCGCGCGCACCTGGAACGTGTGCGAGAACGGCTGCACAGAGGCCAGGCCGCCGGCACGGTTGATGAAATCGGCCTCGTTGCTGTGACCAATGGCCGCACAGTAGACGGCGCCGCCGCCCCGCAGGCTGTTCGCCACGAGAGTCGCCGCCTGTTCCACGCCGTCGAGTTGAGTCTTCTCCAGGTGGTCCAGCACGCCGCGTACGGCATCAAGGTATTGCAGGGGAACCATGTGTATCATCCTTTCCATTCTGTTTTCGCGAATCCAGTTCATCAATCAACCGCTGCCGCGCCGCGGCAAAATCCACGTCGGGGAACCGCGACAACGCGTACAACGCCATCCCCGCCACGGCCGGGTGCCGCAGGCGCACGGGCCGAAACCGCGGGGCAAAGCCGGCCACGGCTCCGGTGAACGCCGCCCAGTACGGGTCCGATTTCATCATCACGCTCCCGACCCCAATCAAGGCGTACGATTCCCCGAGCATATTGAGCCGACCAGCGGCATCGCGCACTGTTTCGGCGATGTCGACGGCCTCGTCAGCCAGGATCTCCCCGGCGATGCGGTCGCCCTTGCGCGCCTGCTGGTCAACCAACGTCGCGAATGCCGCGATCTGCGAACGGTCCCGGGCCTTGAGCATGAAGTGAACCAGGCCGGCCCGATTGACGAACAACCGCGACTTTCGGCTGGCATCGTACACAACGGCGGTGAGGGAAGTGGCCCGACGCGGGTGCCAGTCGGCCTGGGCCACCGCCTGGATCGCCTTGAGGCCGATGCCGAAACCCCCGCCATGGTCGCCCACCAGCGGCCCCAGACCGTCGAGTTTCAGGAAACGTCCGAGCCGGTCGCGGGCGTGAACCAGCGCTCCGGTGCCGGCGAGAGCAACGACGCCGCAGGACTCGCCAGCCAGCATGAACGCCGGGACATGCTCATGCAGCATCTCAACCGTGACGATCCGCCCCAGGTCATCGATGGCCGGGCGCGTGCGCCCCGTGCCGACCAAACACACGTGTAGTTCAGCCGCCGCATGTCCGGCGAGCGCCTGTGTCGCCGCCGCGCGAATCGCTTCCCTCGAGCGCCCGTAGCCGACAGGATGCTGCTCACCGTCCGCGGCCGGCGGCAGGCTCCGCCCCCACCCCCGTACCGCACCGTCAAGCCCGACCAAGAGGGCCTCGGTCTTGCTGCCCCCCGAATCGATCGCCAATACAGCTCTCACGAGTACCTCACTTCAGCGCCCTCTGCAATTCCGCCAGGTTCTTTTCCATGATCTCAATGTAAGCGTTCGGGCTCGCAGGACCGGTCACTGCCGGATCCAGCACGTAGACCGTGGCGCCGGTCTCCCGGGCGATCGTCTCGGCAACCCTGGGCGCATACTGCGGCTCCGCGAATAGCGCCTTCACCCCGGCCCGGCGCACGGCTTGAATCGTCCGCGCCAATTCCCGCCCGCTGGGTTCCGACCCCGGCTCCCGGGCGATCGTGGCAACGATGCGCAGGCCGAACTCCTCGGCAAAGTACGGAAAGGCCTCGTGGAACGTCACGATGTCCCGCGTCTTCAGGTCCTTCAGGCCAGCCTGCATGCGGACGCGCAGGGCCGCCAGCCGGTTCGTGTAGACAGCGGCATTCTGCCGATACCGCTCGGCCCGCCCCGGATCGGCGGCAGCCAGACCGGCGGCGATGTTGGCCACCTGCTGCATGTGACGGGCAATACTGACCCACACGTGCGGGTTGGGCTGGCCCCCGTCGCGCAGGAGGTCGATGCCGCGGCTGGCATCAATGACGGTCATCCGGGGCGCCTGACGGACCGCCTTATCGAGGAACGCCTCCATCCCGGCTCCGTTGACTACAAAGACATCGGCGGCCGACAGCGCCACCATGTCATCGGTTCTCATCTGGTAGTCGTGCAGACAGCCGGCCGTGGGCTGAGCCATGCTGCTCACGGAAACGCCCGGGTTGTGCCCCACGACGTTCAGCGTGGCCACGTAGATCGGGTAGAACGACGCCACCACGTTCAAGTTGGTACGCGCTTCGCCAGCGCGGCTGGTGCCCGCTGCGACCAATGCCGCCGCCGCGAGCGCCGTAACGACCTTTCTTCTCCCATTCACGGCCGCGCACCTTATCATAGCCGCCGGCCCACGCAAGGCGGATGCGCATTCCAACCCCCGCCCAAGGGCGTGCTTGCAACGCCGCGGCAAGCGCGTTATCTTTGGTCCAATGAAGCTGGGGGCAAACGTGATGCGTGCAGGTTTGTGGGGGCTGCTCGCCGTCCTGGTGGGTGGCCCGTGTATCACGGCTTGGGCTCTTGATCCCGTCGTTGAGGATCTGCGCGCCGAACTCCACCGCCTATTCCCGACCCCCGCCGGCATCCGCCCGGTATCGGACCCCGCCGTCGCAGCCAATCCCTTCGCCATCGTTCACCGCGAGTACCTGTATGCACGGCCACTCGACCTGATGGCACCCGCCACGAGGGTGAGCCTGAGTCGTCTCCGCGAGTATCCGCCGCCGCTCCTGCAGGCGCACGCCATGTGCGTCAAGGTGTTCACGCCCTCCTGGCACGGCGCCGGCGTGATCGTATCGGCCTCGGGCGACATCCTGACCAGCTACCACCTTATGGCGGGCGTGGTCACGGCCAGCGTCCAGACCATTGAGGGCCGCCTCCACCCGGTCGGTTCGGTACTGGCCTACTCAGCCGTGGACGACCTGGCACTTGTGCATATCGAGGGCGGGCCGTACCCGGCGCTCACGGTCCGCGCCGGTGATCCACCGGCCCCGAACGCACCCCTGTTCATCGTGGGTCATCCGGGCGATCAGTCCTGGAAGCTAACCGAGGGACACGCCATCCGGCACTGCACGGACGGCGGCGCCCGCGTGCTGCACTTTGAAGCCGACATCGGTCGCGGCAACTCCGGGGGCCCGGTCGTGGATGCCGAGGGCCGCCTCTGCGCCATTACCGCCTGTGCCGCCGAACTAGCCGATGGCTCGAAGGTCAAGGTGGGCACGGCGGCGGCCGCCATCCGCGATTTCCTGGCCACCCGTCCAGGCAGCGTGCTGAACCTGCCGGATCTCGCCGAAATCGAGCGTAACCGGCAGGCCGCGGGATTCCTCGAGCTGATCTATGAATTCACCGAGGGGCTGCTGGTGGAGTGGCAGGTGGCCATGGCGCAGGCCGATGTCGAGACGGCGTCCGATCTCGCCTTCGAACCGGCCCCCAGCTCCGTGAAGGCTCCCCTGTCCGCCAGGACCGTCTCATTTGCCCATACGGCTCCCATCACCGAAACTGCCGTGCAATTGGTGATGCTCCAGGCTCTGATGAGGCGGTGCAGCGCCGCGCCCGGGCTCAGCCCTGAACTCGTCCGAAGCATGACGCATTACACGGCTGTGCTGGACGGCCTGCTGGAGGCGGCCGCACTGCTTTCGCACAAAACGACCACCCCCGACGAAGCGCGCCGGAAACTCCGGCTGGCCGCAGACCGCCAGGCGCAGGCCGGGGCGCAGTTCGGGACCGCCGTGGCGATCCTGCAGGAGGCCGGCAAAGGGTACGGGCTCAATACAGGTGACTCGAGCCGCTATGCCAGTCTCGAACAAATTCGCTTGAAGTACGAAACGACCGGTTGCCGCACGCTGACGGCCCCTGCAGGATGACCATGGCTGAGCCACTGAAGAAGGAACTCCTGGAAATCCTGGCCTGCCCGAAATGCAAGGCCCCGGTGCGCCAGGAGAACGACGTGATCCAGTGCACCAACCCCAGTTGCCGCCTGCGCTACCCAGTTCGCAACGGCATCCCCGTAATGCTGATCGACGAGGCCGTGGCGGGGTGAGTGAGCGGACCTCACACTTAGTCGGATTCCTTGTCGACTAAGTGTATCGACTGAGTGTTCCGATTAGGTGTTTGTGCCTCCCAGTGTCGGCCCTTCACCACACTCTATATCTACGGTTGGCGGTAACGGGCGGGGCCCCGAGCGCCACGGGGGGTACTATAGGACACGGCGGCTTCCTTGACCTTCCGTCCCTTTGCGGCCGGCGTGCCGGGCAAGTCGAAAACTCCTGAGAGAGACATCTTTAGTTTCGGGAAAGTGGGGCTGCGCACGGTCTCGTCGGGGCCGTAGCCACCGTTCAAACGGTACGAGGCCCCGTCCAGGAGAAATACCTCGACCAGTCCCGGTTCGGGCGTGACTACCCAGAACTCCTTGACCCCGAACTTGGCGTACAGCCCCATCTTGCGCACGCGATCGTGAAAAGGCCGGCTTGGGGACAGAATCTCAACAACCAGCGTCGGCGGCCCCTCGATATGCGTTTCCTTGATCTGGTGCGGGTTGCACACGACGATGAGGTCAGGCTGTACCACATCTTCCTCGGAGAGTTTCACGTCGATCGGCGCATCGAATACCTCACACTGCTTGCCTGCGAAGAACGGCATCAGGCGATATTCCAGTTCGCGGGATACCGCCTGATGTCGCACCAGCGGCGCGGCGGTCATATCGAACACCTCGCCGCCGATGATCTCCCAGCGCTTATCGTCCGACCACGTGCAGTAGTCGTCCCACGTGTAGCCCGTCCGTTTCTCTGCCGGCATGCCGCTCATGGTCTGCCCTCCAACCCCTCACACCGCCTCGATCCGCACCGCGCAGGGATGGCCGTTCAGGTCCCATTCCACAGCCTCCAGCGGCTTGCTCGCCACGGGCGCACAGGCCACACAAAGCGTCTCCGCCATAATGTGGTCGCCGTGCCGTGCCACGGCCGCCTGCACGGCGGCATCGCTCGCGAACCACAGACGGATACGCTGCGTGACCTCCAGGTCGGCCGTCTTGCGCATGTTCTGAACCTTGTTCACGAACTCGCGCGCCAGGCCTTCCTCGATCAGTTCCGGCGTAAGACCCGTGTCGAGTGCCACCACGATTCCGCCCTCGGAACCCACCACGCAACCTTCGCGCGGCAGGTGCTCGATCACAACATCGCCCGGCTCCAGGTCGACAGCTTTCCCGTCCACCGTCACCGTCACCGTTGCGCCGCTCGCCAACGCCTCGAACTGTTCGCTCTTGAGGCCGGCGATGGCGCCCGCCGCCTTCTTCACCAGCGGCCCGAGCCGGGGCCCCAGCTTCGCGAAGTTGGCCTTGGCCTTGACCGTGGCAAACCCCGACTCATGGTCCAGGAACTCGGCTTGCTTGACGTTCAGTTCGTCCAGGATGATATCGCGCAGCGCCTCGATCTGCGCTCGTTTGGCCGCGTCACGGCAAGCGACGTGCATCCGCAGCAATGGCTGGCGGACCTTCAAGTCGTGCGCCGAGCGTAACGTCCGCCCGAGTGTCACCACCGTCATCACGGCTTCCATCTGCCGCTCCAGCGCCTCATCGCGCCGGCTGCGGTCGCCCACGGGGAAATCGCACAGATGCACGGATTCGGGCATATCCGCCGTACGCAAATTGCGGTAGATCGCATCCGCGACAAACGGCACGAACGGCGCCGCGATCTTGGAGAGCTGCAGCAGGACTACATAAAGCGTCTCGTAGGCCTGGGCCTTGTCATCGTCGTCCTGCGACTTCCAGAACCGCCGCCGACTGCGCCGGATATACCAGTTCGTCAGGTCCTCGATGAATCGCACGAAAGGCCGCACCGACTGCTGCAAGCTGTAGCCGTCCATCGCCTCGACCACGTTCATCGACAACGTTTCCAACGAACTGCGGATCCAGCGATCGAGCAGATTCGTGCTCGGAATCCCCGTCACTCGCGCCGGGGTCCAGCCGTCCACGTTGGCATAAGTCACGAAGAAGCCGTAGGCATTCCACAGCGGAATCAGCAGATGCCGCATGAGTTCCTGCACGCCCGCTTCCGAAAAGCGCAGATCCTCCGCGCGCACCACGGGAGAATTGATCAGGTACAGCCGCAAGGCATCCGCGCCGTACGTGTCGATCATGTAAGTCGGGTCCGGGTAGTTCTTGAGCCGCTTGCTCATCTTCCGGCCATCCTCGGCCAGGACCATCCCGTTCACGATCACGTTGCGGAAGGCGGGCCGATCGAACAGCGCTGTCGACAGCACCATGAGCGTGTAGAACCACCCGCGCGTCTGGTCGAGCCCCTCGGCAATGAAATCGGCCGGATAATGAGCCTCGAACTGCTGCTTGTTCTCGAACGGATAGTGCGCCTGCGCGTAAGGCATGGCGCCGCTCTCGAACCAGCAGTCCAAAACCTCGGGGATGCGCTTGAGCATGCCCCGCCCTTCGCGCGACGGGATCTCGATCTTATCCACGAAATGCTTGTGCAGGTCGTCGACCTTGTGACCCGACAGTCGCGTCAGTTCCTCCCGCGACCCGATGCAGACCACTTCCTTGCCGTCATCGCTGCGCCAGACGGGAAGCGGCGCGCCCCAGTAGCGGTTGCGCGAGATATTCCAGTCGCGCGCCTGGTCGAGCCACTTGCCGAACCGGCCGTCCTTCAGGTGCGGCGGGACCCACGTGGTCTGGGCGTTGGCGGCAAGCAGGCGCTCGCGCATCTGCTCCACGCGCACGTACCACGCCGAGATGGCGCGATAGATGAGCGGCGTGTCGCAGCGCCAGCAATGCGGGTAACTGTGGTTGATCGTGCCCTGGTGCACGAGCTTGCCCTCGTGCTTGAGCCGCTTGATGATGTCCGCATCGGCCTGCTTGACCTCGCGCCCGACATAGTCGGCGACGTCCGCTGTGAACCGGCCCTCTTCGTCCACAGGGCAAACGACCGGCAGTCCTTCGGCCTGGCCGACCCGGTAGTCGTCCTCGCCGAACCCCGGGGCCAGGTGCACCACGCCGGTTCCGTCCTCGGTCGACACGAAATCGCCCAGGACCACGCGAAATGCGCGCTTGGCCTTGAGCGCCGCGAAATAGGGGAAGAGCGGCTCATAGGTCAGGCCGGCCAGCGCCGCGCCCGGCACCTCCTCCAACACCTCGAACGCCGCGCCCTTCTTGTAGTAGGACGCCAGCCGGTCCTTGGCCAGGATGTAGACGTTCTCGCCGTCGCGGACCTTCACATACGTGATGTCCTTGCCCACGGCCAGCGCCAGGTTGGACGGCAGGGTCCAGGGCGTGGTGGTCCACGCCAGAATGTACGTGCCGGTCTGGCCGTCTACCTTGAAGCGGATGGTGATGGCCGGGTCCTGCACGTCGGCATAGCCCTGGTTGGTCTCGAAGTTCGAGAGGGGCGTGGTGCAACGCGGACAGTACGGGACGATGCGGAACCCCTCGTAGACGAGGTCCTTTTCCCAAAGCGACTTGAACACCCACCAGATGGACTCCATATAGGCGGGGTCCATGGTCTTGTAGTCGTGGTCGAAATCGACCCAGCGGCCCATGCGGGTGACGATCTCGCGCCACTCGCGGGTGTAGCGCAGCACGATGCTGCGGCAGCGCTCGTTGAACACATCTACGCCCATGGTCTCGATATCGCGTTTGCCGCTGATCTTCAGGGCCTGCTCGACCTCGTACTCCACGGGCAGGCCGTGGCAGTCCCAGCC
>CAITUY010000133.1 GCA_903895695.1 uncultured bacterium
TCTTGTCCAAATCGCTCATTTCGGCACCTTTCCAGTCAAGTCCATAAAATATGAACCTGATTATAGGGCCAAAAAAACCGAAATCAAGGCCTATTTCATCTTTCTTCCCGAAACACCTGTTACAAAATCAAGTCACACCCGTTACCGACCTTCCCTTCGTGTTCTTCGTGACTTTCGTGGTGCAATCCTGTTAATGTTCTCGGTTACCGGCTATGCCCGGTGGGGGACATTCGATGAAGCGAATCCTGATCGGAATGATCGTGGTTGGATTGTTCGTGGCAGCAGGGCTGCGGGCGGAGGCGGGCACGACTTGGACGGCGTCGAGCGGCGGCAATTGGACGAACACCGCAACGTGGGGCGGTGGCGGCCTGCCGCAACAGGGTGACGATGCCATCATCAATGCCGCCAAGTCCGTCACGGTCGACGTCACCACGGCCTACCTCAACAACTTCACCAACAACGGCACGCTCACCTTTCTGGGCACGAACACGGCCTTGCAGGCGACCAACATCGTCATCACCGCGACCGGCAACGCGACGCATCCGATGCAAACGGCCATAACGACGAACCCTGCGGACGGCTACTGGTACCCGGACAGCCGCGTGTGGTTCGTCTGCTCCAACCTGACCGTGGCGGCGGGCGGCGGCAAGATCGACGTCAGCACCATGGGCTATCAGGCCGGCCTGGGCACCGATGCTGCGAGTACGAACCGGGGACGCGGGCCGGGCGGTGGCACGAGGTATGGCGGTGGCGGGTACGGCGGAAACGGGGCCTGGCATGTTAGTTACCCCCCGCCGCTCGGCTCCCTGCGCGGAACCTATCCTCCTGGTGCCACGTATGGTTCGGTGACCAACCCGGTCGACCCGGGCAGCGGCGGCGGCGGGAACGACAGCGGCAACAACAACGGCGGACCGGGCGGTGGAGCCGTGCTGATCCAAGCCAGTGGAGCCGTCACGATCAACGGCGCGATCAACGCCAACGGCGGCAACTACTCGGGATACGGCGGAGGCGGATCCGGCGGCGGCATCAACATCGCCTGCCTCACGTTCGGGGGCACAGGCGTTCTCAGCGCAATCGGCGGCGGCGGCTCCATCGGCCCGGGCTATGGGGGCGGCGGCGGCGGCCGCATCGCCATCAACTATAATAAGTCGGCTCAGGCTATCCAAGGCGCGGCCGGGGTGACGATCACTGTCGCTGGCGGCAACAACGCAAGTACGTACGCACAGCCCGGTACCATCTACGTACCCGACTTCTCCCTTCTCGCGGCGTCGCCCCTCACCGTTATCCCCCACACCGGGCGGCTGTTCACGGATCCGGCCCTGACGAATTGGACGCTCCCGGCGCTGACGATCAGCAACGCGGCACTGACCGTTCCGACCGACGGCTTCCAACTTACCGTTTCCAACGACTTGACAATCGTCGGTTCATCCGCCACCGCGAGCTCGCTGGAAATCGGAACCCGGGCCACGCGGGTTTGCGGCAGCGTCGGCCAAGCCTACTGCGATTTCGTGGGCGTCACGACCAACGGCCCCTCGCTCGCGGTCGGCGGACGCTTGTTCCTGACAAACAACGCGTCGCTCTATGTGTTCAGCGGCATGACGAACAGCACCTGGACGAACTACGGCGCGCGCGTGAGCGTGACGGGCGACGTCGTGATCGCCAGCAACTGCTGGGTCTACCCCTACTCTCATTACACGAACGGCGGCTCGGTATTCTTCCAGGCGGCCGATCTGCTCGTGGGAACCAACGGGGGGATTAATGCCAGCGCCAAGGGATGGGCTGGGGGATGCGTTGGGGACGGGCAGCCCGGATACGGACCCGGGGCCGGCAAAGCGAAGGAAATCGGCGCTGGTTACGGCGGTAATGCCTATAATGCCTCCGCAGGCAACGGCGGACAGTCGTACGGTTCGTCCAATGCCCCGGCCCTGCCAGGCAGCGGCGGCTCGGCCCAGAGCGCTGGTACCTGCGGCGGCGACGGCGGCGGGCTGATCTGGGTTCAAACGTCGGGCGACATCATCCTCAACGGCGGCGCCCTCAAGGCCGATGGCGGCCAACCCGTCACCCCAACCTATGCCGGGAGAGGATCCGGCGGCGGCATCTACCTCACCTGCCGGACGTTTGGCGGTCCGAGCGGAACCCTGTCGGCTAACGCCCCAAGCTCTTCAGGCAACGGAATCGCCGGCGGCGGTCGCATCGCCGTGTGGCGACTGTATGACACCTGCCAGTTCACGAACAACATCTCGGTTGCGTCGGGCGGAGGTAGCGCCGTTGCCGGCACCCTCGTATGGGGACAACAGCCGGCGCCCCCCGCCATCGCGAACCTGGCCGCATCGAACATCAGCTACACGGTTGCGACTCTCAACGGGAGCCTGTCGTCGGCCGGCACGGCTCAGACGACCGTATGGGTCTACTGGGGGCTCAGCGACCAGAGCACCAACAAGGCCGCCTGGGACACGAATGGCCTGTTCGGGGTCACGGCCAGCCCGACCACCCTGATTACCAACGTCGTTGGCCTCGCTCCGGGCACGAACTATTACTATCGTTTTTACGCCTCCAACTCGGTTGGGGAAACCTGGGCAACGCCGACCACGAGTTTCGCGACGCCCGCGCCCCTGCCGACCGTTTCCAACGCGCTGTTCGGGGCCACGAACATTACGCTCACCTCCGCCTGCCTGAACGGTTACCTGTTCGCGACCGGCCTGTCGGCGACCGTCGTTTCCGTGTACTGGGGGCCGTCGGATGCGGGCACCAATGTCGGCGCCTCGTGGGCCGCCACGAACACCTTTGCCGGCTACCCGGCCGTCGGTCCCCTCTCGATGCCCGTGAGCCTCCCGGCGTCAAACACCTGGTACTACTACCGCTACAGCGCGCAGAACAGCGGCGGTCGGGCTTGGGCCGATCCGGTCAGCAGTTTCATGGCCGGCGAAGTCGGGGTGCAGGCCACGACGCCGAATGCGTCCATGAACGGCCTCGTGCCGGGCACCTTCACCGTATTCCGGGCGGCGTCCATGACCGGCTTCCCGATCACCGTCAACTACGCGGTCAGCGGCACGGCTGCCCTGGGGACCCAGTACGGGCTCAGCCCGATCGGCACCAGCGTCGTGATGAATGCCGGCGTCTCCAACCTGACGATCGCGGTGAATCCAATCTGGGATGACACCATGCTTTCGGCGCAGACCGTCTCGCTCACCCTCCTGCCGAGTCTGTACGCAGTCAGCGCCCAGAGCAACGCCACGGTGAACATCGCCGGCGCCGTGTATTCGGCCGGCTCGAACGGCACCGTGCAGGCGGGCGACTGGGCGGCGATTACTTCGTGGAGCCAGGGGCACCCGCCTGTAGCCGGTGACGCGGTCTATATCGCGCACAACCTGACGGTGACCAACGCCACCCGCGCACTCGCCTCGCTGACGGTCAATACGAACAAGACCCTGACATTCTACGGAACCAACACCAGCGTCACGGCGACCACCGTCACCCTCTACGGCACCGTGACCCATGCAGTCGAATCGGCTTTGACCACGAATGCCGACGGCAACTGGTACGCCGACAACCGTGTATGGCTCGTGTGTTCCAACCTGAACGTGACCACCAGCGGTGCGATCAATGTCACGGCCTGCGGCTACAAGGGCGGTCTGGGCGGGACCGGGCACGATGCGGGCTATGGGCCGGGCGCTGGTGCCTACGAGACCGGCGGGTCGTACGGGGGCCGGGCCGGCCAGTACATGGCCACTTGGCCGGCGTCTCCCTACGGGTCATTGACCAACCCCGTCGATCCCGGCAGCGGCGGCGGCAGTCAGGGCGCGGGCCAGAACGGCGGCAATGGCGGCGGACTGGTCTGTGTTCAAGCTTCGGGGAACGTCCAGGTGGATGGCGCCATCCTCGCGGAAGGCGCGTCGAGCAGTGGCTACGGCGGCGGCGGTTCGGGCGGGGGAATCTCCATCGCCTGCCAGACCTTCGGCGGCATCGGCACGGTCAGCGCCAAGGCGGCGACCTTCACCACATCGGGGCGGGCCGGCGGCGGACGGATTGCCGCCACCTACAATTCCGGCGCGCAACGAATCCAGCCGACATCCGGGGTCCTGTTCTCCGCGGACCGCGGCCAGACGACGGGCAACGGCGGCAGTGCGGCCGATCTTGGGACGCTGTATTTCACCGACAGCCAGTTGATCGACGGCGTTACGGAAACCGTGCTGCGTCATCCGGGCCAGTTGTTCATGAACACGACCAACTGGACGGCCAACAACCTGACCGTGAGCAACGCCTGGGTCCGGATTGGAACGGAGGGCTTCCGTCTGACGGTATCCAACAACCTGACGCTCGTCGGCAGCGGCGCCTTGCTCGAAGTGGGCAGCCGGTACGTACGCCCCCTGGCAAGTTACAGCGTCGGGCAATTCGATATAGTGAGCGCCACCACCAACGGTCCCATCCTGCAGGTTGGCGGCAACCTGGTCCTGACCAACAGCAGCGCCCTGACGCTCTATGCCGGACTCACCAACGCATCGTCAGTCCTGTACGGCGGCCAGGTGATCGTGGGCGGCACCCTCGACATTGAAACCAACTGCTGGGTCTACCCGTACTCGCATTACAGCAATGGCGGCTCAGTGTTCTTCCAGGTGCAAAACCTGACTATCGCCACCAATGCGGGTATCGATGCGAGCGCCAAGGGCTGGGCAGGTGGGGCCAGCGGCAGCACGGCGGGATTCGGCACGGGGACCGGCAAGCAGTTGGAGCGCGGCGGCGGCTATGGCGGAGCCGCCGGGCTCGCCCCCGACAGTGGCGGCGGCGGCATTACGTATGGTTCCTCCAATGCACCGGCCCTGCCGGGCAGTGGCGGCGTGCCGAACAACGGCGGCACGTGTGGCGGCGACGGCGGCGGGTTGATCTGGGTCCGGGCCACCCACGACATCACAATCAACGGCGGCACGCTGAACGCCAACGGAGCGGCTCCTGTTATAAACAACGGCGGCGGCGGTTCGGGAGGCGGCATCTATCTATTCTGCCACCGTTTCGGCGGTCCCAGCGGACTCCTCTCCGCTCAAGGCGGTGCCTCACCCGCGTCCGGCGGCACAGGCGGCGGCGGCGGCCGCATTGCCGTGTGGCGGCAGTATGACAGTTGCCAGTTCACGAACAACATCCGGTATAACGGCGGCACCAACACCGGCGCGCCGGCCAGCAGCGGCCTCACCGGGACGCTCTACTGGGGGCTAATCCCGCCCAACGGAACGATCTTCACGTTCCAATAGGGGTTCCTTACTAGTAGCCCATCCGGAAACCTGTCTGCCTCTTCTGGGAGCGGCGCGGCTTCCCGCGCCGGCAGGCACTTCACGTTTTGCCCACCCGAGTCCAATCGCCCGGCATCCTTTCTGATGTGGGGCGGATGTCCCCATCCGCCGCTGCATCTCCCAGGCGGCCGGGGACGGCCGCCCCACATCGTGCTTCGCTCCCAATGGGCAAAACGTAGCCATAAAGACGCTGCCCCGTTGTGAGGTAATCATTGCTTCAGGAGCCTGATAAGCATATACTTCTTCACCATCTTCAAGGGGGAACGCGATGAAACGAATCCTGGCTGGTATGCTTGTTTTGGTGTCTTTCGTGGCCGCGGGCCCGCAGGCGGAGGCGGGCACGACTTGGACAGCGACGGTCGGCGGTAACTGGACGAACACCGCGACGTGGGGCGGCAGCGGAATACCGCTGCTCGGAGACGATGCCATTATCAATGCCGGCAAGTCCGTCACGGTTGACGTCACCACGGCCTACCTCAACAACTTCACCAACAATGGCACGCTCGTCTTCCTGGGCACCAACACCGCCCTGCAGGCGACCAACGTCAGGCTTAACGGCACAAACACCCATGCGGTTGAATCGGCCACGACCACGAATGCCGACGGCAACTGGTACCCGGATAACCGCGTGTGGTTCGTCTGCTCCAACCTCACGCTGGCAGGCACCATCAATGTCAACGGCTGCGGCTTCCAGGGCGGGCCCGGCACGACCGTGTCGGGCTACGGCCCCGGCCGCGGGTTATATCGCGCCCCAGCTGGCGGCGGCGGCTACGGCGGCTCCGGCGGCAATGAGAACAACGCGTATGGAAACACCAATGCCCCCGATATGCCCGGTAGCGGCGGTGGCGGCAGTTCCTGGTCGGGCGGCGGCGCGGGCGGCGGCCTTGTGACGATTGCCGCCAGTGGGCTGGTCACCCTTAACGGCACGATCACGGCCAACGGCACGACGCCCGGGAATTCCGCGGGCGGCTCGGGCGGTGGCGTCTGCATCACCGCCAACAGCGTTGCCGGCAGTGGTTCGGTACAGGCGGACGGCGCCGACGCCTCGTCGAGCGGCAACGGCAGCGGCGGCGGCGGCGGACGGATTGCCGTTGTGTACGATGCAAACGCGCAGGCCGCGCAGAACCTCGTGGCCAAGCCTACCGTGTCCTTCTCCGCGGGCATCGGACGGCGACTCAATAACGCTTACGACTACTTTGGTACGGAAGGGACCGTGTACCTGACCGACGCGAGTTTCTTCCCCATGGCGACGATGCCCGGTTCGTATATCGTCTCGCCCGGGTTCACCAACTGGACGGTGCCCAACCTGACCTTGACCAAGGGCATGCTGCGCTTCGATCCCGGCTTCCAGTTGACAGTTCTCACCAACCTTACCGTGAACGGCGTGGCCGGGCTCGATCTGTACAACTGCACGTTGAGTGTAGGGAACAATTTCACGATAACCAACAGCAGTTATGCCAACACCTACCTCTACGGTGGGACAAATTCCTCCTGCACGGTGGGATCGAACCTGCTTCTCAGCACAGCTCGCATGATATGGAACAACAATACTACTGACTGGACCCAGAAACTGGATGTCTTTGTCGGCGGCGACTGCCTGATCACCAACAACGCGTTGCTCTACGCGTACGCCTCGGTGACGAATGCGGCGGGCGTTGACTACGGGGCCCGGTTGGCCGTGACAGGGAGCCTGGTGGTGGCCTCGAACTCGGTCATCTATCCATCATCGCATGCCTACTCCAACAATGCCGCCGGGCTTCTGATCGTCGCCAGCAACGTCACGATCGCGGCGGGCGCTTCCGTGAACGCGGACGGCCTGGGCTTTAGCGGCGCGACCGCCATCAATGGCGATGGGTATGGCCCCGGCAAAGGCCAGGCCAACAAGGGCGGCGGACATGGCGGCCTGGGTGGCGGCAGTTCGGCGACATCAGGAAAGACTAACGATTCGCTGAATGCGCCGGTCCAGGCCGGCAGCGGCGGCGGAGGGACCTCCTGGACCGGTGGCGAGAGCGGTGGCGGCATCATCCGCATCGTGGCCGCACGGACAATCACCGTGGACGGCACCTTGAGCGCTGACAGCGGGTCATTGCCGCACTCGGCGGCAGGCGGTGGCGCCGGCGGCGCCATCAACCTGTCGTGCACCGAGTTCAAAGGTGCCGGCACCGTCCGTGCCCGGGGGCTAGGTGTCACATCGGGTGGGGGCGGTGGGGGCGGCCGCATTGCCATCATGCGAGCGTATAGCCCGGCGTGGACTGGCACCTTGCGTGACCCGCAGGAGGTGTCGGGCGGTACAAACACCAGCGGCGCGAGCGGCGCGAATGGAACCCTCACGTGGCTGGTGCTTCCGGCACCCCCGCAGGTGACGAATGCGAGCGCGACCGGCATCGGCTACTACTTTGCCACCCTGCAGGGCGTTCTGGTGGCGACGGGTTCCGCGCCAACCACCGTCAGCGTCTACTGGGGCACCAACGACGCGGGCGCTACCGTGACCGGTTGGGCGAACACGAATGTCATCAGCGGCTATCAGGCCCAGGGGGCCGCGCTGTCGACGAATATCGACGGACTGTCCTCCGGGACGCGGTACTATTACCGGTTCTACGCCACCAACAGTGTCGGGGACGGGTGGGCCCCGACTGCCCAGACGTTCGTCACCACGGCCGGGATTCCCGTGATCACCAACGCTTCCGGCGGCGCCACGGCAGTCACCCTCACCTCTGCGACGTTGAACGGCGTGCTGATCTCGACCGGCACCGCGCCCACGACCGTCTCGGTCTACTGGGGCACGACCGACGGCGGCACGAACGCCGGCCAGTGGGCCAACACCAATACATTCTCCGGCTACGTCGGAAGCGGCCCCTTTGCCACGAATGTCGCTCTAGGTGTCACCAACGTTACGTACTATTACACGTACGGCGCCCAGAACAACGGAGGCCTGGTGCTGGCCACGCCGTCTTCGTCCTTCCTGGGCGGCGCTCTGTGGATTCAAGCCACCGACGCCACCGCGACCGAGTTGCCCGGCAACACCGGGACATTCACCGTGTTCCGCGATGCCTCAGCGACCGGCCTCGCGCTGACCGTCAACCTCGTTATCTCAGGCACAGCGAGCAATGGCGTGGACTACCAGTACGTGCCATCGAGCGTGCTCATGCCTGCCGCGGCTTCGAGCGTGCCGATCACGATTGCGCCATTCCCTGACGCTCTCGTCGAAGGGACGGAAACGGCGAGCGTCACCCTTGCCGCCGGTCTTTACGCCGTGGGCAATCCGTCCATCGATTCGGTCAGCATTCTGGACATGGTCCCCTCCCTCACCAACACCTGGTCCGGAACCGGCAACTGGACCAACGCCGCGAACTGGAGTTCCGGCTATGTCGCGCTCAGCGGCCAGACGGTGGTCGTCACGGGCAACGTCACGCTCGGCCAGTCGACGCCCAACTTTTCGAGCTTCACCCTTGGCGCCGGAAGAACGCTCACCTTCACGGGAACGAACACCGTGCTCCAGGCCAACGCGATCACGATTAACGGCACGGTTACCCACAACGCCAACACAGCCGCGGCCGCCCCCTGGACGGCGGACAATCTGGTCCGCTTCGTCTGCGGTTCGTTCAACCTCGCCACGAACGGCCAGATCTCTCTTGACGCCAAAGGCTATGCGGGCGCGCCCGGCAACTCGGTCAATGGCTGCGGACCGGGCCAGGGCATCGTTAACGGCACGCAGGGCGGCGGCGGCGGTTATGGCGGAGCGGGCGGAGTCGGCTCGGCCTCCTCAGGCCTGACGTACGGGTTGACGAACAACCCGGCCGAACCCGGCAGCGGCGGGGCCGGCAGCGCCTGGGGCGGCGGTGGCACCGGGGGTGGCGCCGTCATCATTGCCTGCACCGGTCAAGTCGCCATCAACGGCACGATCACGGCCTGCGGAACAACCGGCGAATCGCGCGGCGGCGGCGGCTCGGGCGGCGCGGTTTCGATCAATTGCCAGTCGCTGACTGGAGCAGGGATCGTGCGGGCCGACGGCGGCGCGCCCTCGGGTTCGGGCGGCGGCGGCGGCGGCGGACGCATTGCGGTCAACTATGACCTGACCGCGCAGGCGGCCCAGAATGCCGTGGCCGCGCCCACCGTGCGTTTCTCGGCGAACGAAGGGCGAGCCGGGGACTCCTACAGTTATTACGGAACGCCCGGAACCCTCTACTTCCCCGATGGCGGGTTCTTCCCCGGCACGAACCTGTTCGGCGGCCAGATCGTGATTCCAAACTTGACCTCGGTCGTGCTGCCATCCCTGTCCGTCAGCCAGGGCACGCTCAGCTTCCCGACAGGCATGAACCTCACGGTTTCCACCGACCTCACCGTCAACGGCCTTGGCGGCCTGAACCTGAATAACAACTCGTTGAGCGTCGGCCGAGATCTGATCTTCAGCAACTCGCTCTACGCCCGCTCCACCATCAATGGGGGCACGGCGGCGGCGATCACGGTCGGGAGGACAATGAGACTCAGTTCCAATCGGCTCGATGTGGTGAATACCGGCACCACGGTCATGCCCTTCGGTATCGGGACCGACCTGATCCTGACCAACGGCTCTCAACTGCATCTCTACAGCATTGCGACCAACGCGGCCGCCCCGAATTACGGCGCCCGGCTTGACGTCGGGGGGATGTTGAAGGTCTCTGGGAACTCCGTCTTCTATCCCCACTCGCACGCGAGCAACGGCGGATCGCCGCACCTCTACGTCCAAACCGTGCAGGTCGATGCCGGCTCGCAAATCAACGCCGACGGTCTCGGCTTCTTGCACAATGGCACGGGGATCTATCTGACGGGCTACGGCTACGGCAACGGCGGCGGCCAGGGCAATATGCTCTCCGGTGGCGGCGGCTACGGCGGAACTGGTGGCAATAACGACGGCAGCCACGGACAAACCTACGGCACCTCCAACGCACCCGCCTTGCCCGGCAGCGGCGGCGGCGGCACCGCCTGGGGCGATGGGTATGGCGGGGACGGTGGCGGACTCATCTGGATCCTCGCCACGGGCTGGATTACCGTCGACGGCACGCTCTCGGCCAACGGCACGGTTGCCAACCACCAACATTCTGGCGGCGGCTCGGGTGGCGGAATCTGCCTCAACGCCCTGGGAGTGGCCGGATCGGGCACGATCCAGGCCCAGGGCGGCAACGCCTATTATCTTAGCGCCGACGGCGGCGCGGGCGGCGGCGGGCGAATCGGCATTCGCGGCTATCGTCACTTCACCGGGCTGTTGCGCGACCCCAACGAGGTGGCGGCCGGCACGAACGGTGTCGCCGGAACCTCGGGCACGATCGTCTGGTTCATCCCGCGCGGCACCGTGTTTACTTTGCAGTGACCAAGTCCCGCAAACTCAGAACGTTCCATGTGATGCCGCTGCTTCCCGGGCGCGAGGCCGAACTCGCGGCCGATGCGGAAAGTCTCCTTGCAACCGGCGTTTGTACCGATATCGCCTGCATGCTGACGCTTGTTCCCGAAGGCGATCCACCCGAGGACAAGGCCAGAATCCTCGGTGATCAGTTCACGGCCTTCCGCGACGGATTCAAAGGCGACAAAGCCCGGGTCGGCATTCTCGCCCAGGCCACGATCGGACACGGCTGGATCCCCGACGAGCCCACTTCTTTTCAGAAGATCATCCGCCCCGACGGCAGCGCCGCCTATCAGATGTGCCCGCTGGATCCCGCGTTCCAGGACTATATCCGCGACACGTTCCGGCACCTCGCCGCCCTGAAGCCTGCGTTCTTCATGATTGATGACGATTTCCGGCTTCTCTGTGGCCGCAACGGCTGCTACTGCCCGCTCCATCTCGCGGAGATCGGACGCCGTCTGGGCGGGTCCTTCACCCGCGAGAGCCTGCTGGCCACGCTCCGCTCGGACTCCGCGGCCGCGCACCGCTATGACGGCCTCCTGCTGGATTCGCTGAGGCTCATCGCCGACATCATGCGCGACGCCATTGACGCGACCGATCCCTCCATTCCCGGCAGTCTCTGCACCTGTCACGGCGATGTCCGCCATGCCGGCCCCCTTTCGCGGGTCCTCGCCGGCAAGGGCAATTCCCGGCTTGTCCGCATCAACAACGCCCGCTATTTGAGCCCCGAGATGCGCTCCTTCCCCAACCGGATGTATGACGGTGCCGCACAAATCGCCGGCCTGGACCCGGACGTCACCGTTCTCGCGGAGACGGACACCTGTCCGCAAAACCGCTACAGCACCGGCGCGAACCTGATGCATGCGCACTATGCGGGGTCGATTCTGGAAGGCTGCCACGGCGCAAAGCACTGGATCACCCGGACCGGTGCCTATCAACCCACGAGCGGTGCCGCCTACCGCGCGATTCTCAGGAAGTATCACGGCTTCTACGAAACCCTTTTCACCGCAGTCCAGGATAGCAGGCCCTCCGGCTATGCCGCCGCCGTGCTGCCCGGCACGCCGTTCTTCAATCCCGCTCCGGACCGCGGCGACAGTTGCTCGTCGTGGAAGACCTGGGGTGCTTTGCTGGGCGTTCTCGGCCTGCCCTGCAACTATGCCAAAATGCCGGATCTGCCTGCCATGATGACGGAAGCCGATGTGGGCTTGTTTTCCGATGTCGATTTGAAACGCCTCCTGAAGAACGGGTTGCTCCTGGAAGGCCGTGCCGCCGAGAGGCTCTGCCAACGCGGTTTCTCGGCCGAAATCGGCATTAGGGCCGAACCATGGGAGGGACCTCGCGTTTCCGGTGAACAGTGGGGCCGCGTCATCTTGGGCACGGACGTCACTTACTCACGCCTGACGCCCGCAGACCCGAGAGTGAAAATCCACTCGACATTAATGCACCGCAAGTCCGGCGTGAGTCCGGATTTCACGGAACTCGGACCCGCCGTCACGCTGTTCGAGAACGCGTCCGGCGGACGGATAGCCGCTTTCGCGGCGAATTTCGGCCTGAATAACTCCCTTTCGTCCTTCGGCTTCTACGACGAGGATCGCAAGCGGGAGTTAGTCGAACTGCTGCAGTTCGTCTGCGGCAAGCCGGTTGAATTTTATTATCCGGGCGACGCCGAGGTGTATCTCAAGGTGCGCCGGTTCACCGATGGACGGTACCTGCTGGCCTTCTTCAACCTCGGACACGACCCCCTCGACGTCTTGCCAGTCAACTCGGCGTATAGCATCGCTAATGTCGAGATGATCGCGTCCGACGGCTCCTGGGAACACGTCGCTGTGGCGGACGGATGCTTGCAGACGTCGCTCGTAGCGGCCCAGCCGAAGGTGTTTCGCGTTGCGGTAAAGCCGGCGGTCTAGCCCGTGCAGGACGGTGTTCATCCGATTCCGGGTGAAATGGGCTGGTCGCCAGCACCTCACAACACTGGGTAGGGCGACGGCGTCCTCGCCGCGCCGAGACTGGCGCGTACCAACCACGCTACTGTCACGGCGGGGCCGGAGGCCCTCGCCCTACCCAATTGGGTGCGGTCAAGGACTCGTCCCGCAGACCACGCCCCCTACTTCCCACCGCCCAGCCGCGCGGCGGCAAAGGCGGCCAAATCGGGATTCGAAGCCGTTTTGAGTTTCGCCAGGATTCCGGCGGTTGTCGCTTTATCCTGCGCGCCGAGCACGTTCATGGCCTCGCGGAACTCGAGCGTGAAGTGCGCCCTGCCGAAGCCCTCCGCAACCGCGTCCGGTTGCGCCTTGAGCAGCGCCTCGACGTCGGGCTTCGTCAGGTCACGCAGCCGGCCCAGATAGGCGGCTAACCGCGCCCAATCGCCGGCCTTCTTGTTGCCGATCGAACGCCAGCAGTAGTCCTGGTACGGCCCCGTCATGAGCCATTCGCGGACAAACTGGGCGCCAAAGGACTTGGCGTCGTACCGGCTTAGATAGGCCAGCCAGGCAACGCGGCGGAACAGGGAGTCAGCATCAAGCCCCGGCAGTTCCGGCGCCGCCGGCGAGAACCCCTTGCCGCCCGTCCACTTGTCGATGACGTCCTTCTCCGAGGCGTTCCACTGCATGACGAGCCGCCGCCCGTCCTCGACAAGCTCCGGCGTTTTCGCGAGCGGCAGCGCCAGGGTCAAGGCGTACATCCGGCCGAGGGCATCGACTTCCGGGCTCTGCGATGAGCCGTTGAGCTCGCGCGCCAGGGCCGCGGGATCCACCGTTCCAAGGCATTGCAGCGCAATCTGCCGGACGGCATTGTCCTGATGCTTGAGTCCGGTCTTGATGCGGTCGGCCAGATTGGCCGGCGGGCGGGCCAGGACGCCATCGATGGCGCCCCACCGGACGTCATCGGGCAGGCCCCCCGCCATCAGAAGCTGATCCAGCAGAACCGTCGAATCGAGGGCCGCCGCCGGCGCGGAAAGCAGCCGCCGCAAGGTCGCAACGCGTTCGTCTTCGACCGGCTTGTTCCTGCCCTTTGCCGCCCGCTCCACGGACGGCGCCGGCGTGCCCAAATCGCCGAGATCGCCCAACGCCTTCTGTTCCAACCGCTGGGTCAGCTTCTTTACTTCGTCGGCCGCAATGCCCGACCGTGGCGGTCCCACCTTGCCGGCTTCCGGAGCCAGCCAGGCGAAGACGGCCCGGGCCAGCCCCGGCCAATCGGCCCAGTCAAAAAAGGCGGTCACACCTTTCTCCGACTTGCCGCGATAATCGACGAGCAGGCAGGCCACCCGCCCCTTGCCGACCTGCCACCCCACCAGCACAGGCCCCTTGGCCGACGTCAGGAACACCTTGATGCCGGGGTCGTCTTTGAGGACCACCTGGTTGTGAACCCAGAACGAAGGCTTGGCGGCGAAGTCCGCCTTGCATTGCAGCTCAGCGAAGTCCTTCCCCGGCTCCAGGGGCACCGGCTGGACGCTGGTGCGGGTATCCTTCATTTCGGTGCACAGCACCGGCAGCAGGTCGCGGTCGAGCACCGTGAACAGGTACCCGCCCTTGCCGAAGGCGTACTCGCCGCCTGTGAAGAAAACGGCGCCGCCAGCCTTGACGTACTCGACCATGCCGTAGCAATTCTCGGCGCCGATGGCCCCGTACGGGATCCCCGTGAAGAGGAGCAGGTCGAATTCAGGGTAGCGCGACCAAGGCACCGCGTTGCCCAACCCCATGCCGCCGGACCCGCCGCGGAACCCGCCCCAGAAAGGAGCGTCATGCACGTTGAACCGATCCAGACCGGCAAACACCTCCGTCATGTGCAGGCGATAGTCAATCGGACCGCGACCGTAATAAATGTCCAGGCGGCCGTTGCGTTCCGGCGCGAGATTGCCGAAGGCGAACGCCTTATCCTTGAGAGCCAGGTCGTCGGGCAACGACCCGCCCTTCCACCACTGGGCGATGATGTCGGCCGGCGACTGCGTCGCCCGCTTCTTAAGCAGGGCCGCGGGTTGTTCCGCCAGCGGCAGGGCCTCGAACGCCGCCTGCTCCTCGGCCTGCTTGACGCTCCAGGCCGGCGCCAGGGCGGACATATCCTTGTTCACCTCCCACACTTCGCGCTTGGGGTCGAGGATCACCTCGGCGCGCTGTACCGTCCCGGTGGGCAGGCTGGGCCGCGGCACGCCGAAGGTCTTGGCCGGGCCATAGAGCTCGCCCAACGAAGGCGCGCCGGCCTCCACGGCGAGTTCGACCGTGGCCACGCTCCAGTTCGCCACCGCAGGCATTTCAAGCCGGTTGTCCTTGAGAACCAACGGCGTGACCGCGAGCGTCTGAGGATCGATCAGGCTGGCGCCGGTGGCGCGCATGCCGGACGGGAGGGTCAAAGCGAACGTCACCGGATCGGTCCCCTTCGGCATCTCCCATTTGGGTTCAACCTTGGCATCACGGGCCGGGCGCGTGTCCTCGAGCGGCAGGTTGAGCAGGTTGAGCACGAGTTGTCGCTTGCCGCCGACCAACGGCGTCTCGTAGACGAAGGGCTGCCACCAGAGTCGGGTTTCTGCCTGGGGAGCCAGCACCTTCTCGGGCGTGGCCAGGCGACGCAGGTTCTCGTCGAAGGTGTACTGCGCGAACCGCGTGCAGTAGCGGCGGGTCTCGCGGGTCATCCCCGAATTGTAGGGCCGGCAGCCGGCAGCCGCCCACAGGGCGCTTTCAATCAGCACATCACGGGGCGACTTGGCAAAGCTGATGCCGAGCAAGTAACCCCCGCGTTCACGCGACAGATCGCCCTCGACCTGGAGGTTGCGGGCGATGCTGCGGAACGTCCAGCCGCCCGTGGCATTGCCGATCGATTCGTTCATCAGCAGTCCGCCGCCGCGGGCGAGTTCGTCCAGTTCGTAGTCCTGATAAGCCCAGTCGCTGTTTGGCGTATCCTGGGCGAAGTAGTAGTTGTAACCGTGGCCGAAGGCCGGATACTTCGCGCCAATAATGTCCTTGAAATACCGCACCAGCGCCTGCGTTTTGCGGGCGTTTTCCACGGTAAACTTGCCCCAGCCGCCGCCGTCGCTGCCGCCGCCGCACGGGCCGCCCCCACGCGGGTGTCCATCCCAACGGACCCCATCCCAGCCGAACATGTCGATGGAACGGACCATTTCCTCGGCGGCCAGGCGCACCATGTGCGGCGTGGCATCGGGCGTGATGCCGATGAACTCGTTCCACCACACGTCGAACCAAGAGCCGCCCCCCCCTGGCCGCGGCGAATAGGGCACTTCCTCCCCGTTGCGGCGCCAGTCGAAGGCGATGGTGTTGACGCCTTCCCACATGGCGATCGGATGGCCGTAAGCGCCCTGGAAGTCCAAGGGGCGGTCGTAGACGATCTCCCAGCCGATCGGCCCGTCAACGCACCACTTGCCGTAGGTGACCATGGCGATGCCCTGCTCGTGGGCGAGACGGATCTGCCGCTGCAGCGTCTGCTTGTTGTAGTGGTAGTTCGCCTGGCCGGAGAACCAGTAGTCATTGGTCGGGGTCAGCGCGAGCAGGTCGTCCTGGGCCCAGAAGGGATACTCGCTGGCATTGTAGTAATCGGCGCGACTGGCATCGAGCGCCGCGCGAACGGTTTCCTCGTCAGGCGTGGAATCGCGCGTTCCGCCAGGATTGGCCCCAAACAGCGCGACCCGGTTAAAATTGGAAGCAATGCAGAAATACTCAGCCGCCTCGCTTCGATCCGCCCCATCGGCCGAGGCATACTCGGCCACCAGGGCATACCCGAGTTCATCCCTGGGGAGCGCGATCTCGAATGCCAGGTGCTGCGGCGCCGGGGTGAGCTTCACCGGCAGGCTCTGGACTTTCGTCCGATCCGCGACGTTGTGCTCCAGGAACAGCGTCACGGCGCCGTCCCCGCCTTTGCTGCCCATATCCGCCACGCCGACACTCGCCTTCATGCGATCGCCGGGGTTGTAGCGGATCTTGTCGATCGTCACCGACGTCACCCGGCCGCTTCGGGACAGGGGCCGGAATTCGACCTTGTCCACGAGGTAGTACACGGCCCGTTCGGGCGTCAGGGTGAGATCGAGGTCCATGTCCGCGCCGGGCTTGACGCCATCCAGGTCCAGGCCGCCGCCAGGTTGCGGACCGCCCTTCTTGAGCCCGGCGAGGGTCCGGCCTTTATCCACCGCACCGGCATCGGCATAGGCCTCCAGGCGGAAGTCGAGCGGCCCGGGCCGGGTGTGCAGAATGCGCACCAGGCGCGTTTCCGGCTGATGCACCCGCGCGAAGAACGCGCCCGGAATGTTGGCCATCAGGGAGTCGCCGCTCTTGACGCGAAGCCCGGCGCTGAAGGCGGCGGCATCACCCGCGTGCGACGGCCGCAAGGTCAGGCGGACCTCGTACACTCCAGGGGCCTGCGGCTCGGCGGTGGCCACGATGAGCGGTTTGGCGTCCTTGATCGGCAGGGCCACGGCGGCGGCAGCCTTGCATTTCAGTGCCGGCACGTCGGCCTGAACGTTGCCTTTCCACCGAGAGGCGGGCAGGTCTGTCCAGGCGATCTCACCAGCCAGGCAGCCGGCAGCCGAGAGCGACAAAGCAAAAGCGATTCCCAGATTGTGCGGTGATCTCATAGATTCCCTCTTATCCTTGGCAAACTTCATGCAATCTCTTTTCAAGCCTCATCGGCGCGCCTGCACGTTCTCTCAAGCATCCTGGGTAGGGCGACGGCTGCCTGCCCGCCGTGGAGGGTCCTCGCCGCGCCGTACCTGGCGCGAACCTGTAGCGTCACTGTCGCGGCGGGGCCGGAGGCCCTCGCCCTACCCCATTCAACAGCCACAGACGTTCGCATGCACGCTCCCCCTGTTCTCACGCCTCACTGCCGCCGATGTGGAGCGCCGGAACGTAACTGATCCCACCGGTGTCAGAAGGAATGCGATTCTCCCGACCCGCCAGGATATTGGGATCGTAGCTGTTACCGAGGATGGTGGCGGCTTCGAGAGAGCCGGCAAAGGCCGCCTTGATCCGCAGTTCCTTGCCCGCCGTGAACAGGTTGTTCAGGTAGCTGCCGTGCGTGCCGGACTCGGTGAGCTGAAACCCGACCACCGTGTTGTCGACGGTGTAGTTGTTACAGTAGATACGGCAGTTTGTGAAGCGGTTGAAGGGCTTGTTGACGAGGAACCCGTAGCAATCCATCCCCCCATCGAACGGCGCGTCGGCATAGCACTGGTTGTACGAGTCACCCCAGCCATTGCAGAAAAAATTGCGTTTCAACGGGCCCTGGGTGGGGATGCTCCAGACGTGCACTTGCGTGAAGTCGTTGGACGAGCTTTCGCTGGCGACACCCGTCTCGTAGCCAATGATGACCACCTGGCTGATGTAGCTGTCCGTGATCTGCTCGTAATGCAGCCCGATACTGCCCGCCGCGTGCTGCGTGTTCAGATCGATGGCGCAGCGCACGCCTCGAACGTTGACCTCGTAGCCCCATGTCTTGTCGGCGCTGCCGATATAGATCCCCTTCTGCAGGCAGTCGACGATCTCGATGTCGCTGATGTCCAGGCGGCAGGCGCCGGGCACGTGCACGCCGATGACGTTCTGCCTGCCGCCGTCGATCATGCCTCCCGTAATCCGCCCGCCGTGCCGATGAACGCCAATGACGCCCCGTTGCTTGCGCACAACCGCATCGCCGCTGAATGACGGCAGGGCGAGGATGCACGCGCCCGGCGCCAGGCGGAGGCTGACCGCTACCGGCAGTTCCACCGTTTCCGAGATGGCATAGATGCCGTCCGGCAGATCGAGCGTGGCCGGTCGGCCGTGCCCGGCCAGTTCGGACAGAATTTCGCGCAGCGCGGGGCTATTGTCGACACGGCCATCGCCATTAAGGTCTAACGCATTCATCATCAGTCCTTTCACCGTTCACCGTTCACTGATTCCTCTGCCCGCGGCGCCAGCCGTTCACCCCCGGCGCCCAACGCCTGGAAGTTGAAGGCCCAGCCGCCATGGTTGAGCCCGATGGTGTTGGTCAACTTGACCAGTATGGCGTTGGGTCCGGCTTTCAATTCGACGCGGGTCTCGACGGTCCGGAAGGCCGTATGCTGGCCCAGCAGCCGGAGCGGCCCGTCATTCACGCGCAGGGACAGTGCGTCGTCAAACGTCAGGCGCAGCGTGGCCGCCATGGCGCGAGGGACATTGAGCACGGCCCGGGCGTAGGCCACGCCGTCTTCGGAAACCCCGACGCCGCGCTTGATCGGCTGGAAGACGTGGTTGAAATCGATGAACCCGTGCTGGGCGTCGCGCCGCACCCAACGGGCGCGGTCACGGCCGCGCTGGCGGGCGTGTTCGCTCAGCCAGCCTGACGCCGGACCATGACCGCCGTCATAGGCGGCGGCGGGGTCGAACTCCGTCTCGGGCGGCAGCGAACGCTCAGCGGCGAGCGCGAACGGACCGCACAGCCACCAACTGCCGTCGGTCGGCAACGGTTCGTCGTAAGTGCCGCGCGGGAATCCCGGAGCGGGCAGACGCCGGTCCAGGTTCCGGAGCTGATCCCAGCCGGGCAGACGAAAGAAGGAACGAACCGGCGTATCCTGATACCAGTAGGCCGTTGAGCAGATGTCGTTGACCATGCACCCGAACCGAAATTGCAGGGAATGCCGGAACGGCAGTGTGTCCTGTTCGTAGAATCGGTAACCCACGACGCGCGGCGCGGGCCGCGCCTCGCCGATGTCTTCGTGCACGTAATACGGCAGCGAGGCAAAGTGATGCGTGAGCGGCACGGTTTGATTGCCGCCGTAGCCGACGCCGAACGTATCTTCGCCGCCGATACCGCGAATGTAGACAGGATGCTCTCCCTCGCCATCCAGGTAGAGATTCTCCGCACCGCCATGGCTCCACCGGTCTTCGTTGTCGAAGAGGCGCACGCCGTAGACGAAACCGGCCAGCAGACCGCTGCCCGCGGTATCGAGCAACAGGTATTGCTCGCCATAGCTGGCCGTCGGACATTCGCGCCGCCACCGTGCACAGAAGCGCTGCGGCGTGGCCAGGGTCTGCCCGGGATACCGGTGCCAGTCCACCTGAAGATAGATATGACCGTCGTCGGGCCCGGCCTCGAACTCGATCCGCGCATTTGAGGCGAACGGCATGGGGAAAAAGCAGTTCATGCCGCCCCAGGGCAGGACCGAGAGCCAATGGGTATCGATCGGATACCAACCCTGCCCGTGCATGACGCCGAAGAAGTCGCCGAACGGCGCCTCAACCTGCGGCGTTGGCGCATCGTCGAACGTGATGCGAAGGATCATGTCGCGCGTGCGATTGGGATTGGTGCGCGGATCGCGGGTCACCAGGGCAATGTGGCGGATGCAGCCCGGACCATCGAGTTGCATGACGGTCTGCCGGCTCTGCCGCGGAATGCCGCGCGTGATCTCGGCCCGGTCCGGCACCGGCCGGTCCGGCAACTGGAGGAGTGCTTCAAACGGATTCATAGGGTTTCTCATTGATGGTCAGCAGGAGAGTAGGACTTGCGCAGTTCATGATCGGTCCTCCTGACAGGGAAGATGCGTTCAACGGCCGTGGCGACTATCCAGATTTCTCCGCACCCATTCCTGACAGGACTCACTGGCCTGTTCATGGGGAACCTGTTGAGCCAGTCGTTTCTGCTCGGCCCGGATAGAACGCCCCAGGAGTTGAATCGCACGCCCGTAGCGCACAGGCTCGATAGCCGTTTCCTTGTCCATCCCCAGCATATGGAACATGTCCCGGACGCGGTCGATGCCGGGTGACATCAGCCACGGCTCGTCAAGGGCGGTGTAACAGATGAACTTAAGCCGCACCGGCCACGCCTTGTCCAAAGCGAGAACCCGTTCATCCCGGCCGGCGCAAGGGTAGTGTTCGGCCAGATAGACGGTCACCGGGCCAAGCGCTTGATGCTTTGACTGGGAACTATCGGTCTGCGCCACGGCGGAAGGGATGGCATCGGACGCAAGAACAAGCGTCGATCCTTCTTTGCTCACCAGTTGCAGGACGTTAGTCGGGAACTCGCGGGAGTTCGCGATCGAACGGCCCTTCACGCCATCCTTGTCGAACGCTTCGAGCAGAGCCCGGTGCGTGGCCTGGAAATGGGTGACGGCAACGCAGCCGACACCGCGTTCCCGATCGGCCCTGACCTGCCCCACGATTTCAGCCAGTTTGCGTTCGGTCGTAAGACAGATGCGCTCTACAAACTCGGGCTTCTTCCTGCCCAGCAGCAATTCCATGAGTCCCATGGTCCATCCTCCGGTCGGCAAAACCCGTCCCCGGGCGCCTAGAGCTTGGCGTCGTAGACGATGGGTTTGTCAGTCGCCACCTGCGGCGAGTTGAAAGCAGACTTGCCGTCTTCTGAAATGACCAGACTGATCCATCCCGTGCCCGATGTCTTACGGACTTCGCAATGCTTGACGTGGTCTCCCCAAAAGGCTTTGCTCCTGTTGCCTTTGCCTGAGATGTCCTCTCTGACCTCTTTGCCGCCTTTCAAGTACACGCAGTAGCCTTCAAATACAACCGGCTCCGGGGCCGTGACGCCCATCACCATGATGTTGATTGGCTTCTCTTTTGTTGCCGGCGTGGCGAACTTTTCTCCAACAGTCCCCGTCAGATAAAACGCGTTGTCTTTCTTTCCGTAAGGAATCTGGTCCGAGTTGCCGGCTTGTGCGTACTGGACCTCAATGATGCCGACGACGGCGACATTGGGGTGGTAACGGACGCCATTGAGCTCGTATTCCATTTTGAATCTGTCCGGCAGGGGCGCGAGTTTCACGGTCTTGACTTCCTGCTTTACCATCGCGGCCAGTCCCTCGGCGTGCATGGACCGCATCTCATCCGAGACCCCCTGCCAGCTGACCAGCGCCGCGAGGGCGTCTTTGTCTTTGGCCTTGAACGCTGCGTCCACGGCGGACAACAACTGGTTTGCCGATGCCGGGGGCTCTTTTCCCTGGGCCGCTTGCAGCCCGGACCCGCCGATACAAAATGCCAGACCTATCATTACCAAGTTCGTTCTCATCCCGTGCCTCTTCTGATGTATGGGTTGCCGAAGATATAAAGGATACGTTGGGCAGCCATGGGCCGTCCAGACCTTATGGGGTCGAGCCCGCCTACTGCACTCGCGTGAAGGTCACGGAGTGGAGGGTCAGGTCGCCGTGGCGGCTGAAGCGCAGGTCGAGACGCATGGGTTGCCAGCCCTCGTGCCGGTAGTCTATTGCGGCCGGCTCGCCTGAGCGCAGGAACGTACCGACCCCGCCGGCCTTATCCGCCTGCGCCACCCGCACGTCGCCCAGCACCGTGCCCGGCGCGGCGGGCGTGGTAAAGTCGATCGTGATCCGGTAGCGACCGGGCCGCACGGGCAGATTGGGCGCGTAGAACACGACATCGCACGGGGCGCGTTCCGCCTCAAGGTGCACACTGCCCGTCCGTAAATCCGAATATCCGGCGCGGAAGAACGCTTCCGCCGGCAACGTCATGGATTGGCCGGGTTCAAGCCACGGCCATGGTCCCGCCATCAGGGTGATCCCATCCACGTCCACGGTCCCGCCTGCCGCCGACAGTGTCAGGACCACATCGCGCCCGCCTGCAAAAGCGGGCACGGGCAGTTGCACCCAGTTCCAGGCCGACGTCACCGCCACGCTCACCGTTCCCACGGCCTCGCCGCCCGCCTCGAACGATCCGGTCAATGCGCCCGTGCCGCGGGCCGTCACAAGATAGCGCACGCCGTCCAGCGACTCCAGATAGCGGGACGGAATCTTGAGTCGGTCGCCCGGCCCCGTCAGATGCGCCGTCACCGTGCCGTCGGCTGCGTTGGTGACCACGGCAATCCCGTTCGTGGCGGCCAGGTCCTGCCCCCACCAACGCCGGGCCGCAAGTTGCGGATAAGAGGGTTCCTTCGCCAGAAACCCGGGCACGACACGAGAAGCGCCCGCGGGCAGGATCTTGAACGCCCACGCCTGGCGATCCTGCGCCAGTAACTCGATTCGCGGATGCCGCAGCAAAGCCCTGATCGTATGGACGACCGGGAACGGGCTCACCTTGTCGGGGAACGCATCCTCCTGCACGATCAGGTACCCGATCTTCTTCGAGAGCAGATAATCCAGATGGGCGTCCGTGACGATCCCCATGTTCATCGGCGCCAGTCGCTCGAAGACATCGGTGTAGTACTGACGCCGGACCGTGGGCCGGTAGCCGTTGAGCATCTTCGTCCTGTAGAGGGTCGAGTAGTACTCAGTCAGCGAATTCCAGTGCGAGTCGCCCGGCCAGATCGGCAGCGCCAGGGCCCGGTTCTCGCGGCCGCACCGGGCTGCGTCCTCGGCGACCGCCCGATACGCGCCTTGTTCGTGGTCGAGCAGGCAGATCGTCGGGTCGATCCGCCGCCCGTAATCCCACAGGCACCCAACCGCCAGTGCGAGCACCACGACTATGGCCACGCCGCGATGCCGGAACAAGGCCGCGACCCGGTCGATCGCAAAAGCCAGGGCCACGCCCAGGAACGGCCCCAGGAGACAATAGACCTTGGCCGGCTGCCGGATCATCTTGAACGGCGGGATGAGGGCGCGTAGCGCCCGCCAGAACACGTGATGCGCATCGAGCGGAACGTTCGGGCCAAGGGAAAGCAGGGCGATGACACCGATGGCCCCCAGCACCAGTGCGTAGTGCAGCAGGCGGCCCCGGGCGCGCGGCGCCGCGCGCCAGGCATCCACGGCCAGCAATCCCAGCCCCATGGCGAGGATCACCGTCACCCAGGCGCCGATGTAAATTATATTGTAGCGGTTGTCGGGGCCCCAGCCCAGCCACCCTTCGGCGCGCAGGGCAAACATGAGCGATTCCTCGATTGTGCGACCCTTGGACTGGAGGGTATCAACCAGCGAGTGCTTGAGCAGGCTCGTCTGAAGGTAGGCGAGGACCATCAGCACGAGTACCGGCGCGAACGCCGCCGCCATGCGCCGCCAGGGCAGGCGCCGGAACCCGCCGTCGCGCTCGGCGGCAAACACCAGGCACAGGAAGGCCCAGGCCGGAGTCGCGAGAAACATGAAGAAGAACACGTGCAAGTCAACCCAGGACGAGATGAACAGCACCACGCCGGCCATGATCCCCGCCCACACCTTGCGGTCGCGAACGGCCAGGTCAACCCCCAGCAGGACCACCGGGACCCAGACCATGCCCGGGCCGGTCGGACTGCCCCCCAGTAACGCCACGTGGAAATAGGGCAGCAGGAGGGCCGGGAGGGAGGCCACGGCCGCGGTAAGGGGCGAGGCGGTGAATCGCCGCAACAGCAGCCATGTTCCCAGGTAGACCAGCCAGATCGTCATGAAGACCATCAGGTTCCACCCGACGGTCTGCCCTCCGATCAGGTGACCCGCGGCATAGAGCAGGCACACGGGAAAATAGTAGGTGCCGGGATCGTAGCGGTCGCGGTCGTTGCCCTGGTTGAACTCGTAGACGTGGTAGAAGAGCGGCGTCTTCCCTTCGAGCGCGTCGGCGAACATCCACAACTGATACAGAAACTGCAGGTGGTCGCCGGGGATCATGTAACGCGGACCGCCGACCTCCGGCCGATTCGACGACGGCATGCCCTCGTGGAACACCCTGGCCAGCGGCCAGGTGGCCCACGTGGCCACGACGAGCGAAATCAGCAACGAGAGCAGGACAATGAGGCGCGGTTTCAACGGGTTGCTTTACAAAGAGGGGTTATTGAAAAGGATTCACGACAACGATACCCGCGTAGAACTGACCGGTATTCAAGTCCTCCGAGAAGATCCGGTCACACTTCTCCGCCTCGGCCGCCGCCACGACAGACGCATCCCAGAACGAAATTCCATACACCCCGCGCAGTTCAACGGCGCGACGGATGAGTTCCGGAGTCTGCTGCACGACCTGCAGTCGCTCGAGCAGCCTCAGTTGCCGCAACACGACATCCTGCCGTTGCCCCAACTTCGAGACCGCCACATTCGCATATTCCTGCAGTACCTGCGTGGACAGCACGCCACTTCCTTCCCGAATGGCCGTAGCGATCAAGTCCACAGCCCGCCGCTGTTTGGCAATATCGCGCGAATCGTTGGCGTACACGACGACATTGGTGTCGATGAAGTTACGGGCCACGTTCAGCCGCTCCTGTGATGGGCGTCTTCGCGGTCAAAACGGAAACCCTTCGGAGAACGGCCTGCCTGTTTCAGTGCCAGCCGACTGAACTCGTCAGCCGCAGTCTCCCCCTCTTCGGTTGAGGTCAAACGGTTGAGAAAATCGCGAACCAGTTGATTCAACGACGTCCCATGCTGGCGTGCATATTCGCGCGTCAACCGCACCGTCTCTTCGTCCGCCGAAAGCGTAATGTTCATCGTCTCAGGCCCTCCCTTATCCCGGAAAAATTATTGCACATATGTGCACTATGTGTCAATCAGGCACGTCCCCATACGCCCGAAAGTCGCGCCCGCAACGCGGTCCGGTCCTCCGGGGTCAACAGCCGGGCTTAGCGCCGCAACTTCCACCCTCGTGTTCTGCATCTCTCTTTCCGCACCAGATCCACGAGTTCCCCAGTCGAGATCCGAGCCCCGACCGATGGAACATCCAGAGGGGAGGCCAGCGTCTTCTGGGGGGCCAAGGTGAAGCTCCTGCCGTCCCGCCGCTGAATGATGACGCTGCCCGTCGCCTCCGCTTTGTCGAGAACGCTGGCCAGTTTCTGTCTTGCTTCTGAGTAAGTATAAACCTGCATTTCACACCTCCAAGAGTCTAATACCGATGTTCTTGGCTGCCTGTTTGAGGCCACGATCCAGCGTCAGCAGCGGTGCCGCATGGCGGTAGGCACAATCGAGGAAGTAAGCGTCGTATGCGTACAATCCCGCTTGGTGGGCCAGAGAGAGTGCATTGGCCAAGTCCACCTTCACGAAACGCAAGGGAACCGTCTGAAAGATCCGCAACCCCTCCTGGGCTTCAGCCAATGTCAGTCGGCGGTGCTTCAGCATTGCGGAGAATGCATTCCCCACTTCCCACGGAATGGCCCCCGGACCGAGAAGCGTGTGCCCAGAGGTCAGTTCGACGATGCGATTGCGCTCCGGTTCGCCTACAATGACGGCCAGCAAGGCCGATGTGTCGATGACAATGTCCATGAGTCCCTCCTCCATCAATCATGGACAATTGTACAATATTACGTTGACGCGTCAATCGGCATCTTGGTTTCTTTTCCGTTTCAACGTTGCCAGCCACCCTGCGAGCGGGACGCGAGCTAGGGTGCGCTGGCGTGTTCGGACTCTCCTTGTTAGAGTAGCACAAACGTGTGATGACATAATATAGACTCAAATACCGTCCAAAAGCCGAGGAGTCCAAGGATTGCACATCCGCATGAGAAGATTCTGTTCCACCTTCGGCTCCGTGGCTCATCCACGTATCGATCCTTGGCAAGGATCAGAAGGGTTACGATCAGTGCGGGCAGAATCCAGTGCTCAACGAAGACTGGGTACGTCACTTGGCGAAACCAGTGGAGTCTACAGTGAGCGCTGAACTCATCGGGCAATTCGCAATCTCGAAGAATGCGCAGCATCTCCAGCATGGCAACTGAATAGAACCACCAGACAAATGCGAGGATCACGGATGGCCAACGGGGCGCTCGCTCATTCACCTGTTTACTTTGTTGGGGCGTAGTCATCTGCTGTGTCCGAACGTTCACCGTTTCCGGCGGCGAGCGTGCGAGCCGTACGGAACACGGTGTGGTTGGGGTTTCATGTGTGTTCCTTTGCAGTCTCTTTACGAGCCAAACCCTTTGCCGCAAAGGCCAAAAGGATGAGTCCCACCACCAGAGTCGGAACGCCGACTCTATCAACAGTCTCCGGATAGTGCTTCATTGCTAATACGCCAAGTCCAAAACTCATCAGCACGCGCCCGGCGATGAACCCCCATATTTCCCAAGGCGAGAGGTTCCGCACCTTGCGCTGATTCCAGTCTAAGAATCTCATGTACTCTCTCCTGCCATCATCCCCAACGCTTATTCTGCGTCATGAAGGGTTTTCCGGAAATGCCGTCCGGACCTCCTGCCAACGCGTCCGCTCACGTCAGGCAGTCGCCTGACTGCCGAGACGGTATGAGACCGGGACCAGAGCGTCAAGACGTTCCTGGAACCACCACGGAACCAGCGAGTTGCGGGGCACGGGCCTCGCGGCGATCAGGGCGCGCCCGTGGAAACTGTGGAGGGCAGCGCCAGCCCGACGGTGACGCAATTGTCCGCCCTTACGACGTTATGCGTCCACAGTTCTAATCAGGAATCTGCCCGCCCACGTCCCACCCTCGCCCGCAGCGCGGCGCGGTCTTCGGCGGTCAACAGCCAGCGCCAGCTCAGCCCCGCGAACAGGGCCACGGCCAGCGGCGCCGCAGCCAGGCGGGCCAATAGCGCGGGCATGAGGGTCATGCCGGCCATGAGCAGGCTGCCCGCCAGGAGCACCAAGGCGGCGGCCACCACCGTACGGCCCGTGCCCGGCGCGAAACGATGTGCCAGCGCAAACATGACAACGGCCTCCACCACACATCGGATGAACCAGGCCATGCCCGCGCCTTCCATGCCGTAGTGCTTCATCAGAAACCACGCCAGCCCGATATAAACCGGGATCTCCACAAGGTGCAGCCGCGCGCTCAGGTCAGGCCGCCCCACCCCCTGCAGCAGGGAGAACGGCACATAGGACAAGCTGTACACAAAGATACCTGCCACGAGCCAGCGCATCACCCCCGCGCTGGCCGCCGCGAACGCCCGGTCCTGCCACAGCGCCAGCCCCTCGCCCGCGAACGCCATCAATAGAAGCATCACGGGGAAAGTCGCGATCAGCAGGACCTTGACGCCCTTGGCGTAGAGCGCGGCCACGGCACTGCGATTGATCGCATGCTGGGCGGAAAACGACGGGAACAGCACGGACACCCACGCCCGCGGGAACACCAGCAGGCGTATCACCATCTCGGCCACCGTGCCGTAAAACCCGACCGCGGCCACCGGCAGCAAACCGAGCATGAGCGCGCTATTGCTCTGTGCGAGCACCAGCATGGCGATGCTCGAAACCGACATCCAGCCGCCGAAGTGAAACAGGTCGCGCACCAATTCCGGCCGGAACACAAATCCCCGGCGCAGACTCGGCGCAACCCTCAGGCAGGCGATGAAATACACAGCGCACTCCACGACTTTGCCCGCCAGCAGCGCCACGACCGGCGCGAACAGTGACCGCGTCACCAGCGCCACCGCCAGCGGTCCCAGAAAGGTGTAGACCTGCATGGGCACGCGGATCAGGCTGATGCGGCGGAATTTCTGGTGCGCCTCAAGCATGCCCACCAGGCTCGCGGTGACCACCAGGAACGGCGTGCTGGCTGCAGCCGCAAATAGCGTCTGGCAGGCGTCGGCCTGCAATGCCGGCGGGATCGTGCTCCAGCGGCACACGATCGGTGTGATGAGCGGCAGGAACACCGCCATGCCCGCGAGGCCGAAGGCCAGCATCATGGTCTGCGCCGTCCAAAAGATCCCGGGCAGTTCTTCCTCCTTGCCGCCCGCCAGGCGGACGGCCATGAACCGCGTCGTGGCACGCCCGAGGCCGAGGTCGAGAATGGTGAGGTAGTTCACCACGGTCAGCAGGAACATGAATGATCCGTAGATATCCGGCCCCATGCGGGCACGCAGGGGCGGCAACGCGAAGAACGCCACCGCCATGGGCGCACACAGGCCGAAGAGGTTCCACCCGGTGAACCGGATCAGCTTTCCGGTGGACGGCGGCACGTGCAGGCCGGTTGGCGATGGGGACGCCACGTTCACCTGGCAGCACCCCCGGATTCCGCGCATACCGACCGAAACAAGTCCAGATGTTCGTCCGCCACGCGAGTCATGCCGAAACGGGCGAGAGCCGTGGCGCGACCGGCCGCCCCCCATGCCGCTACCGAGTCGGGCTGCCCGGCCAGTTCGTCCAGCGCCGCCGTCCAACGCGCCGCGTCATTGGGCGGAAGCAGCCGGCCGTCGTGACCGTCGCTGATAATGTCACGGATGCCGCCGATGTCAGAGGCGGCCACGGGCAGCCCCGTCGACAGCGCCTCCAGCAGGGCCAGCGGCATGGCTTCGCTCTCTGATGGGAACAGGAAGGCATCCGCGGCTTGCAGGTATTCGTGGACGTTCCTCACGCTGCCGGCAAAGGCAACCGAACCCTGCAGCCCATGCATCGCCACGAAGTCACGAAGCTCCCGCTCGCACGACAAGAACTGCCGGGCCCCCGATCCAACCAGCACCAGCCGGCAATCGGGGTGCGCCTTGGCCCACGGCTCCCAGACGCGCAGCAGGAACTCCAGTCCCTTGCCACGATTCAATTTTCCTGAATAAGCGAAAATACGCCCACCCGTCAGGTTCAGGCGCTGCCGCAACACCGCACGCTGCGCCGCGCCGATTGGCGCGAATCGTTTCGTGTCGATGCCGTTCACGATGGACGTGATGCGGGCCGGCGGGATGCCGCATGCCTCGTACTCCTCTCGAATCACGCCGCTGATGCTCAGGAACGCGTCGGCCTTCTTCAGCACGGCGTTGCGCAACCGGATGGCCGGCACGAACAATGCCCGGAGCAACGGCTTCCGGCGTCCGTCCGGGGTTTCCCAAATGAAGGCGCCGGAAAGCTCGCCGCGGGATTCCGAGCGCAGGACGCACCGTTTCCGGAGGCACAGCGCGGCCAGCACCCCCACGAGACCGAGGATACGCAGGCCGCACACGTAGATCGCATCGTAGTCGCGCCGCATCCGGATGAGACGTATGAACGCCGGCAGCATCATCAAGTACTTGCCGAACCGCGGCACGCCCGATGGCGGCACGCGGAACACGGGAATGTCGTCGATTGTCTCGAAGGCCGGTGTGGTCTTCACGCGCCGGCGGGTCAGCACGAACACGGACACGCCGCGGCGCCGCAGTTCCGCGCACAGCAATCGGGCGTGCGACTCCCCGCCGCCCACCACGGGGTAGAACGAGCCAGTCAGAAGGCAAATGCGGGGGGCGTCACCTGCCGCCTGGTTCCCGTTCGGGCGGCTGTCGCGATCGGCCTCGGCGATCGCCAGATACCCGTACGTGGCGTGCCGGGGCCACCCCGCACTCCGCGGGTCCTCGTCCGGTGCGGAGCGCCTTCCCGCGTTCCCGCCTCCGCGGCTGTCGCGGTTCTCGCGCTCCTCTCCACCGCTCCTCTCACCCCCGCGCCCGGAGCGCCCGGATCGTCCCTGCGACCTGCCAGGCCGTTGCGAGCCGCCTCTCCTGCCGCCGTCCGGTTCGCGAGGACGCTCGCCCTCCCAAGGGTGAGATGAGACCGAATTCACGAGAGGGCGAGCGTTCCCGCGAGTCGGACGGCGGTAGGAGAGGCGGATCGCAACGGTCCGGCAGGTCGCAGGGGCGCTCCGGGCGTTCCGGGCGCGGGGGTGAACGGGGCGGCGGGGAAGATCGCGACGACCGTGACAACCGTGACA
>CAITUY010000134.1 GCA_903895695.1 uncultured bacterium
CCTCTTGTTCCGACGCCGAGACCTCAACCCTGCGCGTAGGCTTCATGCCCAGAGTAGAACAAATAAGCCCGCGCATGTCCCGCCTTTTCTTCTATCCCGCTCTCCTCTCGCTTCTTATGCCTCCAGCCGCATCCGCCCTACACGTGAGTTCAATCGGACATTGGACGTTTGACTCAACCAATATCGGCGCCAACAACAATCCAGAGTACCTCCCACGGGTTGTTCGGAGCATGGACTACTGTTGAGCCGCCCGCGGGACTCCCTGCTCCCTGCCACACGTGGGGAGGAGTACAACCTAGCCGGGCTGCCTGCTCTTTATAACCCGAGGGGAGGCGTCAACCCCCGTTTCAGCAACTCGTCCTTCTCCGCCGAAGACAGCACCCCGCCCGCAAACGATGCGGCGATGAGCAGGCTCACCTTGGGGCGCTGCATCTCCTCATCGTAATACAGGCCGAAACGGTTCTCTGGTATCGCCTTCCGGGTCTCGTCCCAGATCTCATAAAACAGCACCGCTTCCACGTTGGCCGCCGTCTGCCCGACGATTTCCTTCAGATGCTTGTCGACGGAGCGGTAGCCGGCCTCGGTTATCGGCTTACCGGACTGGTTCTCGTAGTTCGATTTGGTCGGATAGCTCGGGCCGCCCGAACATATCTCCCCGGCGTTAAACTCGTTGATGCGGAGGGGTCTCTTGAACTGCGCCAACTGCGTGAGCGGCCCGCCCGCACCGAACCAGGGGTCCTGGTCTAGCGGCTTGTGCTGTTCCCAGGGATAGATGTGGTACCCCACGACGTCGAAGAGCACTCCCTTCTGCTGCATGTACGAGAGCAGCCCGAAGCTCCGGTCCGTCGTGCCGAGGATGATCCTGAGCCGCTGACCGGACGCCTTCCGTACGTCGTCGATAGCTTTCGACATGCCCCGGAGCACCGCTGCCTGCAATCGGCCGCACGGCGTGTCATAGTCCTCCGCCTTCTGTCCGGTGGCGCCGGAAATCCTTATGTTCTTGTACAGCGAGATCTCATTCTGCAGCTCGTAGTCGTGCATGACGTCCATCGTCTTCTCTATCTGCGGCTTCGTGCTCTCGTAGACGCTCTTCTCCACCTCCGCGAGGTCCGCGTTGAGATCCTGGTGGCGGGGCTGGCCCGCGGAAAACTTGGAATAGACCACCGCCTCGATAGTGATCCCTTTCGCATTGAGGACGGCTGCTGCGTTGCGGAATCTCGCCAGGTACCTGGCATCGTTGCCCCAGAGGTCCATCCGCACGCATGTGAGGTTGCGCTCCGCGAGCCTGCCGGCAAGACGCTCCGGGTCGCTCCCGCCGCTATGGATGTTGACGCCCCATTGTATCGCGTTGGTGGCGGATACGGCGGGGAGGGTGCACGCCAGGGCGCATGCGACAATGGCGGCAATTGTTCCTTTCATCATGGACCGAGCATACGGCAGTTCCCGTCACCGTCAACCCCGAGTCAGGCGGTGCAGCACCGGATCCCCGGAGTCAAGCCTGCTGGCCCTCACCGGACGTCGAATCCGCCTGGCCGGCGACCGTCTCTGCCCGCGCCGTTCGGGCGAGCCGTTCGAAGCGCGCCTTGATGCGATCCAGGTCTTCCTCGGACAGTTCCTCAATATCCAGCAGCGTGTTCTGTGCCGCCTTGGTGGCGCGGATCAGTTCGTCGAGTTTCAACTGAACCGCTTCGCTCTCGCGGTTCTGGGCGTTACGAATGAGGAAGATCATCAGGAAAGTGATGATGTTGGCGACCGTGTTGACGACGAGCAGCCAGGTATTGCCAAAGTGAAACAGCGGCCCGGTCAACGCCCAGACCAGGATGGCGCCCAGGGCCAGGATGAAGGCCATCGGGTGTCCGCTTGTCCGTACAATCCTCCCGGCGAACTGCTGAAAGCCGCCCACTACGCGGTGGCGCACGAGCCGCTTCAGTTTGGGTACAGGGACGGCCCCGCCCGGGCAGCCATACGCGTCCGGGGCTGGTGTGGAATTGTTCATCGGCTGGTGGAAGCCACGAGCGCTCCTCCGCTGTGATGCGCTCGTAGCCCGGCTATTGCCGAATACTGAAGATCAGTGTGTAAGGCTCGGAGTAGACATGCCGGCCATCGGCCGTTTCATAGACAACCCGCGCCGTGAACTGGCTGTCTTTCCCAGGCACCAGGGTGGGAACGCCCTCCCAAGTGTCCCGATGGATCTCAATGGGAATCACCGTGTCGCCGCCCGCCGAGAGATTGACTCGAATATCGTCGTCGGTCTTGCCGCCGGGGCCGGTCTTCTTTTTGACCAGGACGGTTACGCCGGCCTGGTCCTTCAGTTCGAGGGCATAAGCCTGTTCCGGGTTTGACCGGATTATCAAGGCAGACTCGCTCGTGTTTCGAATCCGGATGAACAGACGCATGGGCTGACTCCGGATCACGATGCGCCGCCCGGCCGGCTCGAAGTAGCTGTCCCCGGAGGACTCCACGATCGTGATGGCCAGCGGGTTGAGATCCGACGCGTGGAGGGGTAGCGCCGCGCATGCCGTCAACAGAAGCGCGCCCAGCCCGGCCACCGCTCTTAGGGAGGACCACGTCCGTTGTCCTTCACCGTTAGCGTCGGTCATCATGATGCTCCTCATGATGTTCGTGCCCGCCGCCTCCGCCGCCACCCCAAAATGGGAATGGAAGGAGTATGCATCCCGACACGGTCATTGTGAGCGTCACGGCCGCCACCACCAGGAGAATCGCTCTCGCCAGTTTTGTCCTTTTCATGGTCATCCTTTCCATGCCTCAGATGCGCCCCGTCAGAAGCAATATGAGAAGGATCACGACCAACAAGCCCAACCCACCGCTTGGGTAATAGCCCCAGCTCTTGCTATGAGGCCAGGTGGGCAAGGCGCCCACGAGAAAGAGAATCAACACAATCAGTAGAATTGTTCCAATGCTCATGACTTTTCTCCCATCCTTGACAAGATCAGGGTATCGCGTGGTTCGGATCGTCGCTATGGGGTACAACCCTACCGTCGGTACCTGCCGCCCTCACTCTTCCATTGACGCGGTCCGTGGCCACTCGGCCTGACTACCAGTCGACCACGCCGAAGTTGTTGTCGCCGAGGAGGGTATAGACGACGCTGACGATTTGCTCCGTCTGGCGCTGGTCTTGGATGCCGACTACGTGGGAGTCCCGCGTCGTCGACGTGACTTGAAGGCCGAGGGCGTGTTGACTATACACGCGCACCGTCAACCCGGCATTGGCTCGTTCGATCACCTCGTCGCCCGGGGGACTGGTGCCGGCCAGGTCGCTGACATAGTACTCGCGTGCATTCGCATCCACCATCGCCCGGTCGCCCATGATCAGACGGAGGGCCAGGAGTGCCTGCGGGGTTGCTCCATAGCGGTAGTTGCGCAGCCCCTCTCCGCGAATGGTGCCGGCCGCGGCGTAGCCGACGCCCCCGAGGGCCGAGTACTGCAGCGCTACGTGCGGCATCAGCCACCACTGTGCCGTGGTGCCGAGCGAGGCGGCCGTGCTGGAGACCCTGAAGACCTCCGGCGAGATGTAATCGAAGCTCCCGTACAGACCCCACACGCCGCGATAGGCATTGCCCACGTCATAGTCGGTGCCATAGAGCAGGCCACGGCTCATAATACTGTTAAAGGCGCCCTTGCCGCCGGTGCCGGCCGAGGCTTCAAGGTTGAAGTAGTCGAACGGGCGATCATAGGTGTAGCCGGCCTTGCCGGGAAGCCCGTACGCCATCAGGAAGTCAATGGTCTCCTGTTGTCGATCGTACGTCGTCACAGGGCCATAGTCCGACTCGCGGACCGTCCTATTCAGGCCCAGCCGCAGTTGCGTGAATGTCGGCGGGTTATGGCTGGGGAATACAGTGTCAAAACGATCGCCGAACAGAAGGCGATTGATGCCCGTGGGCGGCGAAATGCACGTGGCGCCCAGTTCCCGCCAAAAGCCGGGCTTCTCGCCTCCGCCTTCGAGCACGAGGTTGGCCATGCGGAAGAGCGGCTCACCGAGGAAGGTTCCGCCGATGCCGCTGGCGATGTGGTCGTTCCAGGAAGGCGGATCGGTCTCGCCCGCCGTCTTCCAGAGCTCCTCACCGCCGATGCTGTACATCATGGATTGCCAATAGCTGAGGCCCGCTGATCGCCCGAAATTGAAGAACAATGCGCCTTGGTACGGGTGGCCAAGTTGGTTGATCACGAATGTATCGGTATCGATTACCGGCCACTCTTTGACATTGTGTTCGAACGTCTTGAGCGAGGTATGGTAAATATCCCCGTCCAGACCGCTCCGGTAGGTCCGGTCATACCAGTTTAGCGCGGCTTCAAATGCGACGATCTCGAACAACGGGATCACGTAACTGTAATGCTCGCCCCACATTTCCCCCACTACGGTTTCCTCTGCTGTCCCCACCTTGGGTTGTGGGCCGGAGCCCTCATAGGTGGTAGGCAGGGGACCCGGGTTGGAATTGGACGCCTTCAAGGCCGGTGCGTTTGTGGATGGGGTGTCGTTGCCCACCGTCAGACCTGGCATAAGCGTGACGACGGCAAGGGCGCAGGCCGCCCATAGGTTGAGCGTACGGCTAGGCTTCATATACGCCTACTTGTTCGTTGTGGAATCGTCGACGGTCATCTGGTTCTTCACGCTAACCACGCCCTGGATGTCGGCGGCGAGTTTGGCGATCAGGGCTTTTTCGGCCTCGCTCCTGGCAATGCCGGTCAAGGTGACTTCGCCATTGCGCGTGGCGACCCGCGTGTTGACCGGCCGCGTCGAACGATGGTTCATCAACGAGGTCATGACCTGGGCCGTGATCGATGCGTCGTCCAGGTCGTCCTGCGTCTGCGGTGTCTGAACCGGCGCCGGCGTCAGCGCCACCGTCATCTCGTTCACCACTTCTTTCACGCCTTCAATATCGCCGGCGTATTCCGAGGCCAGATCCTTCTGCGCCACGCTGAGCGCCTCGCCTTTCAGCGTCACGATGCCTTTCTTGACCTCAATGTAGGTCGTGGTGGCATTGACGTTGCGATGGAACTGCAGGGCGAGTTTCACCTTGTTGGCAATCCACGCATCCGAGTTCTCGGCGGCGCCCCCGGGAATGATCGTCAGTTGATTCTCCACGCGGGTGACTCCGGGCAGCCGCAACGCGGTCTCCTGCGCCAGCGTCTTGTGGGATTCCTGGGCCACGGTGCCCGCCAGGATAACGACCCCATCCTTCACCGACGCCGTGATCGCATCGTCCTTGAGATACGTCCGATAAACGTAGGTCTGCTTGAACGACGCCGCGATCTTGTCATCGATATCCGCCGCGCGCACAGGCGTGCAGGCGACGAACAGGGCGAACGTGGTCGCCGCAAACGTAACAGAATAGCCAGTCTTACGCTTCATTTCTGTACCTCCTATTCATCTGCGTCTCAATCACTGGTGCTGAGGCAGGCTAGGGCACCGCCTCTTCGCGTTCCATGGGGTGTAACCCTACTGGGGGTCATGCTATGGTTCAACGCTGCCACCGGATTCGTGCGGATTCCAAAGGGATGGCCACGCCGTCGCCGCTCGGTAACAACCGCGCCGTATAGTCCGATGGAGGACGGGCCGCAGGAACGGTCGCGCTATAGACGGCGACGCCCGGCGCGTCGGCCAACTGAAGGATGCGAGTCATCTCCTGGCGCACGGGGCCACCGCCTTCGACTCCGTCGGCATAGAGCTCGACGCGCACGTCATGGGGGTCGACGTCGGTGAGATAGACCTGAACCTCGATGACGTGCTGCCCGTCGCGAGTCTCAACGGTTGCTTCGCCGAAGTGCAGCGTGTCCCATTTCTCTTCAAGCCGGTGTTGCCGCGCGACGATCTCCGTGGCTGCTTTGCCTTTATCGGCACTGCGCAGCCGGTAGGCGGCCGCGGACGGCAGGTAGTGCTGCTCGGTGTACTCGCGCACCGTCCGGCTGGCGGAGAAGCGCGGCGTCAACCGTGCCATGCTCTCCCGCATCCGCGCCACCCACGCCGTGGGAATCCCCTTGTCATCGCGGGTGTAAAACTCGGGGACTACCTCCCGCTCGAGCCGTTCGTAAAGCGTGACGGCTTCGGCCGCGTCCCACGCCGGATCATCGTCATGCTCCTGCCCGTCTCCCAGCGCCCACCCGACCTCAGGGGCGTACGCTTCGGCCCACCAGCCGTCCAGTTCGGAGAGATTGAGGCCGCCATTGACGAGCACCTTCATGCCGCTGGTGCCGCAAGCCTCCCAGGGCCGCCTGGGCGTATTGATCCAGACATCGACCCCCTGCACGAGGTATTCGCTCAAGAGCATATTGTAGTCGCTGAGGAAGATAACGTGGGGCCGCGCCTCGGGTCGTCGGATGAAACGCGTCCATTCCTGGATCAGGGCTTGCCCCTCCTGGTCCGCCGGGTGGGCCTTGCCGGCCAGGATGAGTTGCACCGGTCGCTGCGGGTTGGTCAATAGACGAAGCAGGCGCTCGGGGTCGTGCAGGAGCAGGTTCGGCCTCTTGTAGGTCGCGAACCGCCGCGCAAAGCCGAGGGTCAAGGCGTCGGGATCGAAGAGATGTCTTGCCCGGTCCACCGCCTCCGGCGGCGTGCCGGAGGCAGCCAGTTGCCTGGCCAGTCGTTCCCGAACGTAATCAACAAAAGACTTGCTGGCGGCGGTGCGGAATTGCCAGAGGTCGGCATCGGAGATGCCGCGGATTTCCTGTTCCATGGATTCCGTTGTGCGCAGCCAGCGCCCTTTGCCACAGGCTTGCGTCCAAAGAGCGTCCGCCGCCGCTGAGTCCCAGGTCGGCATGTGGACTCCATTCGTGATGTGCCCGATGGGCACCTCTGCCGCCGGCCAGCGCGGAAACAGAGGCTCGAAGAGGTGCCGGCTTACCTGCCCGTGCAGGCGACTCACGCCATTGACGGCTCCGCTCCCCCGGATCGCCAGGTAGGCCATGTTGAAGCTCTCCGACGGGTCATCCGGGTTTTGGCGGCCAAGCGCCAGCAGGTCGCGCAGCGCGAGTCCGAGCGTCTGGGCGTATCCACCGAAATACTGTTCAATGAGGGCCGGCGAAAACCGGTCGAAGCCGGCGGCCACCGCTGTATGCGTGGTGAACAGGTTGCCCGCTCGCGTAGCGGCCAGGGCCACGTCGAACGACTGACCTGTTTCCGTCATAAAGTCCCTGGCGCGCTCCAACACCGCGAAGGCCGCGTGGCCTTCGTTGAGGTGACAGACTTCCGGGTGCAGGCCGAGCGCGCGGAGCAATCGCCATCCGCCGAGGCCGAGCACCATTTCTTGTTTCAGCCGTAACTCGGGCCCGCCCCCGTAAAGCTCGCTGGTAATTCCCCGATGAGCGGGAACGTTGGCGGCGTCATTGCTGTCCAACAGATACAGTTTGACTCTGCCGACCTGGGCCAGCCAGACGCGCAGCCAGACCGCGTACCCGGGCAGTGCAATCTCGAGCCGCAACAGCTCCCCGTTTGCCTGGCGCATCGGCGTGATCGGCAGTTTCCCGGGATCGTTGAACGGGAAGAGGGCCTGCTGCGCTCCGTCTTTGTCGAGCACCTGGCGGAAGTAGCCCTGCTGGTACAGCAGCCCTACGCCAACCACCGGCACGCCCAGATCGCTGGCCGCTTTGAGCTGGTCGCCGGCCACGTTGCCAAGGCCCCCCGAGTAGATGGGCAAAGCCTCGCTCAACATGAATTCCATGCTGAAGTAGGCGACACAGGTCAGGGAGCCTTGCTTATGATTCTGGTCGAACCACGCGGGTGTCTCGATCGCCCGCTTCTTGGCCTGCACGAGGTCGTCTAACCTCTTGCGGAAGAGCGGATCGGCGAGCGTGCCCCGGATCTTCTCCTGGGAGACCGTCTGCAGGACATCGCAGGGGTGATGGGTCAGGTCCCACAGTTCTGGATCCAGTTGCCGCCATATCTCGTCGGTGGCGTGATTCCATGTCCAGCGCAGGTCCAGGGCCAGATCGACCAGCGCATCGAACCCCTCGACTTCTGCCAGGGGCAGGCTGTACATCGGGTGGTCGGCACGTGTCGGATTGCTCATGGCTTATCCTCGGCGGCCGTCGCCGAAGGCGACGATCTCATGTCCCGCCGCATCGGCGAGGTCACCAGTCCCACAACCCAAGATGCCATGCAACTGCATCGCAGCTCTCACCGGAACCATTTTACGTTAGACCGGGATGAAGTTGGATACGCTGGCAGTGGCGGACTCGGCGGGCCCGCTGCATTATCCTGGTTCCCACTTACAAGGCTCCTGCGATACTGAAAGTAGGCGTCACGCAGCGCAACGTAGGGGTCGATGGCGGCGTTCTTGAAGTCCTCGTATTCGCCCTCATGGAGCGAGGTGCCGTTGACCGTGTCGTACGACTTGACGCCCAGATTGTAGTCGAGTTTCGGGACCAGATAGTTGACCGGGTCCAGGAAGAGATCGCCCACGTACCCCACGGTGTCCCGGACAGACGAGGGCCCGATAATGGGCCAATTGATGTAGATCGAGGGCCCCAGGCCGTATCGCCCCAGTGTCTGGCCCAGGTCCGCGGTGCGCTTCTGCAGGTTCCACCAGTTCCGGGCGGGGTCGCCGAACCCGGCCACGCCGACGGTGGTGTTGATGGCGAACCGCTCAATCTCGACCCAGGCACCCCTGAACTCGGCCTGCAACGCGCTGTTGACGAGTCGTATCGGCGTGGCGATGTTGGAAAAGAAGTTGTTCACCCCGCGCCGCGCCGGCTGGGGCACAACTTTCACGTAGCCCTTTGAAACCGGCTTCAGGACCCAGAAATACAGTTTGTCGTTGAACTGGAAGAAGGCCCGATTGACCGGTTCCAGGGGATCTGAAACCGCAATCGGAGTGGCCGTGAGCACGACGTCGGGGGCTTCGCCAATGCCCGGCAAGTCCGCCTCTTTGTTCGTTTCGCCCGCAACCGGCGGTTGGGGCGACGCATCAGCGCTCTGCCTCTGCCCCGGCGCCGTGCTGCGGCAGCCCGCGCACGCCAGGATCAAGATCGCAAGCAGTCGCCCTGCGGTTTTCACTGTGCATCCTTCGCGGGCCTTTGTTCCGTCGCGGCCCCGGCTTTCTTCTCCGCCTTCTCGGCTGGGCCTGCGGCAATCTTGGCCTTCAGCCTGGCGATCAGGGCGTCATAGGAGGAACTATTGATGATGGCGCCGATCTGGCTGCGATAATTGTTCACCAGGCTCACGCCCTCAATGTTGACGTCATACACCAGCCAGGCCGCGCCCTTCTTCTGAACGCGGTAACTGACCGGTATGTCGGTTCCCCGCAAGGTGACAATCACCACATCGGCCACCCCGAACGTGCCATCCACCTTGTCGCCCTTGTACTGGATCTTTTCCCCGGAATAACTCTCGACCTTCGACATGTAATTCTTCTCGACCAGTTCGCTGAAGAGCCCCGTGAACTCCGTGCGCTGGGCTTCAGACAAGCCCTGCCAGTTCTTGCCGATGGCGCTGCGGGCCATGGCAGCCCAGTCGAAGCGCTCGTCAACCGTCTGTTTCATCTGCTTCTGGCGCTCGGCATCTTTCTCCGGGCCTTTCAGGGCAGGGTCCTGCACGATGGCGAGGATCTTGTCGGTGGTCTGTTTGATCTGGTCCGTGATGTCTCCGGCCAGCGCAAGGGTGGGGGAGCAGAAAGACAGTAAGACAAGGGGCAGTATCGCTTGCTTGCAGAACTTAGTCATGGTGGTCTCCATTCGTGATGTTTGTCAAAGATTGCCGAACGCGTACTTGCTGATGAGCGCCTCGATGTCGACGGCCGATTCCGTCTGCCGGATTCGGCCACCGGGTTTGATGATCTCGTCCGCGGCGCCGGCGCTGATCTGGACGAACTTCTCGCCGATCAGGCCGCGCGTCTTGATCGACACGATCGCATCTTCGTGAATCTTCAGGTCGGGATCGAGTTCCAGCACGACCCGGGCCTCGTAGTCCTCCATCTTGATACTTTTCACGCGACCGACATCCACGCCGGCGATGACCACCGCGGCGCCGAGCCGGAGGCCGCCTGTGTCGCTGAATGTGGCATTCACTTCGTAGCCGTGCTGTCCCATCACCTCGACCTTCCCCAACTTGATGGACAGGTACCCCAGGCAGAGAATGCCGACGATCATGAACACTCCCACCATCAGTTCGAGATTCAACCTGGCCTTCATGGCGCACCCTCCTTGATATGGCTTTCCGGCGTCGGCGCCGGATCCGGGTCGCGGAAACGGCTGCCGTCCATCGGCAGGCTTCCGTGAATAAAGTCACGCACGACAGTATCGTTGGTCTTGAAGATCTCTTTCGGCGTCCCAACAAACCGGATGACGCCCTCGTGCAGCAGGGCAACTTGCTGAACGATTGCAAAGACGCCCGGGATTTCGTGCGAAACGATGATCCCACTGAACCCGAGGCGCTTGTGTGTGGCGGCGATTAGCGCGTGGATCGAGTGGACGATGATCGGATCGAGTCCCGTGGTGGGTTCGTCGAAGAGCATGATTTCAGGCGGGCGCACGAGCGCCCTGGCGAGGGCCGCGCGCTTCGCCATGCCGCCGCTCAACTGGGCGGGAAACTTGTCCTCGGCGCCCGTTAAACCCACCAGTTCGAGTTCGCTCAGCACCCGCTCCCGCACGTCTTTCTCCTTTAGCCGGGTCTTTTCCCTGAGCGGGAAGGCCACGTTGTCGTAGACGGTCATGGAGTCGAACAAGGCGCCGTTCTGGAACAGAAAGCCGAACCGGCTTCGCAGTTTCACAAGCTCGCTGCGACGCAGGCCGCCCAGGTCCTTGCCGTTGAACACGATCCGTCCGCTGTCAGGCTGCAGCAGGCCGGCCACATGCTTGAGGAACACGCTTTTCCCTTCACCGCTGGGTCCGATGAGCGCCACGATGTCTTTGTCCCCGATGGTGAGCGACGCGCCTTTCAGCACCTCGATTCCGCCGAATGACTTGTGCAGGTTCTCGATCGCGATCATGGTGAGCCTCAGAACAGGATGGACGTCAGGACGTAATCGAAGATCAGAATCAGGACCGACGATAGCACGACCGCCTGGGTCGTCGCCCTGCTGACGCCTTCCGCCCCGAATCCGGCAGTGTATCCTTTGTGGCAGCAGACCCAGGCGATGATGCCGCCAAACCCGATCGACTTGTAAAGCCCGGCCAGGATATCCTTCACCTCCACATAGTCTCGCATCGACCCGAAGTAGGTTCCCGAGTTGACGCCGAGCAGCTTGCCGCCGACCACATACCCCCCGAAAATGCCGACCACGTCGAAGATTACGGTCAGCATCGGAACGGAAACGAGCGCCGCCAGGAGGGTGGGGACGACCAGGTAGCGATGCGGGCTCAGGCCCAGGATCTCCAGTTCGTCGATCTGCTCCGAGATGCGCATGATTCCCAACCGGGCCGTGACCGCCGAACCTGCCCGGCCGGTGACCATCAGCGCGGTCAGGACCGGTCCCAGTTCGCGCAGCAGCGACAAGGCCACCATCGGTCCAAGGAACGCCGTGGACCCCACGCGCGAGAGGGTATAGTAGCCTTGGAATCCGAGCACCATGCCGGTGAAGGCGCCGGTCAGCACGATAACGAGCACCGAGCCGAAGCCGATGAACTGGATTTCCTGCAGGACGCGGAAGAATTTGAGCGGTGGAGCGAAGGTGTAAAAGACGGCCTGGACGAGGAACTCGCCCATCCGGCCCATGTCCCCGACGACCGATAAGGGAACCCGGCCCAATCGCCTGATTGGAGCCAAAACCCATTTATCGGTCAAACCGTTCATTATTGTCCTGCTAATCTGGACCCAAAGGTATGCGATGGCAGGGCGCCCGGCCATGGGGTTAAACCCTACCTCGGCAGGATTTTTTCTTTAGTCGATCTTGTCTACCGACGTGGAGATTGGTACCCTTACGCCCGCGATTATGAAGACAATCAACCCAATGGTTCTGTTGAAGTTGCTGCTGGGCACGCCCCGACGGCTGTTTTGGAACGTCTGTCGTCCGGGTTATGTGCGCGCCAGCCTGGCGCGGCGGTCGGGGCAGTGCCGGCGGTGCGGCACGTGCTGCCAGCTGGTCTGGCGTTGCCGCTACTTCTTTCAGGATAACGGCGTTCCGGCCTGCAGGCTCTATGCCCGGTATCGTCCGCCCAACTGCAGCCAGTTCCCCATCGATCGTCACGACCTGACGGATCGCGATCTCGTCTCGCCGAACGAGCCTTGCGGCTTCACGTGGGCCGAGGCTCAACAAGAAGAGAAACCCTTGCACAGGCATTAGATCGTCGTCTGCCGTTTGCCTGTCCGTGTCCCAGCGTGCCGTTTCCCCCGGAGCGGCGCGGCTTCCCGCGCCGGTTCGTCACTCCAAGAGGCAGCTCAGTGCGTGAGTGTTTTTAGTTGATCGTGAACAACCGGCAGCCGGTCATCAGGCAGCCTGACAACACGACCAAAGTCCAAAGGCTCCATCTTACGAGTTTCATAATCATGTTTCTTCTCCCGTGTAATTCTCGCTACCTGGCATTCGTTTCCGCTGTCCGCCGCCCTATTTCAGCCTGATGCTCCTGATATTGTCGATGAGGCCGAACGTCTGTAATAGCCAGACGCAAAGTACGACCACCACGACAACGTTGAGGATGGTCTTCACCGGCCTGGCCATGGGGATGTAGGTGTTGATGGCCCATAGACCAACGCCGACCACGACGAGCACGAGAACAATGTTCAAGAGTGGCATATGTACTCCTTCCGGTCGGGAAATCTCCCGCTTTTCACCTAATTCCAGACTACGCACTGGACCGACAGGGCGCCATGGGGTGTAACCCTACCGCAGGGACGGGGCGCCGCCCACGCGGGATCAAAAGCCTTACGTGCGGGGCCGTCAGTATTCGATCGAGTAGAAGCCTTGCATGGCGGCCACCTATGTTCCACGCGCTTTTGCCCTTTTCGCTGGCGACTCACTCTCATTTCTTTCACGCGGGTGTGACTTGATTTTGTAACAGGTGTTTCGGGAAGAAAGATGAAATAGGCCTTGATTTCGGTTTTTTTGGCCCTATAATCAGGTTCATATTTTATGGACTTGACTGGAAAGGTGCCGAAATGAGCGATTTGGACAAGA
>CAITUY010000135.1 GCA_903895695.1 uncultured bacterium
GAGACAGGGGCGTTTGGGAACTCTGGAGGGCGAGCGTCCTCGCGAGCCGCGTCTTTAACGGGCCGCCGGCTCGCACCGTGAGCATTGTCCCTCTCCGTCCGCCCCACCCAGCCACGATCAACCCGGGCGCGAATCTAGTGCCTCACATCCGCGTTGAGGCGCGCCCGATTTTGTGGTCTAATAGCAGCCCTTTGGAGCCCGCATCCTCATGAACCGCTTGAATAGATTCGCCCGCATGGGCCGCATCTTCGCCGATTACCGCCGCCGGCGGACCGAAGTCGCGACGTTGCCCATCCGCCTCTGGGTTGAATCGGCCAGCGTGTGCAACCTCCGCTGCATCATGTGCCCGAATAAGTGCATGACGCCCGCCGAAAAAGGGCTCATGAAGCTGGATCTGTTCAAAAAGATCGTGGACGAGGCCAGCCTCTTCACCTCCGACCTGTACCTGCACCACCGCGGCGAGCCGTTCCTCAATCCCGCCTTGTTCGACATGATCGAATACGCGCGGGCGGCCGGCATGAAGACCCGCTTCCATACAAACGGCACGCTCATGGACGAGGAGCGCGCCAAAAAGTTGATCGTGGCCCAGCCGGATCTGGTGTCCTTCTCGGTCGACGGCTTCGAGAAGCAGGCCTACGAGCAAATCCGCGTCGGCGCCACGTTCGAAAAGACGCTCGACAACATCTTCGGCCTGCTGCGCTTGCGCCGGGAAGCGGGCGTCCGCAAGCCGTACGTGGTGATCGAGAAGATACTGTTCCAGGACAGCGACATCCCGTCCGACCCCGTGAAGGTCGCCGAACTGACGCGGCGTTTCGAAGAGGCCGGCGCCGATGAGGTGATCGAGAAGGCCGAGTACTTGTGGGCCGAGGAGGCGGCGCCGGAACTTGACCAGCCGGCGGGTAGGATGATCTGCACGTTCCCGTGGTATGCCATGGTGATCTGCTGGGACGGCACCGTCACGCCCTGCCCTCAGGACTTCCACGCCAAGATGGAACTCGGCAACGTAACGACGCAAACAATCCGCGAAGTGTGGAATAGTCCCGCCTACCGGGATCTGCGGCGCCGGTTGTCCTCCGATCTCGACTCGCTCGCGCTCTGCCACAAGTGCGACCGTCTGCGTCGCAAGACCGTCGGGGGCGTGCCGGTGCAATACATGTTCGCATTCCTGACAGACCAGTTGGTCGGCTACAACCGGAAGCTGCGCCGGATTATCGGAACTTCGGAGAGGAACTAGGCTCATGAAGATCGGTATATGCTGCGGACCGGACAAGGCGGCGGCCGCCGCCCGGGCGGGTTTCGAGTACATCGAGTGGAACGTCGGGGCGCTGCTCAAACCGTTCGCTGACCGCGCCGTTTTCGAGGACGCTTTACGGCAAGTCAAGGACTCCCCCCTGCCCTGCCCGGCCGTCAATTGCTTTGTCCCCGGCGAGCTCAAAATCACGGGGCCAACGGCCGATCTGGCCGCCCTGGAGCGCTACGTGACCGTGGCCTTCGAACGGGCCGAAGCGGCCGGCGTGCAGACCATCGTTTTCGGGTCCGGCGGCGCCCGCCAGGTCCCTGATGGTTTTCCGGCGGCGCCCGCCACCGACCAGATCGCCGATTTCTGCCGCATGTTTGCGCCTCTTGCGCAACGGCACGGCGTAACCGTTGCGGTCGAGCCGCTCAATCGCGCCGAATGCAACATCCTGACGACCGTCGGCGAATCGGCCGCGCTGGTCCGCCGGGTCAACCACCCCGCTGTGCGCCTGCTGGTCGATGCGTACCATTTCGCCAAGGACTCCGATTCGTTTGGCGACCTGGCCGCGAGCGCCAACCTGCTCTCACACGTACACCTGGCCACGATCCCGAACCGCGTCGCACCCGGTGTTGAACCGTGCGACTTCAGCCGCTTCTTCCGGACGCTGCGGAAAGGCGGCTACACAGGCCGCGTTTCCTTCGAGGGCAAGGCGCCCGACTCCGACGCCGAGCTCGCGCGGGCAGCCGCCCTCATGCGTTCACTGGCCGCCGGAACGTCCTGACGCGACGTACGCCGAAAGCGTCTCCCCCTAGCCCGGGATCGTGTCGAACCTCTTGACCGCCCCGCAATCGTCACGGTACATTCACGCCCGCTTTTTGCAGTCGAACCCTAACAGGACCGTCCATGAAACCCGTTGCGCCAAGCCCTGTCGCCCATCACCGCCGCCGCCCCGCCCTGCTTGCCGTCGCCATCTTGTTATGGCGGAGTTCTACCCTCTTCGCCCGCACCGCCGACGAGGAATTGGAGGGCGCGCTGGCCATCGCCCGGCAGGCGGCCAATTCGAACGGAGTCGAGGCGGCCGCGTTCGACGACCGGCTCAAGGCCGAAGCCGCGCGCCATCTGCCCAGCCTTGATGCCGAGATCGCCGCCACCAAAGCCGAAATCGCCCAATCCCAGCAGGATCTGCTGGCCGCATCGACCCGCGACGATTCCGCGGCCATCAGGACGATCCGGGCCCGGCTCGCCGCCCGGCGCACAGCGCTCGAGGCGGCCGAAAGCGAGAAAGCGCTCTGGATTAAGGACGGCGAGGAGGCCGACCGCGAACGGGATGCCTGGAAAAAGCGCGCGGCCACGCTCGAACTTGCAATGCGCCTGGACATGAAGGTTATGCTCGCCAGTCCCGCCGACATCCAGGACCGCGGGAAACGCGTCGATGCGGCGGCCAAGGAAATTGACAGCCAGATCGGCCAGATTCGCAAGTACGCCTCACGGCGCACGACCGTGGCCGTCGAACTCGCCGATACCGCGGCGCGGCTGAAGGCGCTGGCCAAAGCTGAAGCGCCCGGCGACCCAGACGACCTGCGCAACGCCCGCCACGACGAGGCCGCCCAACGCCGGCGCCTCGCGACCGTGCAGAACTGCTGGTTTTACCGGAATAAACAACTTGAGGACCGCGCCCGCCGCAACCTGGCCTTTGCCCGCACCGACTATCTGGTGAGCCTGCGCTACGCCGAGGCGCTCGGCCGGAAGGCCGGCTTGCAGCAGGCGGAAAAAGCGGCCGCCGCCGCCGAACTCGCCGAGGCCCGCCTCGCGGAGTTGCGAACGGCGCTGGCACCCCTGCAAAAACGCATCTCGGCCGCCGGAACCGAGGCCTCCCGGCAGGCTGACGCCGCACTCAAGGCCATCGGCGAGACTCACTCGGCCATCGAGCACGAAACCGCGCGCGCCGCCTATGCCGCGGCCCAGGTGCGAAGGAGCCGCGCCGAGGCCGAGACCGACGCCTGGAAGGAATTGGGCGCCCTGCAAAAAGCAGGTGCGGCCTTTGCCCGCGAACTGGCCGACCGTGCCGACGATGTCGCAGGGGATCAGGGAATCACCGAACTCACGCAGGATGCGCGCCTGCTTCGCGAAACCCTCGATACATCCGAACAGTACGTGCGCAGCCTCCAGCAGTTGGTCGAGAAGACCGGCGGCCTGATCGAATCGTCCCGGCGCGACCTCGGCCTCGAGGCGTTGGACGTCGCGGCCGCCGACCAATCGCTGGGCGAACTCTTCGGCGATTACGATGCCACTCGCCCCCCGGCGCCCGACGCCTTGGCGGCCTGCCTGCAGTCCCTCGCGGAAGAACTCCCGCCCGGCGCCGCCACCAACCGCATGGAGAGCGCGCAACGACGCGAGGCCGGGGCCGTCCTGGTTGCCCGCCTGGCCCAACGCGAAATGCTGCGCCGACGGACGGCCATTTCCCAACAATGGCTCGAAAGCAGCCGCGCCAACATTCAAATCCTGGAGACCCTGGCAGGCACCCGACTCTGGCGCCTGCACGACCCGCGCCTCAATGCCACGGCCCTGGCGGAACTCGGCTCGCAGGTCGGCGCCATCGTGGGCGACGCCGGCTTTGCCTGGGACTCCTGGCGGCTGCACCGACCCACGGATGCCGGGCTGCCTTCGGCCAGACGGCTGCTGCAAGGGCTCGGCGTCATAGCCTTGCTGGGATTGGGTGCGTGGGTGGCGGGCCGGGCCATTCCGGTGAGCTGCCGCTGGTCGTGGTGTGCCAGCCGACTCGTGGCCCGGATTCCACCCCTGGCAGCAGCCGGCGGAATGGCGATCCGGTTCGGACACGGCAATCTGGCGATCGCGTGGCTCGGCTGGGCTCTGATCGCGCTCGCGGCGTGGCAGACGTTGCGAACCGTTATGCTGATGCTGACGCACGATCATCGTCCGCCCGCGGACGCTACGGCGGGCGGCGCCATTTTCGCAGCCATCAACCTCGCCGCGGCGTGGGGGGCCTTCCTGGTCCCGTTCCACCGGCTTTCCTGCTCCGGCGAAAACGCCTGGGACGTTCAGACCGTAATTGTCCGGCTCTGGCTCCTGGGAGTCTGCCTGGCCCTATTCCGGCTGGCGCTGCACCCCGCTTTCATGGGCCGCCTGCTCAGCCGCCGGTCCAGCAGCCGCGGCCTGCGCTGGCTCGGCGCGGGCGCGGCCATGGCCTGCATCGCCGCCGCAGTTCTGGCCGTCCTGCCCTACCTGGCCGGACTCGACAATCTCGGGCGCACGGTGATGGGCACCGTTGAGGCGAGCTTTGGAATCTTGGCGGCAGCCCTGCTCGGCACAAGCATCACGGCCTGGGCAACGCGGCGAAAGCGCGAGCCCTCGGCCGGCAATGCCACGGTGAAACGCATCCTTCAGGCGGCCATTGCCCTGGTCGCGGGCTGCGGCGTGGTCTGGCTCTGGGTGCACCTCATTAATCGCGTCGTCCTGGCCACCAATGCACCACCACCCGTCCAGGACATGGTTCGCACGGTCAGGGCAGCCGCCCAGACGGCACTGCGGGTCTGGCACCGCGAACTGACCCCAGGCATGACCGTCAGCAGCCTGGCGCGCGGCATCCTCGTCTTCGCCCTGTCGTTCTGGGTGTCGCGGGTCATCCGCCGGGCCTTCCACGAACGCGTCCTGAAGCGGACACCCATGGACGAAGCCACGCGCCTGACCTTTGCAACGATTCTCGGCTACCTCGTGATTCTGCTCGGGTTCATGGTGGCTCTCAACGTGGCAGGCTCGTCGCTTCAAAACCTTGCCCTGCTGGCGGGTGCCATCACCGTCGGCCTCGGATTCGGGCTGCAGAACATCATTAACAACTTCGTCAGCAGCCTGCTGATTCATTTTGGGCGTACGATCCGCGTCGGCGACTACCTCGACGTGGGCGGCACCCGTGGGACCGTGCGCGAAATCGGCCTGCGCAACACTGTCATCGCGACCGACGACGGCATCACCGTGCTTGTGCCGAACGGCTCGTTCGTAACCGCCAATATTGTCAACTGGTCCAATCCGAGCCGGCGCACGCGCCTGCATGTCCCGCTGGCGATTCTCCGGCAGGCCGATCTGGCCTCGGTCACGGACCTGGCCACGGCCATCGCCCGCCAGCAGCCCCTGGTCCTGAAGGATCCGGCGCCCACGGTCGAGGTGCGGACGCTCACCGCCGCCCAGGTCAACCTGGATCTGCTGGTGTGGACGGAGAAGCCGGAACAGATTGCCCGCACGATGGGTGAACTCAGCCTGGCTCTCGATAGCGCACTTCGCGAAAAGGGATGGCTGGTGTAGGCGCTCGCGGCCTACAGGCTTCTTTGTTCGGAAATTACAGGGTTCCCGGTATTCACGCGTTACAGGAGGTCGCCTTAGTTTCTGACCATGCCATTCATGGGTGCGACGGACGCTATCCCGGGGCCGACTCCAACTCCTGTCATCCACACCCTCATCGTCGACGATAGCGAAAGCGTTCGCCAACGGATCGAGGCCTTTATACAGGACTGGGGCTCTATCAAGGTCGTAGGCACCGCCACCAACGGGGACGAGGCCTTCGCAAAAGTCCTGGCGTTACGACCCGATCTCGTGCTTATGGATATCGACATGCCGGTCATGGACGGCATCAACGCCACCCAGAAAATCAAACAACTGACCCACCCGCCCCGGGTGATCGTCGTGTCCCTCGCGCCCCCTTCTCTCGTCCGTGCGGTCTTGAAGGCAGGAGCCGATGCTTATTGCGAGAAGCACCGGATGCATGAAACGCTGGGGAACCACATCCGCACGTTGTTTCCCAACGTGAAAGGCCTGTGCGCGAACCCATCAGAGCAGGCGCAGTCCGACGAATCGCGATGATTGGAAGCGCGCTTACGACTCACCTTCGTCCTGCAGAAACGTTCGGATGCCGTCGAGAAATTCCTGCCGGTCGTGCAGGGATAAGGTCGGCACCGGGAGACTCCTTCGAAACCAGCGGCCATACGGTTTGGCGACCAGCCGGCGATCCGTCACGATCACGATGCCACGATCTGTCCGATGCCGGATCAGCCGCCCGAACCCCTGTCGAAACCGGATCACCGCGCTCGGCAACGAGTAGTCCGTGAAGGGATTCCCGCCTTCGGCCTCAATATGCTCGCAGCGCGCCGCCACCACCGGGTCGGTGAAGACGGCGAACGGTAACCGAGCGACGACGAGGCACGACAGGCTCTCCCCCACAACGTCCACACCCTCCCAAAACGACTGGGCGCCCAACAACACAGACTGGATGTCGCGGCGGAACACTTCCGTGATGCCCTCGCGGGAGCCCGACACGCCCTGTTCCAACACCCGGATACCGGTGTCGTCGAGGTCGCGGCGCAGAATCGAGGCCGTCTTCCTGAGCATGTCGAAACTGGTGAACAAGACCAGGCCGCGGCCCTGAGTACAGCGGAAGATATCGGCCAGGAGGCGGCCCAGTTCGGCGACGTACGCGTCGTCGTTGGCGCCGGGCTCGGGCATGAACATGGGCACCATCAGTCGGCACTGCCGCGCGTAGTCAAACGGCGTGCCCAGCACGAGCTCATCGACCCGCTCCGCCTCGATGCAATCGACCCCGAGGCGCTTCCGCATGAACGCGAAGGAGTCGCCGGCCGTCAGGGTCGCCGAGACGAAGATCACCGCCTGTTTGCAGGCATACAATTCCTTGGCCAGACCGGGTCCCACGAGAATCGGCGCCGACCAGGCCCTGACCCCGCCCAGCGCCGCGGAGACCCGTTCGACCCACGCCACGCCATCCGCGCCTCCCGCTCCGAACACAACGTCCAAGTCCCCGACGAACTCCTGCAGCCAGGCGGCCGCGGCATTGAGATCCTGCACGGGATCGGCCCCCTCGGGGAACGACTCGGGTGGCAGGTCCGCCACGGCGCCCGCAAAATCCGCGACGGCTTTACGCAGTCGTTCCAGGGCCAGCGCCAGGGCGGCGCGCGCCTCGTCCAGGCCGGCCCACCAACCCTCCGTCTTTCGATCCGCGTGAATCCGCACCGTTTCCTTGCGGCCGCCGGACTGCAGCACCGCGGCCAACCGGTCAAAGAAAGCCTCGCCGGCCGGCTCAACCGGCGGCAGCGCGGCCACCACGGCGGCCCCGAGTGCCAGCGTCCTCTCGACCTGCTCCGCATCCAGCCGCGACCGCGCCGCTTCCACCTGCTGCTGCAGCGCGGCAACAAAACCACCCGACTGGTGCCTGCGGCCCGGCCGGAACAGGCGGTGCAGGATGATCCGCAAGCGGGGCCGGGAGACCTCCCGCGACAGGAGACTCGTGGCGGCAGACTCCAGGTTGTGCGCCTCGTCGATGATAAGGTGCGCATAGGGCGGCAGCACCGGGCTTCCGGCATCGGCGCCCATCTCCTTCAACACCACGGCGTGATTCGCCACGATCACGTCCGCTCCCATCGCCTTGCGCCGGGCGCGATATAGGAAACACTGCCGCCGTTCGCCGCAGGTGGGGCCGCGGCACTCTTCGGCCGTCGATGTCAACTCCGCGCCCAGGCCGGCTGCCGACGCCTCCGGGCCGGTCAGCACTTCCGACAGATCGCCGGTACGCGTCGTGCCGGCCCACACGACGATTCCAGCCAGCCCGCGCCGCTGCGCGGGCTGGAATTCGGAACCCCCGTGGTTTAACAATACGTTGAGTTTGCGCAGGCAGACATAGTTCAGGCGGCCCTTGATCAGCGCGGCCGAGAAGGGCTGTTCCAGCATGCCGCGCACCAGGGGAATGTCCTTGGCGAAGAGCTGGGCCTGAAGGTTCTTGGTGTTGGTGCTGATCACCACAGGCGTGCGGTTGGTCGTCGCCCACAACACGGCCGGCACGAGGTAGGCCAGACTCTTGCCGACCCCGGTCCCCGCCTCGACCAGCAGATGGCGCGAACCGTTGAAGGCTTCGGTTACGGCGCGGGTCATCTGCATCTGCTCCTCGCGGTACTCGTACCCTTGCAGCCGGGTGGCGAACGGCCCATCCCGACCGAGCACGCCCGCCGCCTCGTCCGCCGCCAGTGGCACATAGGCGGACGGGGCGGGAATCTCGCGACGCACGGGCGGCAGCCGTTCCTCGGTGATCCCCTCGCCGATACGCACCCGGCCCCGACGCCGACCCGGCCTGCCGTTGAGCCCGGCGACGGTTCTGAAGAAATCGCGCACGGGGTCGTCACGACGGGCACCGAGCAGCCGCACCACGGCCTCGAGAATCGGAGGGGAGAGCTCCCGCGCCGTCTGCAACAGCCGTTCCCACAACCGCTGCACCAGCTCGCACCGGGCCACCGTCCGGCGGGAATCCAGGCGTTCGCCGAACAATCCCAGCGTCTCTGCCAGGGCGTCAAGGTCGTAGGAGTCCAAGCCGGGGAAACAAAGATGGGCCAGATCGCGCGTGTCGAGCCAGGTACCGGGCCCTGACCCGCCTGGGGCCACCGCAACCAAACCTCCCACACGGACCGCGTCATGAACCAGACAGGTCAAGTCCGACGGAAGCTCGCGGAGCTGTGCGGCCAGCACCGCGCCGAGCGTTGTCCCGCGGGCCGGCCCGACCGGCGTCAGGCTGCGCGACACGATCGCGCCGTGCCGGCACACGATGACGGCGACTTCGGTGTCACCCGCACCGGCGGAATCCGGCGGCGTCGCGCTACAATCAATAATGGCCAACGTTTCGAACATGGTTTCGCAAGTCCGGGAGTATCGCGGCAAACGCGAAGCCTTGCAAGGGGATCGGCGTCCCAAACCCGGGTCCCGGCAACAGCCTCCTCACCCGGCCAGGCCTGCCGCCAACAAACGGCCTGACAACCGCGTCACTTACTGGTAATAGAATCAAGCACGCACATCGCACTGGAGGCGCCATGCCCAAAATCGACGAACTGCTCTCCGTCATGATCGCGCGCAAAGCCAGCGATCTGCACCTCACGACGGGCTTCAAACCCAGCCTCCGCGTCGACGGCGCCATCGTCTCGATGGAAGGTCAGGCCTGGCTCTCGGGCGAGAGCCTGTCGTCGCTGCTTGCCGAGATCATGCCGCCCAAGAACGCCGAGGAATTCAGCCATACGTGGGATACTGACTTTGCGCACGCCGTGGCCGGGTTGGGGCGCTTCCGCGTAAATGCCTTTATGGACAACCGCGGCCCCGGCGCGGTGCTGCGCGCTATCCCTTCCCGTATCCCGACGCTGGACTCTCTGAAGCTTCCCGACGTGATCAAGGAGTTCTGCCACCTCTCCAAGGGCCTGGTGCTCGTCACGGGCCCCACGGGCAGCGGCAAATCGACCACGCTGGCCGCGATGATCGACTACGTCAACCGGTCGCGCGCCGACCACATCGTCACCATTGAGGATCCCATCGAGTTCGTGCACGAACCCGACCGGTGCCTGATCCACCAGCGCGAGGTACGCACGCACACGAAGTCCTTCGCCGCCGCCCTGCGGGCCGCCCTGCGCGAAGATCCCGACATCGTGCTCGTGGGTGAGATGCGCGACCTGGAGACCATGGAGATCGCGCTCGAAACGGCCAATACCGGTCACCTCGTGTTCGGCACCCTGCACACGAATACGGCGTCCAGCACCGTGAACCGCATTATCGACCAGTTCCCGGCCGACCGCCAGAACCAGGTGCGCACCATGCTGGCCGACGCGCTCAAAGGCGTGGTGGCCCAGGCCCTGTGCAAGCGCACCGGTGGCGGCCGGGTCGCCGCCGTGGAGATCCTGGTCGTCAACTACGCGGTATCGAGCAACATTCGCGAAGGGAAAACCCACCAGATTCCCTCGGCGATGCAGGTTGGCAAGGGCATCGGCATGCGCCTGTTCAACGACTCCCTGACGCACCTGGTGGTCGAGGGCATCATCACGGCCCGCGAGGCCTACCTGCGGGCCGTCGACAAGGACGGCATTGCCAAGGATCTGGCCGCGGCCGGCCACGCAGTCGAAGCCCAGGATTTCGAAAAGGTCGAAGGCCCGGCGACGGCAAGCGCGCCGGACTTGGCCAAAGTCACCGGAACCCTCAAGGATTTGCGTGCCGCCCTGGCCGCCCAGCCCGACAGCGTCGACATCCTGAATAACCTGGCATGGATCCTCGCCACGACACCCCATCCCGCCGTTCGCAACCCCCCGGAGGCCGTCCGGCTGGCCGAGAAAGCCGACGTATTTACCCACGGCGAGAATATTGCGATCCTCGACACGCTCGGCGTGACCTACGCGCACGCCGGCCAGTTTGACAAGGCCGCTGCGGCCGCCCGCAGGGCCATCGCCCTTGCCGAAAAGAAGAAGGACAGCCAGACCGTTCTCGTGCTCCGGCAGCAACTGGCCAATTTCGAGGCCGGCCGCGTGCCGTCAACGTAAGCGTCAACGCCCCGGCAAGGCTCAATACCACACGCGCCACAAGAACAGGCCTTCGGGCGGGGCGGTCGGGACGCGGGCCGTGCGGACCTTGGAGTCGAGGATGGTGCGGACGGCTTCCGGCGACTCGGCGCCTTCCCCTACCCGGATCAGCAGGCCGCACAGGCTGCGGACCATTTTGTAGAGGAACCCCTCGCTGGCGACCCGCACGGTAATCAGCGGACCGGACTTGGCTACCGTGAGATACCGCACCTCGCGGACAGTGCTCTCGACCTCACGATTCGGGTTGGCCGTGAACGCGGCAAAATCGTGCCGCCCCACCAGGAGGGCGGCGGCGGCCCGCATGGCCGCGACGTTGAGCGGGCGGCGGACATGGGTCGCATAGAGGCGGCGGGATGGTTCGCGGATTTCGGCATTCCAGATGAAGTACCGGTACTCCTTCTTCGTGGCCGTGCGGCGGGCATGGAAGTCGGGTTTAGCCCGGGCGGCGCGCAAAACCCGGATGTCGACCGGCAGCACCGCGTTGATGCCCTTCTTCAGCGCGTCGGGGGGCAGCCTTCTGTGCAGGTCGAAATGCGCCACCTGGCCGCGCGCATGCACGCCCTGGTCCGTGCGACCGCTGCCGTGGACCTTCACCGTTTCGCCCGCGATCTGCGCCACCGCCCGCTCAAGGCAGGCCTGCACCGACGGGTGACCCGGTTGCACCTGCCAGCCGAAATACGCCGTGCCATCGTAGGCCACCTCGATCCGGTAGCGCACCACCCCGGCGTCCGACCCCTGCCCCCGCTTTGTCATGCGTGCACTGTCGGGCATTTGCCCACTCAAGGTCAAGACCACGCACCGCGACAGACCACGCCCGCGCTTCAGGGGTGAGTGCGCCGGGCGATAGCGGCCACCAGTTCGAATTTTTCGATCGAGACGCCCGGCGGGCACGAATCGGAGTTGGCGAGGACAAACGGGCCGCCGGCGCCCTCCGCGATGACGGACTCGACATAGGGCTTCAAGATCCCTTCCGACAGGTGAAGGAACTGGGTCGGCTCAATGCCGCCGATAATGCCCATGCCGGCCCCAATCGCCTGACGAGCCTCACGTATCGTGATGTTCCCGGTGGGAGGCGGCGAAATGCTTTCCACGGCGTGGACGCCATGGGCCTTCATCCTGCAGACCAGGGCGGCCACATGCCCGCAGGCGTGTTGAATGTAGAACTTACCGCAGGCCGCCAAGAGACGGCACCACTCGCCGATTTCGGAGCCAATGTAGGCGTCGTACTGTGTCGGCGAGTAGTTTTGGGTGCTGGAATCCTCCCAGGTGATGTAATGGGCGTAGGGCGCCTGCGCGGCGAGCTTCACGGCCTCCAGATCCCGCGCTACCATCGTCCGCCAAAGCGACTCGACCGTGTCCGGATAATCCGTGAGCGCGTACGCGAGCTCCTCGGTTCCGACAAGATGCTCGACGAGAGTCTGAAAGGCCGACTTGCCCCGCGGGACCAGCATGCCCAGTGACAGCCCTTCGCGGCCTTGACCGGCGAAGTGGTCGTTGACTGGGGTCAGGTCATAGACCAACGTGTTGTTCTCCTCAATCCACTGTTGAACCTTATAGTCCCGCTCGGTCTTGAGGGGGTGCTCGACAAGGAAACTTGTGTTGCCGCTATCGCTTCTTTGCCACGCCTGGTAGAGAGTGCCGACCGGAGTCTTAATCTCCCAATTCGTCCTGCCGCCGACCTCCGTGCTCCGGCACTCCATGGCCGCAGGGGGAACGACTCGAACGGGACAGGGAGCGCCCCGCCACAAGGGATCGGCACCCACGCGATGGTGAAACGCCAGTTGTCCCAAATCTCGGATCTCAGGCGGGAAATACTCCCAAACATAAGCCAGAAACGGACAGAACGGAATGTGATCGACCGGCTTGCCGTGCAAGGCCGCCAGGATTCTCTCTTGTGATGTCATGTGTTCACAGGCTCGTCCCGAAGCACAGGTGGGCGCTAATATCCGCGCTATTGTCAAATATCGCGACATTTTCGACCACTGCGAACTCCAGCGATGCATGCGACGCCATGCGCACCTTGAACCCCACGCTGACCTCATGACACGGCTTCGAAAATTCGTCAGCGTCCTTGGCGACGGGCGAACTCACCAAGTACTGGGCAATCAGGGAAAGGGAAGGCGAGTATTGGTAGGCGATGCCGCCCAGCCCCGACCATTCGTCCTTATGGAGTTCGAGACCGGCGAGCTCATCCGCCGTGCAATACTGGTACCCAGGGCCTCCGAACAGGATGAAGGGGCTGCTCCAAAGGCGTTTCGATGCAATGGCGCCGACGGCCACCGCGGGAGCGCCCATGCCACGCAATTGATCCTTGCTGCCCGTTGGCAGGGAAATCTGACCTTGGAGAGTGATCGCAGGCAGGATCTGCGTTCCATCCGAAATGCGCTTTGCCACGAACCCGGCAACATCGCCAATTCCCCATGAATCTCCTTCGGCGATGGTATGCTTCACGCCCTCCTCATAGATGATGACCGAAGACCGGTTCTGCGGAAATTCATCACGATGAGCGTTGCCGAGATGAAAGGCCTTGTGAAAGTCCTCGATGAGGGGATCGGCGAATCCGCCCGTTCGCCCAATGATCGGGATGTCGATTCCAACGGAGGTCGTGTCTTGCGCGGCGTACGTAAGCCGCACGTCGCTGCGAATCCACTCGCCATCCACCAGATAGTGGTCCCGCTGGTAGTCCCAGATGTTTGCCCAATGAAGATCAAGGTCAACCCAAGTCGACCCTGCGGGACCAGGAACGGGGAGCACAAACAGGGAAGATGGCCTCAGGATATGGCCGGGAGACATCGACGGGGCTGTCAGGTACCCAAGGCCAACGTTGTCACAGGCGTTACTACCCCCTTCACGGGCAAGAGAGCCGGCGGGAGATACCAAGGCACCACCAGCCAGTGCCAAAATGACAACAAGGCTGGAGCGGCAGCGGCAGACAGTCCTGCGAACGTGTGACATCATGCGTAGACCGGGCTCGCGACAGGCGGCGCCCTAACCGCGCAAACTAACCTTGCAGGGCTGTAAATGTCAATGCATTCGGCGCCCTAGGCCGATTTGGCGTGCTTGTTGCGTTCTTCCATGATCGCCTGTTTGCCAGCTTCGACGGCCGCCAGGATTTCAGCCTTCTTTTCGCGGATCATGTCTTTCGCGCCATCCACGGTATCCACCGCTTTGTCGCGCAAGTCGGCCGCCCGCTGTGCCAGTAGTTCACGGGTTTCCTTACCCGACCGCGGCGCAAACAGCAGCGCGAGGCCCGCTCCCACCGCCGCCCCGACCGCAAACGCCACGACCGTTCCGCCTATGCCGCATTTGTTTTCGTCTGACATGTTCCTTCTCCTTATGTATGACAATTGTGTCGTCTAGTGCTTGCCGCCGCTACCCCCGTGGAGTAACGCCTTGAAGAACGCCCTTATACCCACTCGAGCCAGGCCGGCGCCTTGTGCCAACGCCGCGACCGGCGGCTCTACGATGGAGCCCACCTCGTCTACCAAACGGTCCGCGCGCTGGGTCCAAAGCTTGGCTGTGCAGACGATCTCCTCCACGTCATCCATCTGCCGGCTGACCCGTTTCGAAAGCTCGCCGATTGTCCACATCAGTTCGCGACCGTCATGTGCCACCACCTGCATGTCCGTACGCAGTTCCTCGACGATCTGCGCCAAGCGCTCCAGGCGTCGCCAAGCCAGAATGGTAATGGGCACAGTGATGATAACCGACAGCAGCACGGCCAAGGCCGCCGCAAATAGCACGATCTGCAACGCGATCGACATCCCACGCGCTCCCTGTCTTCGCCACCGCCACGTCGCTCGCGTCTGCCCGGTCCGGAACACTCCGGCGGATCGGCGTGTGGCTCTGGTGACAAAGTGAGACTACGCCAGGCCTCCGGTTCGCGCCATGCCTCAATACCCGAGATGCAGCTTCCGAAAACCCTACCGCGGTTCGGACGGTTCCGGAGGGGTTCTGCGTCCGCGATCGGAGTGCGTCGAAGTTCGGTGAGACGGGAGAAGTGAGCGCGGCGCGGCAGGATCAATCCATGGCCACGGTGCGAAGTTCCTTCAGGACGTCCCGAATGGCCAGCGTGTTGGGACACTTCGTCTCGCAGGCGCCGCATTCGTTGCACTTGACGGCGCTCTGGGCTTCGGGCACGCCCTTGAGCGCGCTCTGCGTCCAGGCGGCCAGCCCGAAACACTTCCAGTTGCGGTAAATCTCCATGTGGCGGGGAATGTCGACGCCCTGCGGGCAGGGCATGCAATACCGGCACATCGTGCAGAACCGGTCGCCCAGCGTGGCGCGTAGCCGGTCCAATCCTTCGCACATCGCCCCGAAATCAGCCGATCCGGGTTCGAAGTCCCTGACCGTTTTGACATTCTGCTCGAGCTGCTCCATCCGGTTCATCCCCGAGCAGGCCGTGCTCACGTTCGGGTTCGACAGCACAAACCGCAGCGCCATCTCGGTGGTGGGCATGTCCATCTTCAGGGCGGCCTTGAGCTTGTCGGACTCGAAGGACAAAATTCCGCCCGCCACGGGACACATCGCCACGACGCCGACACCCAGTTCCCCTGCCCGTTTGATCGTCGGTTCGTACTGGCGATTGAGCAGGTTGTACGGAACAGTCATGCTGTCGAACAGGCCCGTCTCGATGCAGCGAATGAAATTCTCCGGCGTGTCATGGCCCGTGAACCCGACGTGCTGGACAAGCCCCTCGTCCTGCGCGCCGCGGATTGCCTCCAACACGCCCCCGCGCTTGAGCAGATGGGACATCATGCCCCACCCGAACCAGCCGACTTGAAAAAACTTGAAATGCGTCAGGCCGAGAATATCAAGCTGCCGCTCGATCTCTTTCCGGAATCGGTAGGCCGTCTGGTCGGGACCTATTCCCTCCTTGCCCGAGACGATCACGCCCGCCGTCTTGCCGACGAGGCCCGGCGCCGTACGGTGCTGGCAGGTTCCCCCGAGGTAATAACGCGTGGTCTCGAAGTAATTGACGCCCGCGTCGATGGCCCGCGATACCAACGTTGTGTTATACGGCGGATCGTCCGCCAGGCGCATGCATCCGAACGAAAGCGCTGAGACGTTCAGGCCGGTCTTGCCGAAGGGACGATACCGCATGGTCTCGTCCTTGCGAATCAGCGGCTCCGAGTTGGAAGGTGCTACCATCATCATACCCCTAACCTGATTAGACGCCTTCGAAGGCGATCATTTCGTGCGCTTTCACTTCGGGCACCACGAGCCGGCAATACTCGCCGTCCATCACAAAAGACAACGCCTGGCCTGAAGGCGCCAAGTAGACGGATGTAGGCCGCTTGCCGGTCCGCACCGCCAGCGGAATGTCCCGCACCGGGTAGAGCTCTTCGATCCACTCCACATGGATGTGCCGCCGTTGCGGTTGGAAGTTCACCAGGTGGGCCACCAAACGCCTGGGTTTGGCCTGGCGGTTGACCGAAATCTCCATGGCCGAAGGGGCGTGGGTCCTGACCAGGGGCTGCGGCAGCACCTGATCCAGCGCGCGTGCCACGATGCTCTTGTACAGCGAATACGCGTGGTTCCGATAGGCCTTGAAGACCTCGGCCGAAATGTACGCCACGCGACCCTTGACCACGGCCACCGGATAAGCCGTCGTTTTGTCGAACGGGGTCTGATTATGCGAGCAGAAGTGATCGTACGTGCGGTTGAAATAGGAACTGACCAGATGGCCCATGGCCACCGCGCCGGCAACCGGCTTGACGAAGACGCTCGACTCATAGAAGACGAATTTGCTTTGCGGCCATCCCTGGCCGAGATCCTTGCCCAGGTCCAGGTAGCATGGCGTGCTCGGGTTCTCGCCCACATAGCGCGCCGGCAGGCCCGGGCACTGGAATTTGCCGTCCACCAGCGAGGCCTTGTGCGAGGCAATCACCGCGCCGCCCTTGGCCAGAAAAGCCTTCAGGGCCTTCTGCAGCGGGGCCGCGACCACACCGCAATCGGGCAGGATCACGACCTTGTAGTCGTTCAAATCCGTGTCGGGATAGATCAGGTTGAACTGCTGCTTCAACTCCAGCAGCATCCGGCCGGCGCCATCCACCGACTCCGGCATCCCGCCCATGTGACCCGCGCCGACGGCCTTGCCCGCCTCCTCCGGCGTCCCCGGCAGCATCATCACGCCGATCTCAGCCGCCGCCTTGGCCCCCGCGCACCACGGCTCGCATTTCTCGACGTGCTTGAAGGCCGTGCCGATCACCTCGTACGCCCCCTTGTCCAGGACGCCGCGCGGATGGCACTGATCCCCTACGTTCATCACCGCTCCCGCGGACAGGATGGTGCCAGCCTCGAACATCAACTGGTCGGCAGTCTTCACGCCGCCGAAATCGGCCCAGCTCTTGTGGAACCGCGCTGTCATCCCCTGGAGCGGCCGCGGCAACACGCGCCCGTAACGGGCGTGGATCGGGAAGAAGGCATAGCCCCAACCGCCGGTGGGCAGCGCCTCAATTTCGATGTGCGTGAAGACATCCAGTTCCTCGGCAATGCCGGGCCGCATGCGGCCGTTGAAAAAGATCGTGGCGTTCTTCTTGATCTTCCGGATGGTCTTGGTCAAGCGCTGCGTGTATTCGCGGGTGATGAGGTACTCGTGCTTCCGGTGATCCTCGTCGCTGGCAAAGTCCAGCCCGCGCCGCTTCATGCTGTCGAAGCAGCGGGGACAATAGCAGCCGGGCTCCGGGCAGTAGCACATGTCGAAGAACAGCCCTTCCACGTCGTACCACTTCAGCACCTCGACGGCCTGCGCCTCCAACTGGTCGACGTAGGCCGGATTGTTCATGCAATGATTGTACCAGCCGGGCGTCAGCGTATCGCCCCACTTCCAGTACTTGTTGTCCTTGAGATGGCCGATCCAGTCGTGGTGCACCTTCGCATTTTGCTCGTCCACGCGCACGCTGATGTAGGCGGGGGTCACGATGCCGCGCTTGCGGCAGGCTTCGATCTGTTCGCCCAGCAGATCGATCTTCAGGCTCGGGTGGATGGTGCCCGCCTGGGTCGGGTAGTAGCTCATGCCATGGTGACATTTGGCGAACAGCGTGATCCAGTTCACCCGGGCCTGGTCGAGCACGTCCCCGAAGGTGTCGGCGTCGAACTCGGCCCCGACATCCGGGATGAGTTCAGACGTATGGAAATCCAGATGAATCTGGCGGAACCGCGAGGCTACCAAGTCCGGCCCCGAACACACGATCGGGCTCTTCGATACTTTCTTGATCTTCATGCGCGTTCTTTCCATGAGGCGACCGCCGCCCCGGGTGTTCAAAAAACAGCCGGCATCCTAACGGAGACCCGGCCTGTCGCGCAATGGCTGAAAAGAGAAGTGTTTCCAGGCTTGGCCTGCCGGCCGCGGCTTGCTATGGATTACCGGCATTCGTACCGCGGGATGCCCTGCGGACGCAACCGGAGCAGAGCATGAAGAAACTCAGAGTTGGCGTCATTGGTCTCGGCATGGGCCGTGCCCATATCGAAGGTTACCGCAGTCACCCCGGCGCCGAAGTCGTGGCGATCGCCGATCCGAACGAGCAACGCCTCAAGGATGCCGGCGACCGCTACAGCATCCCCGGCCGCTACGCCGACGCCCCCTCCATGCTGCGCCGCGAAAAACTTGACGTGGTCAGCGTGGCAACGCCCAACAAGTTCCATAAGCCGCTCGCCATTGCCGCGCTGGAAGCCGGCTGCCACGTGCTGTGCGAGAAACCCATGGCCATGAATGCCACCGAGGCCCGTGCCATGCTCGCCGCCGCCCGGGCTGCGCACCGCCGCCTCATGATCAACTTTTCCTTCCGCTTCACCGAGCAATCCTGGGCCCTGAAGAAAGAGGTCGAGACCGGGATCCTCGGCGACATCTACTTCGCCCGCACCATCTGGCACCGGCGGCGCGGCCTGCCCGGGTTCGGCGGCTGGTTCGGCCTGAAGGCCCTGTCCGGCGGCGGACCGCTCATCGACCTCGGCGTGCACCGCCTGGATCTCGCGCTCTGGCTCATGGGCTACCCCAAACCGGTGTGGGTTCTGGGCAGCACGTACAACCACATCGCCTCGCGCCTCTCGAAGAAGGAAGGCAAGGCCTTCGACGTCGAGGACCTTGCCGCAGGCTTCATCAAGTTCGCCAACGGCGCCAGCCTGGAAATCGAAGCGTCCTGGGCCGCCAACATCGCCGAGCGTGAGCTTATGGAAACCCGCCTGCTCGGCACCCAGGGTGGACTCGTGCAGCGCAATCTTCGCGAAGGCTATGAGTTCGAGGCCGAGCTCTTTGTCGAAAGGGATGGACGCCAGTACGACATGAAGCTGCATCCGCCGGTTCCCGGCGTCAAAGGCGCCATGGCCCACTTCATCGACTGCATCATCAACAAGCAGCCCCACACGGCGACCGGCGAGGAAGGCGCGACCGTCATGCAGCTCCTTGACGCGCTCTATGCCAGCGCCAAGAGCGGCGCCCCGGTCCGGATCCGCTGAGCCGAGGCCGATCGGGTCAGTCGTGCTGCATGGCGTCCCAGAGTTCCTTATTGAAGGGCGCATGCCGGGAGGGACACGTCTCCCTGTGGCAGACTTCGCAGCTCCTGAAATCCACTTCGGTCGGGAACAGGATGCCCGAGGTCGTCTTGTTCGGAACCATCAGGAATGAGTCGGTCAGCCTGACCCCGATGGCGGCTTCAACCCCGCCCAGCAGAGCGAAGAGCCCCCGCTGCTGGTCAATGGGCCATATCGATGCATCGCCTGAGCCCGGCCGCATCGTGGCCGTCTTGCCGAGGCGGAACTTGCGATGCAGGGCTTCGTCGAGGTATTTGTGGGCCGCGCCGAGCAGGTGGGTCTTGATCAAGTCCCACCAGAATTCCTGCACCATGTCCCCACAGGCCGGGAATGCGGCGTCCATCTCGACACCGCACGTCGCGATCATGGGGAAGACGCGCTCGGCGGTTGCCAGATTCCGGTTTAACGTCCGGCTGGTAAAGGTGATGCCGCCGATATCCACGGTATCGCCGTCCCGCCCCTCCACGAAGGACTCGGTGTAGACAGCCTTCGGCTTTCCAACCTGCCTGGCCACATCGATGAGGGCCAGCAGGTCCGACTCGTCGCCCGATCCGGGCTCAATGCGCAAGGGCTTCATCAACGCGAGCGGATCCAACACAAAAGGAATCTCGGCCAGGATTTCCATCTTACGTATCTCCTCGTACGGCCGCCTGCGCCACCGTTCGGCGTGCGGCTCACTCCACCGACAGCACGGAAAAGGTGTGCGTGACGGCGCCCATCTTGAAGTCGAAAGTGTCTCCGCTGGTTTTGCCCAGGACGGCCTGCCCCAGCGGAGAGCGGGACGTAACGATAACGATCTCCTCCCCGTCCACGACGATGGTCTCGCCGCCTGCGGCGTAGCCGAACAGCAGCGTGCGTGTCGTTCCGTCATCGGCTTTCAACCGGACCAGCGCACCGAGCTGGATTGGACTCGTCGCGTTCAGGTCCTGCATGGGCAACAACTGAAGGCTCTCCAATGCGGCGGTCAATTCCTCCACGCGTTTCGCCTGGCCGCGGGCCAGGAAGGATGACTCGAGCTTGAACGTATCGTATTTGTTCTCGGCGCGATGCTCGTCGCTGGTCGCCGTGGCAAAAGATGCCCTGGCCGCAACGGTGATCGACTCCAGTTCCGCGGTCAACTGGCCGACAAAGCGCTCATAGATGTCTCTCTTGGTCATGACACGCTCATTATCGCACTGCTAGCGGTGCGGTTGCCACAGTTATCGACCAACGATTTGCTGGACTTGTCCGCCGCATTGCGCTATCGCGTTCGTCAAACCATGAGCAACCCCGACAAACACGTGTCTGGCGGCGAACATGCCATCGCCAAAGATATCGTTGACCTCGTTCAAGTCATCGGCCAGACCTTAAACGTGGCGATTCTCTACGGGGCCGCGCACAAAGTGACACACAAATCCATGCAGCTCAGCCACGCGGTCATCGCCGGGTTTATCGAGCGACACGGGCCCATTCACGTCAGCGTGTCCGAAGGCGACCTCCTGATCAACGGGCTGTCGGCGTCCGAAGCGAATCTGGCCGGCAGCCTGACCGCACGCCTGTTGAAACTGAACCTGCTGGGCTTCGTCATCGAACCGGGGTTTTCGCTGCACGAGCACCAAAAGCTGTTCACCGTGCTGCTCGCGGTACCCACCCAGGCTGGCGCCGTCCAGAACGCCGCCGACCTGGTGGCCTCGCTGGGTTTCGAGCATATGCAGGCCAGGACCTTCGCCTATCGGCGCGTGGACGAAACGGCCGGGCCCGCGCCTGAGGCCGGGCCTGCACCCGAAAGCGTGACGGCGGCGGGCCCGCCTGCGCCGGATCTCGATGGCGTGATGGCGTTCTTGAAGGACGATGCGGCGGCCGACAACACGCGCAGCGCCGAGGACATCCGCCAACTGGCCTCCGATCCCGAGAAACTCGCCGAGCTCATCCTGCGCGCCGTCGAGATTCGCGCCCGCATGTCGAATCTGGCCGAGGGCGAGCCGCTGACCGAGCTCATCGTCGGCTGCATCGGCAGGGTCGTCGGCCAGGTGGCGACAGATCCCGCGATCGCCACCCAGAAGGGGCGCAAACAGGTCAAGCGGTCGCTGCTGGTACTGGAGAAGGCGCTGCTCGCGAGGCTGCAGGCCTTTGCCGGCAAGGACGCCGTCGCGGCTGCCGAACGGGTGATTGAGATCGCGACCGAGGAACTGGATGTGGACGCGCTGGCCGGCAAGTTCATCAAGAGCAAACAAGCCGCGGAGGAAACTGCCGGCAAGTTACGACGCCTGCTGGAACGAACGGGTTACGATCCCGCGCAGACGGAGGAACTGCGCGAACGGCTTACGGAACAAGGGCTGACGCCGGAAGGCTGGCAGGCGCTCACGATCAACCCCAAGCCGCCCGCGGAAAGCACGGGCGACGGCACAGGGCAAGGGCCGGAAACGGGCAATATCAAGACGCTGGCCCTGCTCCTGGCCAGATTCGGCGAAACCATCGAGCAATCGCTGACTGCCCCCGCGGGTCCGCCGACTCCGGAAACCAAGGCCTTGATTGCCGATGTCGGAAAACGTCTCTCGGACATGGCCGCATCGACGGAACAGAAGATCGCCTCGCTGAACGCCATGCTGGCCGGGTCCGAGACCGCCAAGCCTCTTTCCCGCAAACTGCTGCTGGAGACGCTCGCGGAGATAGCCCAGGAGATCAATCAGCCGCTGGCCGTGATCACGGGCACGATCGCCATGATTCGAAGCCAGCGCTCCGGCCCTGTGAACGACACCCAGGGCGAGATTCTGGCCATGGCCGCGCGAAGCGCCGAACGGCTGGGCCACCTCGTCTCGTGCCTCACGCGCATTGCCGGCGTCCCCAATTCCCTGACGCCCGACCCGGCCATCCTCGGCGCCGTCTACGCCGCGACGACGACTGAGCAACACCCCGGGCCGGAGTGATCTGACCGGTGGCCCGCGAGGTCAGGGCGCCGGCGCGGCCCCCGACTTGCCGGCTCGAGACACGATGCGCAACGCCCCATCCCGCACGGCGATGGATTCCACTTTGTCGAGCACCGCGGCCTGCTCGGGCCGCTTGTTCGCGTCTTCGGCAAGGTTCTTGCCCCGCAGCGCCGCCATGACCGTTTCGGACGGCGTCTTGCCGTTGAGTGACACGGAGTCCATGAAGACGACCAGTCTGCCTCCCGTGGTCCCGACCCGGAAGACGGCGTGCCCGCCAACCATCGGCCCTTTAACATGCGCGCCACCCCGTCTAAGGGCAAGTTGACGCTCCCGCCCAGTTGGTCGCCTGTGATGCCAAAAGCCTGCGCGCATCCGCTCTTCTTCGGTTCTGTTGGACATGGCGTCATAGTGCCTCCTGTCTCAGCCACTTCCCAATCGTGGCCCTCACTTCATCTCGGATCGTAAAGAAAAGAAAATGGGTCTGCCCCTCAAAAGAACGCGCCTCAACGCGCAACCCGGCGCCCCTGAGCATGGCCACGGCTTCGTTCACGTAGTAGCGCGGAATACGGTTGTCGGCGGAACCGTGGAGGACCAGGATCGGCTTGTCCTTCCACGCCGCGATGAATGAAGGCCCCAGCATCAGGTCGGTGTCCAGTACAGGCGAAATGAAAATGAGGCCACGATAGGACTCCGGCCGGCTCCGCGCCGCGAGGCAGACGCCTCTGCCGCCGTTAGATAGGCCCGCCAGGTAGATGCGCGACGGGTCCAGCCGGGGATGCGCGACGCAGTACTGGCGCGCCTGCTCGATCGCGTCCTCCCCGCCCGGGGCATCCCAGTTCCCGGTGCCGAATGAGGGCGCCACAATGGCAACGTCGTTGTCGTCGGCGAAGCGCTTCCAGACCCACAGGTACCCCTTGAAGTTGCCCAGGCTCCCGTGCAGGAACACGATCACCGGCAGGCGCTCCCGTGCGCTCACCTTCGGGATATACTCGTAGAAGTGCCCCACCGGCCGGTCACCGAGGAACAGGTCACGGTACGTCAGGTTGAAAACCGAACCCAGACACTCAAACGCCGGGTCCTGCCGCATCTCGCCGTAAATGGCCCGCACCTGGCCGCGCAGTTCCTCCGTGTTGGGCCTGTCCATCAACGGATCCAGCCACGGCATGACGTAACTGGCCAGGATCAGTTGGTCCATCTCCGGAACCAGGTTTGCCAGGGAGGCGCGTTGGTACGCCGTGGCCCCCGTAAAACACGAACGCATGGGCGCGCCCGGCAGCGAGCGCCCGGCCGGCGTGAGGTGATAGTCGAGCCCCAGCAACAGGAGAGTGAGCGCGCCCAGAATCGCGCCGGCCGCCAACGTAACGCGTTCCGGCCGCGGATACGAGCCCAGCCACAGCAGAAGCGGCGCGGGAACCCCGACGAGCACGGCCATAGCGAAGAGTCGGCCCTGGCAGGTTTCGCCCTGCACCAGGAGCAAAGCCGCCAGAACCAGAACCGGTACGGCGCAGACAAGGTAGACACACGCCAACACGGCAACCACGCGTCGCACCGCAGTCGCAAGCGGGGAATTGGAGCTTTCGTTCATGCCGATAACCAGACCATGCTCTGCCTATTGTTGCGCCGCAGCGCTAACTATCACCACGAAGAACGCGAAGAGCACGCAGGGATTGACGTGCTATGGCAGCCCTTTGTGTACTTCGTGCTATTCGTGGTGGAAATTCCGGTTTGGCTTGGGCAGCGCGGCAACGTCCGCCGCCTTCCATCCGCTCACAATTCCCGGTGGACAGTTTGCGGAGAGAAAGCCGGTACGCAAACGGCCATGTACTCCGCGCCCTCGGGTTCGGGTGTACTGTACCGCACGGTCTCACCAGCCTCGACCAGGATCGCCTGCCCCGCCTTCACCACGACCGTGCGCCCCTTCGCGGTCACATGCAATGCCCCCTTGAGAACGACCGTGTACTCATTGAACCCAGGCGTCTGGGCCGGCTCGGACCAGCCTTGCGGACTCCGCATCCTCGCCATACTCACCTCGGTCGTGCCGCTGTTGACGCGGCCGATGAACTCCTGGATTTCCTTGGTCGGCGTGCCCGCCGCCTTCAGCACCGTGGGCTTTTCAATGAGTTTCATGGTGAACTATGGCTACGGGAGTGGGATATCCAAATCCTTGCAGATCTTCCGGGCAAGCATCTCGAAGACTTCGCGATGGCGGGGAACGGTAGTGGACTTGCGCGTGTGGCGGTTGACGAACACGGTATGGTTGCCGCCTTCCCGCAGGAACTCACAGCCGTGTCTTTCGAGGTGGCGAACGAGGTCGCGTCGTTTCATCACGCGGGAACCAGGAAGGGCTCACGAATGGCCGTCTGTCCGGCCAGTGATTCTTCGGCCAGTTGCCGGTTGGCTTCCAGCACGAGATCCACGGCCTCGACCAGATTCTTACGGACCTCCTCCAAGGTCCGCCCCTGCGTATTGGCGCCCGGGAGTTCCTCAACGAACCCGACGTAACCACCTTCAACCTTCTGAAATACTGCCGTGAGTCTCATTCGCGTTCCCCATCTATATCTACACTATACGCCGCTTCCCGTTTGCTCCGCAATCCTCGGCTTTGTGGAGTCCGGTTGCGCCCCATAGTCCTCAAGATCCGTGTGCCCGAGCGCGGCACACAGTTGCTTGTCTCGCACCTGCGCGAGCAACGTGCCCACCCACAAATAAGCCAGTTGCGCATTCTTCAGATTCCCCTTTAGCAACCACGTAACCTGCAACGCCTCCTGCACCACAGCCTTGGGCGCAGCCGGGTTCGCGACTGACGTCTTCAACTTCACGCTCGCCACCATCCTTCTCTGGGCCATGATGGGATCCTCTAAGTAACAATGCGTCCGAACCGCGGTGGAGCCGTTGCTGGCCCACAGTCGCTTTCGAGGCGCTTGCTCGGCTCCCCGGGGTTAGATGGAAATATGGTCATAGTGAAAAGCAACCAGCATGAAGAAGCCATAGAGTGCTGTGAGATAGCATCCGGAATACGCAACGTACGCAAGCGCTCTGAGGGTGTTGCGAACTATCGAATGATTCACCGAGGCCATCCTCTTCCGTATGAAAAGGACGAAGGGCATGGTTCCGAACAGTGCGACCAGCATCAGGATGGCAGCGGCCAAACGATCGTCGTTGTCGGGATTCGGTGGGTTCCAGCAAGTCTTGTCAAAGGCTGCATATGTCCAGAGTACAACGAATGGGCTCACGCTGATCACGATACCAAAGATGATTCGCATGAATCGTTTCATGTCCCGGTGCCCCAACCTCTACACTTCCGAAGGAAATTTCTGTTGGCAAGCAGTTTGCGGCCCGCCCCCCGTTTGCCCGTCCATCCGCCGCGACGCCAGCCTGCCTCACGCCCGCCCCAGCGCGACCCGACAGCGAGGGGAACGTTAGAGATTAGTCGCCCGAAGCGAAAGCAAAAAGTGGTGCGGGTGCGGGGCGAGACCGGGGGCGGGCATCTGCCCTCTCTCCCTCGCCCCTTCGTGCTCTTCGTGACCTTCGCGGTAGAACTCCCGATCGGCGATCTTACGGCCGAGACGCGGTGCACTTACGAAGGTCTGGTTCGTAACCGGTCTGCGCTTCGTTTGTTCAGAGCGTCACGCGGAGACGCGGAGGCGCGGAGAACACCAAATCCGGTCCGCTATCTTCTTCTCCGCGTGCTCCACGTCTCCGCGTGAACTAATCCTGCCTTCACCCTTCGTGTTCTTCGTGATCTTCGCGGTAGAACGCCCGGCCGTCACACCGCACGTTTTCGAGCGGGGCGACGGTAACGCGCAGGGGTTGGTTCGGCTGGCCGTCTGACCTCGTGCAAGACGATTGGCAGGCATCTCGCGAAATGGGCGAGATCGCCGTCGGTGGTGAAAATCGAGGGACCAGATGCTCGTGTTAACCAGGACCCTCATGACCGCGCCCGTTGCCGCTTGTAGTCGTAGCCGGGATCGAAATCGACTTTCCCAAAGAGATCCAGGATACGCTCCTGCCTCAGGTGCTGGATGTAGTCTGTCAGCGCCTGTGTCACCGCCGCCCTCTTTGTACGGTGCTTGCCGAGGGCAACCGCTTCGTTGATCAACCGATCATCAAGTTGCAGATTGGTGGCCATATCATCACCTCCACACATAGCGTCACACACTCATCTGTGTGCCGTCACCCCCCGTTTCCGTACTACTCCGGCAAACTGGCGAGCAATTCGTCCGGACCGAGAACCTTCAGCGACGCATGGCGGAAGTCGGCCTGGTTCCGGGTGACAATGATCTCGGCCCCTGCCAACCGGCCGGCCTGTTCCAATACGGCATCCTCGAAGTCCAATACCTTGCTCCTGACCGCCTCATCCAGCACCGCGCGGTTAACGGGCGCGATCTCGAACAGTTCGAGCAACTGCCGGATCGCGTGACGAGCCGTCGGGCGGGGCATAGCCTGTGTCAGGAGGTAGTCGATGGTCGTGATCGTGGTCGCGCACAGGACCCCTTCGACACGCGAGCGCTCCACCAGTCCGAACACTCCGGCCGACGCGACCACGAACGGGCGCCGGTCCAGCAGCACGTCCAGCACGACGTTGGTGTCCACCAGGACCCTCACGAATACTTCTCCCGCAGATGCTTGCGGTAGTCCGCCTCTGAGACGCCTCGCCCCTTGAGAACCCCGACGAGCGAGGTTGTAATGGGAGGAAGCTTCGCGGGAGCCCGCTGGCCAGACGCCAGGGAATCGAAGAACTCCCCGACGATCTGCGAAACCGATTTGCCGCGGCGCCCGGCTTCGGCCTTGGCCGTCCGGACCAGCGCTTCGTCCATACGCAACGTAAGCTTCGTGTTCATGACGTACAATCTATGTCTGCATGTACGTCATGTCAAGGATGCCTATGACGCAGGGACCATGCGTACCTCCTCTTTTCTGCATGACGAATCGGGCGCGGGGTGATATGTGCGTCTCAATCACCAAGGACGGGCATCCCCATGAAGATCGGCATTCCGAGAGAGATCAAGAACAAGGAAAGCCGGGTGTCCTGCACCCCGGGTGGGGTGCGCGAACTTGTCCACAACGGGCACCACGTCCTCGTGGAAATGGGCGCCGGCATCGGCAGCGGCTACCCGGATGAGTCGTACCAGGTGGCCGGCGCCGTCCTGGTCTCGGCCGCTGACGAGGCCTGGTCGGCCGACATGGTCGTCAAGGTCAAGGAGCCGATGCCGTCCGAGTATGGTTATCTGCGACCGGACCTGATCCTCTTCACCTACCTGCACCTCGCGGCGGCGCCGGAGCTGACCCGCGCCCTCCTGGCCAGCGGCGCCACGGGCATCGCCTACGAAACCGTCGAGATCGGCCGCCGCCTGCCGTTGCTGGAACCGATGAGCGAGATTGCCGGGCGGATGAGCACCATCGTGGGCGCCCACTACCTGAGCCGCGCGCAGGGCGGCAAGGGCGTGCTGCTGGGCGGCGTGCCTGGCGTACTTCCCGGCAACGTCCTGGTGCTCGGCGGCGGCACCGCTGGCGTGAATGCCGGACGCATGGCCGCGGGGCTGGGCGCCAATCTCACCATCCTGGAGGTCGACCTGGAAAAGATGCGTTTCCTGGATATCTCAATGCACCAGAGCGCCCACACGCTCTACAGCAACGAGCAGAACCTGCTGGAGATGCTGCCCGGCGTGGATCTGCTAATCGGCGCCGTCCTGCTGCACGGGGCCAAGGCGCCCAAACTGCTGCGCCGCGACATGCTCAAGGTCATGAAACCAGGGTCGGTGTTCGTAGACATCGCCATCGACCAGGGCGGCTGCGCCGAAACGTCCCGCCCCACCACCCACGACGACCCGGTCTACGTTGAGGAGGACATTATCCACTACTGCGTATCTAACATGCCCGGCGCCTATGCCCGAACCGCCACCCAGGCGCTCACGAATGCCACCCTCCCCTACGCGATCAAAATCGCGAACCACGGCTGCAACGACGCGCTGCGCCGCATCCCGGAACTTCGCTCGGGTCTGAACGTCCGGCAGGGCCACCTGACCTGCCAGGCTGTGGCCGAAGCCCTGGGCATGCCATTCACCCCCGCCCCGTACTCCGAATGAGCGCCGGGTGCCGGAAGGCACCGCGCCCTGCCTAGGCCCCCACCCCGAACAGTTCGGCCGCGTTTCGGCCGAGCAGAAGCGCCTCGCGCTCCGCGGGCAGGCCGAGCGCCCGAACGCGCGCGACGACTTCGGACTGGTCGTTCCAGGGACTGTCGGATCCGAACAGAATGCGGTCGGCCGGGTGCGCCATGAGCATGGCCCGGGCTTTGTCGGGCGGCATCCATTCAAGTGCGCAGGAGATGTCGACGTAGAGTGGCAGGCCCAGCAGTTTCGCCCGCACCTCGTCCCAGTCCTCCCATGCGCCCAGGTGCGTGGCCACAAACTTCAGGGTCGGAAACCGGCGGGTAACGCTCAGGATGCGGTCTGGATCACACTTGCGAATGCGCGGGAAGGCCACGTCAAAGCCCGTGTGGCACACCAGCACCAGTCCGCACTCCGCGATGGCCGCATAGATCGGCCTGATGCGTTCCTCGTCGAGGTCGAAGTCCTGGTAGTAAGGGTGCAGTTTGATCCCTTTGAACCCCGCCGCGTGGAACGCCCGCACGTGGGCCGCGGCCTCGGGGTCAGCCGGATGCACCGAGCCCAGCGGCAGAAGTCGGTCGGAGGCGATTGCGCGCGACCACTTCAGGATCGGGCCGAACTGCTCGGGCTTGGTCGCGATGGAACAGATCACCGATTTGGCGATGCCGGCCCGGTCCATGGATGCCAGCAGCGAGGCCACCTTGCCGTCCAGGTACGCCTTGACGTTGCCTTCATTCGCCAAAAGTGGAACTGCCTTCTCAGCCACCGCATCCGGAAATGCATGGGCATGCGCGTCAATGATCAGCATAGCACCCTCCTACGCCCGCCCTGTGTCGCGCAGCGCCGCGGCCCGGGCCGCGCGGAACACGACCAGGTTGCCGTCCGCCACGTCCTGGCCCTTGCGCGCGAACTGCTCGCGGATGGACGCTTCAAGCGCCTCGACGGGCAGGCCCAGGAACGGCGACGCCGCGCCCAGCATGGCGACGTTGACGGCCCGGGGGGCCCCGCTCTGGCGCGCCGCCTGCAGCGCGTCCAGCAGCACGTGGTGGCGCAGCTTCCGGATCTCGGCGAGCAGATCGTCCACCGGCGGATACGCGGCCAGGTTGGGCACTGCAACCGTGTTGGCAATCACCCACCCATCCGGGCTGAGCCAGTCCAGGTAGCGCAAGGCCTCCATCGGCTCCATGGCCAGGATCATGCCCGCCCCGCCCCGTGGGATCAGGTCGGACCAGATCGGCGTCTCCGAGAGCCGCAGGTGCGACTGCACGGCCCCGCCGCGCTGGGCCATCCCGTGGACTTCCGACTGTTTCAGGTGCAGGCCCCCGGCAATCGCCGCGCGGCCGATGATGGTGGCGATGGACAGGATGCCCTGCCCGCCCACGCCCGTAATCAGGATATCAAGTGCCATGGCCTCAGCCCTTCCTGGTAATCTGGATGCACTCGCGGCGGGCAATGATCACGGATACGCCCTCGTAGGCGATCTCCTCCCGCAGCACGGCCGCGTTCTCGACGTGGAATTTCTTCAAGGGCACGACCACGCGAATATGCTCGGGCTTCACGCCCAGACCCGCGGCGATGGCCTCGATGCGACTCGTGCCCATCGACGACTGGCCACCCGTCATGCCGGTGGTGCCGTTGTCGAGCACCAGGATGGTGACGGGCGCGTTCTCGAACACGCAGTCGAGCAGGCCGGTCATGCCGGAGTGCGTGAAGGTCGAATCGCCGATCACGGCCACGGCCGGCCGCACGCCGGCATCGGCCGCGCCCTTGGCCATGGTGATAGAGGCGCCCATGTCGACGCAACTGGAGATCGCCTCCAGCGGCGGCAGCGCGCCCAGGGTGTAGCA
>CAITUY010000136.1 GCA_903895695.1 uncultured bacterium
AGTTCTTGGTCGCGGCAAGGTGTAAGCAGGCCGGAATGCACTGGAGGCACAAGAACGCCGCCTACATCGCCTCAATCCGGGCCGCCCTACGTTCCAATCGGGAAATGGCCGCCTGATGTTACAAAATCAAATCACACCCGGCTGGCGGCCTTCTCGACTTCGGCCGCAAAAGCGGCCTGAGCATCCTTCTGCTTCGAACGCGGCTTGCCGATCAGTTTGGCGGCGACGACGGCGCGGCGCGCCCACGCCAGGGCCTCGGCCCGCGCCTGCTGGCGGGCGTCCTCGGCAACAGGTTCAGGGGGCTCGGCCAATCCGCCCTCTTCTTCACCGGTCGCGGCAGCTTCGTCCGCAACAACCTCCGTCGCGGTCTCCTCGTCCTCGCCATCCTCCTCGCCGGTGGCGAGGCGTTGTTTCTGCGAGAAGGTCTTGAACAGGTTCGGCATGTCGCTGTCATCGATCTGTTCCAACCGGCGCAAGGGGAGGGCGGGTTCGTCGCCGACATTGAGAAAGACAACCGGGTTTCCCGGTTCGGCCTGCCGGAGTTCGTAGTCGAGCAGTCCCTCGTATAGGATGCCGATATACTCGGACGACAGATCCGAGAAATCGACGGGCGCTTCAACCCAAGTGGATCGATTCCCTTGTCGCACCTTGACCGCGCTGCGCGTCAGGTATTGGAGCATCCGGCAGACCACGGCATCCGGGACAATACGGTGTGTGCCCTCAAAGCAGGCAGTTTCGAAGAGATTCAGGGCGAGTTTCAGGCCGTCGGCGCCTGTCGGTTCGCCGGGTGCGAAGAGCGTTCCGCCGTATTTCTGGACGATGAGTTGCGGATGGTAGGAGCCGTGATAGAGGAGGCGGAACAGTGCGAGGACCCGGGGCCAGACGCCATAGCGATTGCGCAGGCGGTCCGCCGTGGCGCCGCCCGCCCGTTCCAGATCCTCGCGGAGTCCGTTCAGACTGTAGGAATCGCGGTAGACCGATTCCGAGCGCGGCAGGAGTTCGCGGGCCTCGGCAAAGAGGATCACGACCATACGCATGACCAGGCGGGTGGCGGCCCGGTAGACATCCTGGCGTTCGACACCCGGCGGCAGGTTGTCGAGGTAGGGCGCATGCGCCCGGATGAGCGTTTCAACCGCTTTGCGAACGCGTTCTCCGAGGACGGCTGACACTTCCGCCTGGCCGGCGCGCGATCGCTGGATCGCTTCGAGCAGCAGAGGCGGCGCCCCGTCGTGTTTCGGGATCAATGTGCCGGGGTTGATCAGAATGCGGAGGGCATCCAACTGGGGGCCGGTCCGTCCTTCTTCGAACCAGAGCGTTATGTCCCATTCCGCCCAGGCGTGATGGTCCTGCCCGGCGTGAACGAGGCGCCACTGCCAACCGTTCGTGATCAAGGCCAACTTGCCGTCGGTCGCGCGCAACCATTCCACGACCCGGGTCACCGACCGGCGGCCGCGCCCAATGCCCAGCTTCTTCTCCGCGTCGAAGAAGACCGGCAGACAGGCGCCGTGAGGGCCCTGCCACAGAAAGCGGGGCTTCAGTGCCTCGCCCGTCAAGGAAAGGCGCGACCATTCTTTGTCCACCTGCGGACCTTTGGCCCAGCGGCCGCCGATTACCGAACCCAGACCGCAGACCTTGTCCAGTACGGTCACGACCAGGCCGCCGGCGTTCTCCGCAGGGCCGCTCTCAAAGCGTAACAGATCGCGTCGCAGCCGTTCGTGTACTGACCAAGCCAGCGGATCGGCGGGCGTTTCGGGGAAAAACCTACGGAGGCAGGCTGGCGACAACAGAATTCCGCCGTGTCGCAAGGCGCCCCACCATCGGTACTCGCTTTGTTCCTTGCCGCTCATCGTGTTGCCCTGGACAGGCGGATCTCGACGGCAACCGGGAAGACCTGGGCTTCGCCGTGCATGGCGAAGCGGCGGGGTAATAGGTGGTTCACCACGCGTTCGCGTTCCTTTTCCAGGAAGCCCAGCAGATTGTCGTAGTGGAGTCGCATGTAAGCCAATTGCTCTTCCATGCGGGCTTTGGACTGGCGCAATTCGTTCAGACGGCCGTCCTGGTCAAAGAGAACGCCCTGCCGTTCCTCGGCATCGAGTTCGGCAATGTCCTTTTCGAGTCGGGCAAGGGTCTGGGTCTGGATCAGAGTCGAGAGTTCGCCTTGCCGGCTTCGATATCGCTCGCTGGCTTCCCTTACCGCACCTGGCAATTCCTTCTTCAACACGGCGCCAAGGAGTTGTGTTCGCTGTCCGGCCAGTTCAGTCACAAAGCGGCGAACATCTCGCTCGACCTCCTCCCAGAGTCCCCGGGCCTTGGTGATGTCGGCGGGCTGCGGGGCCTCACCGGTCCCTCGCAAATCGTGGGCAGGTACGTGCGCCAACGGCGACCCCAACTTGCCGTCGGCGACGGGCAATTGGAGGGTCCGGACCCAGTGGTGGAACGGCTCGCGCAATTCGTTGACGGCGATCTCCTCCACGGTGAGCAGGATCACCGCATCGCAGTCGGGCGGCGGAGCGCTGCTGCTGACGCACCACCGGGAGACGGCAAATCCTTCGCCGGCCCCGGGAAAGCGCATCCGCGCAAACGAACTCAACGCGCGATGGAACATCGGATGACCGAGATGCAGCAAGAGCGTGTCACGCCGCGGCCGGAACACCGGTCGTCCACTGCGCGTGTCGACAAAGAACGCGGGGTCGAACACCAGGCCGGGATAGGCGCCGCCTTTTTCTTGCAGGCACACCTGCGTCTCCACCAACTCGGTCCAGGCCGGTGGGATGGGGGGCACGAACCGCAGTCGGCCGGAATCGCCGCTCTTCTCAAGGCGTGGGAGTCCTACGCCGACACTCATGGCCAGTTCGAGGGTGTCCCGCAAGGAAGTCGGATCGAGGTCCAGTTCGGCGGCGAGGGCGCAGAGCCGTTCACTGGCCGCTTCACCGGTTTCCGTCTTCGTGTCCACGGCCGCGTCGCGCGGCACCTCCGCGCGACCTGCGGCTTGTTTGAGTCCCAAGTCGAGGGCTTCGTCGACTTCCTTGGCGGACGCGCCATCGACGAAATGCCGCTGGAAGGCGGATTCGAACACTTCGCCCGTTGAGCCGAGATCCTGGCGAATCGTGTGGACCTTTTCGACGACACGCGCCACAAAACGGAGGTCCGCATCGTCCGTCGACGTGAAGTGGAGCACTGACACATCGCGGGCCTGGCCGTGGCGATCCAGGCGACCGTTTCGTTGTTCCAGCCGCGCGGGATTCCAGGGGATGTCGTAGTGCAGCACCAGGCGGGCGGTTTCCTGGAGGTTCAGTCCTTCCGAGGCCGCGTCAGTTGCGATGAGGATTCGCACGGCCGCGGCAGGATCGTTGAACGCTCGCTTGATGACATCCCGTTCCTCGTCATCCATGCCGCCGACGAGGCACAGAATGGCTTCATCGCCGCCGAAGCGTTCGGCAAGACGCGCCTTCAGGTAGTCCAGCGTCGTCATGTACTCGGTAAAGACGATCAGTCGTTCGTCATCGCGCCAAGTCCCGTTTTGGCACAGGTTCCGATCGATCCATTGCCACACCGCCTCAAGGCGGGCGTCGTGCAGGGGGGCGCGCTTTGCCGGCTCAATCCCGGTCTGCTCGAGCCCCAGTCCTTGCAGTGCTTGGTCCACGGCTTCGATTTCGGCTTTCGCGTTGGGCAGCATGGGCTGCAGCCACGCACCGATGGTTTCAGCCGCATGGCGGGTCCGAGCCTCGGTTTCGCGGTCGTCGGCTGACTCCTCGCGTGCCGTTCGTTCGGCTGCGCGCACGTCCGCTGCACTCGCGCGCTCAGCGCCGGCCGCGCCTTGCTGCAGGCGATGCCAGGTGTCCGCGAATGTAACCGGGCAGGATAGCAGCCGTTTGCCGAGCACTTCCACGGCAAAGGCCCCGGCGAGTTGATCCTCGCGAGGCGACTTCCTGATCAAGGCGCGGACCTGTGCGCGAAAGGCTTGGAAGGCCCGGGAAAGGGCCTTCTCCGAGTCTTCAGTGTTCAGCGCCAAACCCTCGAGACGGCGCTCTGAAAACCGCGGTGGGTTCGTACTGGCGTTGATTTCCGTTTTCAGGCGACGGACCACGACCTCTTCGATGCGCTTTCGCTCCGCAGTTCCGATTTCGCTTGTGCGGGTGAAACGAACGGGATCGAGCATTTCGAGAAGGCCCGTGAAACAGCGCGTGTGCCCATTATGGGGGGTGGCTGTCAGGAATAGCTTGTGTTCGAAGTAGGGCGCGATCAGCCCGAGCATTTGACACAGATCGCTGTCTTCACCGAACGGCGCCGGTGCCAGGTTGTGCGCTTCATCCACGATCAGCAGGTCCCAGGGAAGCTGGGGTGTTCCTTCCGGCACTCGACAGGCGGAGCGGAATTCCTCCAGAACATCCGCCTGTTTGAGGTAGTGATAGGAGGTGATGAGGCGATGAGCCGTTCGCCACGGATTGGCATCGAGGCCAAGTTCCTTGCGCAATTGGAAGGTCCGCTCCCGGTCCACGACCCCGAACGGCAGACAGAACTTGTCGCGCATTTCCTGCTGCCATTGCAACCGGAGTGCGGCCGGGGAGAGGATCAGAACCCGTCGGATGCGACGCCGGATCAGGAGTTCGCTGAGAATCAGTCCGGCTTCGATTGTTTTCCCGAGACCAACGTCATCCGCCAGCAGCATGGAAATCCGGGGCATGCGCAACGCCTTGAGCAGGGGCACGAGCTGGTAGTCGTCCACCTGGATGGCACTGTGGAAAGGCGCGGAGATCGGAAGGCGATCCAAGGGCCCGACCCCATCGGGATCCAGGAAGGGCTCAAGGGCTGACCAACGCGACGCCCGTACCAGCGCTTGGAACTCCGCGGGCGGCATGGGGCCCTCGTCACTTACCCTTGGCAGGGACGAAGGCTCCAAAACGCGGGCGGTTGGCTCATGCTCCCAAAGTAGTCGGTCTTCCGATGTGCCATCCGGGTCCGTGTACTCGACGCTGACGAGGTTAATCCGGCCTTCCGGGCCGTCGTGCGGTTCAACCGAGCTGACAATTCCCCGCCGGTTTCGCACGGTGGCGAGCATGCCCACGCGGGGAACCGCTACGCCGATGCTTCCGGAATTCCGTTGGGTCTTCATGCGAGAGTGTTCTGTGTGCCAGGTGCGCAACGGTCATTTCAGCGCTCTATTCATTCCCGCTTGGCACCTGGAACCGCTTTGCATTATGTCACTTCAAGTTAGGGACTCAAGCAGCGAACGAAGGCGGCAACTCGGGGAGCGAGAGGCACCAGGTTCACTCCGCAACAAGCGCGGCCTTCGATAGCTCCCGCCCGTGGTGCGCGGACGGCTCGAGCATGAGAGTCAGGAAGATCCCGCTGAGCAGGATGATGCCGGCGAAGACGAAGCCGTTGTCGAAGCCCAATACCTGGGCCCGGTGGCCGATGGCCTCGGCGGCGGCGAAACCCGCTTTGACCTGTGGCGTGGCCAGGATGCCCGGCGTATGCCACACCACCAGGCCCGAGACGTGCATCGCAAACCGGTGAAACGCCTCCGATTGCGGCGCGAAAACCTGGCCAAACCCCACGGCATGGCGGTGGATCGAGTTCGTTACGAACGTGTTGAGTACCGCAATCCCGATGGCCCCGCCGACGTTCTGCGCCACATTCAGGAAACTCGAGGCCATCGGCAGTTCGCTCCTGGGCACGGCGTTCATCGCCGCGGCCAGTAACGGCGACATCATCAGGGCGATCCCGGCGCCGCGCATCACTTGCGGGAACACCAGCATGGCCCATCCGGAAAGAGGGTCCAACCACCCGAACATGATCAGCGAGATACCAATCATCGTGATCCCGATGGTTACCAGCAACCGCGGGCTGTAACGATCGGCCAGACGGCCGCCGATCGGCATGGTCACGCCCACCGCGACGGCACCAGGGACCAGCCAGAAGCCCGACTGAATCGTGGTATACCCCATGAGGTTTTGAAGGTAGATGGGCAGCAGGAATACGCCACCGAACAGCCCGATTGAGCGGAAGACCGCCAGGATCACGGCTAGCGCATAATTTCGGTTGATGAAAAGCCGCAGGTCCATGAGGGGATGATCGACGGCCAGTTCCACCGCCACGAACATGACCGCACCCACGACCGTGAACGCCTCGCAAATGTGAATGTAGTTGGAGTCCCAGCCTTCTTGCTGGCCGTTGGAAAGCGCGATCAGGCCCGCGATCAGCGTCATGGCCAGGAAGGTATAGCCCACGGCATCAAAGGAGCGCCGGGGCCCGTGCGCATAGAGCGGGCGCATCAGCACCATGCCGATCAAGAGGGTGACGATACCCACCGGGATATTGACCGAGAAGATGGTGCGCCAAGAGAAGGCATCCGTGAGATAGCCGCCCAGCGTCGGCCCGAGCGCCGGCGCCACGACGACGCCCATGCCCCAAATCCCCAGCGCCTTGCCGCGCTCGTGCGGTTCGAAGAGCTCGGCGATGATCGCCATGCCGATGGGCTGGATCGCCCCGCCGCCCAGCGCCTGCAGGATGCGAAACGCAATCAGGGAATCCAGGTTCCAGGCCAGCGCGCACAGCCCGCTGGCCACGGTGAACAGCGCCAGGCAGCCCAGGTACAGTGTCTTATAGTTGATGCGGCGGGCGACCCAGCCCATGAATGGCATGACCGTGGCGGAGGCCAGCATGAAGCCGGTGGCCACCCACTCGATCTGGTCCCGGTTCACGCCGAACGCGCTCATCATGTGGGGCAGGGCCACGTTGACGATGCTCATGTCGAGCACGGCCATAAACGTGCCAAGCATGATGACCGTCAACACGCCCCAACGGTATCCCGGCGTTGTCTGAAGCTCAGGCATCCTAAGTCCGTTTCAATTCACTACGAAATACGCGAAACACGCGAAAGGAATTCGGTTTCGCGTATTTCGCGTGTTTCGTAGTTCAGATATTCTTTCCCGTATCAGGCGCGGTCATGTGAGGTAGGGCGGCCCCGTTCGTCATGCCGGAATGAATGTACACTTCCACCGACAATCCCGGGCCCAGGGCGAGATCCGGCGGGGCGGATACGGCGATCCGCAGCGGAACCCGCTGAGTGACTTTGATGAACGTGCCGGCCACGCCTTCCGACGGCACCAGGCTGAACTCGGAATTGACGGCGCGGAGTATGTCGGTCACGCGGCCCTTGAGCCGCAGGTGTGGATAAGCATCCACCCGGATGTCCACGTCGGCCCCCAGCGCGATTTCGCCCAGGTATTTCTCTTCAATGTTGGCATCCACCCGCAGCGTCGCGGGATCGTAGACGCTGACCACCGGCTGTCCAGGTTGCACAACGGCGCCGGGATCGACCCAGCGCCGGACAACGTGCCCGTCGAACGGCGCTACGACCGAATACAAATCCAAGTCTCGCTTGGCCTTTTCCAGTGATGCTTCGGACTCGGAGACGCGACCCTGCGCAAGTTTGACCTCCGCACTCGTCACCTCCAGATCGTCGGTGCGTGTTCCCTGCCGCAGTAGGCTGAGACTTTGGGTCGCGCTTTCGTGGTTTTGCCGGGCACTCTCAAATGCCGCCGCCGCGCGATCAAGTTGGTCCTGGGTTCCAACCCCTTCCTTCCGAAGTCCCTGCATACGGTCCAACTCGGTCTTTGCCAACGCGCTCTCGTTTTGCAGGCGTGCCTCGGCGGCTTCTGCAACGTGGATTTCCTCGGGCTGCGGTCCATTCTTGGCGCGCCCAAGTTTTGCGTTGGCCACCGTCAGGGCCGCCTTGGCCGCTTCCACCATGCTAGCGCTTTGAGCGACCACCGCCTGCTGCACGGAGGCGTTGATGTCAAAGAGGAGTTGGCCCTTGTGAACCGTGTCGCCTTCCTTAACGAGCAGGCTGATGACGCGTCCGCCTACCGTGGGGGCGACGTCAACCATGTGCCCGTTGAAGCGGGCATCGTCCGAGTAGACGAGGCCGCGCACGAAGAAGAACCAATAGCCGACCACCCCGAGCGCGATGACGCCGAGGATGGCGAGGCCGATCCGGATCCGTTGCGGCTTGTTGGTGCGCGCGAAAGCGTGTTCTTCCTTGCCTGGTTTGCTCTTCTTGTTGCTCTCGTGCGGCGACGCATGTGGCGTCGGTGCCGCGCTGTCTTGGGTCTCGCTGGTCATTGGGTCTTCTCCTGCCCTTTCACACCCAGGCGGCCGATGGCCCGCTGAAGCGACAGCCGGGCCATGCAATGATCGTAGATCGCCTGGTAATAGAGCCCCCGCGTCTGTGTCACGGCCGTCTCGGCATCCGTCACATCAACCTGGCTTTGGGCGCCTTCGCGGTAGCCTGCCTCGACGAGCCGCAGACTTTCCGCGGCTCTGCTCAAGTTCAACTTTTGCGAATCGACGAATTCCTCCGTATCCTGCACGGTCAGCAGCGCCTGCCTGACTTCCATCAGAACCCGTTCACGCGTCTCCGCGAGCTGTTCCTTGCGTTGGCGCAACTGCGCTTCCGCCGTCGTCACCTTGCCTTCGCGTCCCATGTCAAAGATCGGCAGCGACGCCTCGATTCCGGCCGTCCAGCCCGCGCCCCACTCCGTCTCGATCGGTGTGTGCGGGGCCGGATTCGCCTCGGTCCCCGTCACGAACGCGTTCAGGCTGGGTAGATAGGCGCTTTGCGCGGACCGCAAGGCCTGCTGCTGAAGTCGCACGGCGAGTTCGGCCTCGTAGAGTTCAGGCCGGTTCTCCAAGGCTGTCTGCACCGCGTCGGTCCAGGTCATCGCCACGGATTGGTATTGCAGGGCGTCGGCGAGACTCAGGTCCTTGCCGACCTCTTGGGAGGCCCCCATGTCCTTGATGAGCACGGCCTGGGCGCGGCTGATTCGGTTGCGTTGCCGGATCATCTCCGCTTTGAAGTTGGACACTTCAACTTCGGCCCGCAGCACGTCGTAATCGGACGCCGTGCCCTGCTTGTGCCGTTTGGTCACGTCATCCAGATGCGCCTCAGCGGACTTTACGGCATCGCGATTCACGTCGAACAGCCGCTGGGCCAGCAGCGCGTCGTAAAAAGACGAGGCTGTCGCGAACACGAGGTGCTCCACCGCTTCCCGGATTTTCTCGTCACCCATCACCGTATTGAGGCGCGCGGCCCTGAGTGCCGCGCTGATGGCGCCGCCTTCGTAGAGCGGCTGTTTCACCTCGAGGCTAGCCGAGTAATTGTTCACGACCGCCATTTCGAAATTCTGGTCCCCAAATGCGATCGTGGGCGCCTGGTCTAGCCGTACGTAGCCGGCGTGCGCGGCCACTGACGGCATGGCCCTGGCCTGGGCTTCGAGCATCCGGCCGTGGGCGAGGGCGCGTTCCTGTTCCACGGCCTGCAATTCCTTGTTGTACAGCAGCGCCAGCTTCACGGCGTCGTCAAGGGCGAGTTGCCCGGCAATCGTGGGTTCGGCCGCCGTGCCCCGCCGGTTGGCGGCCAGCCATTGCGCGCCGTCGTCAGTGCGGCTTTGCAGAACATCCTGATAAACAGCATCCTGATTTGCGCAGCCGGCGAGGCCCACCGCCGAGGCCACGGTGGCGCATGCCATAAGACGATGTCCAACGATAGTCATTAACGTCCTCAGTTTCTCCGGACTCGGAAACGGCTCAGGACCGTTTCCTTCATTATCTTCAGCCGCTCGGGCGAAGGGTTGCCGCCTTCATGGGCGCTCCAATGGCGCACAAAGGCATTCAGCATGCCGTCCAGGCAAATCGCGGCATATAGCGGATCCAGCTTGTCGAAGAGCCCGCGTTTGACGCCTTGGGCAAAAATAGCGGCCACGGACGCCCGGTATTGCTCGCGGAGCTTCAGGTGTCGACCAGTCAGTTTGACGCCGGCCGCGGACTGCTCAAAAAAGAGCCGGAAGAACTCCCGATGCCGGTCGAAGACGCGCATCCGCAGGTCGATCAGCGCCGACAGGGCGTCTACCGGGTCGTCCCGCTGCTGTACGTCCCGCTCGAATTCCGCCACGAACTCCCTGACGATCCCATCGAGCACCTGGGCGTAGAGATCGTCCTTGCTCTTGAAGAAGTTATAGAAGGTCCCGACGGCGAACTCGGCTTCCCGGGCGATCTCGGCAATCGTCGCGTCGCGGAAACCGTTCCGCACGAAGACCCGCTCCGCCGCGCTGAGCATGGTCTGCCGGTGATCGGCCCGTTCTTTCTCCCTCCGCGTAGCTTCAGGGCTGCTTTTGCGACGCCGCTCAGGACTCGTCTGTCGAGCGGGCGCACTGGTTGAATGGTTGTTCATGAGATGAATGGCCGTTCATGATAGAGACTGGGCGCCCGCGCGTCAATCGCTGCCGTGCCTTTAGTTGCCGGGAAACCCGGCGGACACCTCGGGGCGACCGGGTGCTGTGTAGGGCCGTACCCTACACCGGATACCGGCCGGGTCCTACATACAGTCGCGGCAAGGTCGTTCACACTTACTGGGCATGGAAACAAACCAAAAGGAGTGCGCAGGATGACCAAGGCCAAGTCGGGTTTTACCCTCGTTGAGATTATGATCGTCGTGGCGATCATCGGGTTGCTGGCCGCGATTGCCATCCCGTCGTTCATGAAGGCCAGGACGACCTCGCAGAAGAACGCCTGCATCAACAACCTGCGGCAGATGGAAGCCGCCAAGGAGCAGTGGGCCCTGGAAACCAAGCAGACCCAGGGAGTCTCGGCAGACACGACCGCCTGCCTGGGGTACATGAAGGCGACGCCTGTCTGCCCGGCCGGCGGGACGTATGACTGGCAGACGATCGGCACGAATGCGACCTGCACGATCACGAACCACACGTTTTGATCTTAAGTTCGACGGCCGACCGCGCGATTGACTCGGGGCCAGGGAACCGGCACGCTGATGCGGAATCCAGGTGAAACTGGGGGAGGCGGCATGGCAGGGTTCGGCGTGCGTCTGGTGCGGAAGTCGCGATGGTTCTTCGGGACGATCGCGATAGCGATGGTGTTGGTGGTCGGCATCGCCGATTACTTGACGGGCGTCGAAGTTTTTCTTTCGGTCTTCTATCTTCTGGCGGTGGCGCTGGCGAGTTGGTTTGTAGGCACGTTTTTTGGGGTTGCGGTTTCGATAGCCAGCGTGGCAGCCTGGCTTGTCAGCAACACGGCGGCAGGCATGCACTACGGCCATCCGTTCGTGTGGGTCTGGAATGCCGCCATCACGATGATCGTTTACCTCGTCGTGGTCTGGCTGCTGGACCGATTGCGTTCGTTGCACAGGGAACTCGAGGACCGCGTGCGACAACGAACGAAGGCGTTGACCGAGGAAATGGCCGAACGCGAACGATTGGAAAGCGTAATCCTGGACATTGGTGAACGGGAGCGCCAACGGATCGGGTACGAGTTGCACGACAGTCTGGGACAGCACTTGACGGCAACGGCGATGGCCGCCCAAGTACTGCAGGGGAAGCTCGCCGACAAGTCACCGACGGAAGCCGCTGATGCCAGCGGTGTGGTACGGATGGTGGAGGAATCCATTGAACTCACCCGCCAACTGGTCCTGGGGCTTTCACCCATCCAGATGACCGGCGAAGGGCTGCTGGACGCGCTGCGCGAGTTGGCGGCAAGCATTGGCGAGCGGGCTCAGATTCGTTGTGAGTTTGTTTGCAAAGCTCCCGTGGTCATCCCGGATTCCGCGACGGGGATGCATCTGTATCGCATTGCGCAGGAGGCCATGCACAACGCCGTAAAACACGCGAAAGCTTCCTGCGTCGTCGTCCGTCTTTCCCACGATGGAGACGCCGTCGTCTTGAGTGTGCAAGATAATGGCGTTGGGTTGCCCGAGCCGGCGTCCACGGGCGGCGGCATGGGTCTGCGCATCATGAGCTATCGTGCTGCCATGATCCGCGCGACATTTGCCGCCCAGCGCGGGGTCGGCGGCGGCACCCTGGTCACATGCGCGTTGCGCGGTCAACCATGACAATCCAAAAGATACGGGTCTTCCTGGTGGACGACCATCCGCTCGTGCGCGAATGGCTCACCAACCTGATCAACCAGCAGCCCGATCTGGTCGTGTGCGGGGAAGCCGACGAGGCGCCGCAGGCCTTGGAGGCGATCGCGACCCTCCAGCCGCAGGTAGCCATCGTGGACCTTTCGTTGAAACATGGCTCCGGACTGGAGTTGGTCAAGGATATCGACACGTCTTGCCCCGACGTGGCCGTCATCGTCCTTTCGATGCATGACGAGCTTCTCTATGCCGAACGTTCGTTTCGCGCCGGCGCACGCGGCTACGTGATGAAGCGCGATTCCACCCGGAAGGTGGTCGAGGCGATCCGTCAGGTCCTCGGCGGCAGGCAGTACATGAGCGAACGGGTTGCCGCCGCGATCGCGGAAAAGGTTGTCGGGGGGCATGAAGTCGCGGTGTCGCCCGTGACCTTGCTCAGCGACCGCGAACTGGAAGTCTTCGAGCTGTTGGGCCAGGCCAGGGAAACCCGCGAGATCGCCGATTCGCTCCACGTGAGCGTGAAGACGGTTCAAACGTTCTGCGCCCGCATCAAGGAAAAGATGAGCCTTCGCACGGAGCGCGAACTGCTTCGCGAGGCCGTGCGCTGGCGGGAAGATCGCGCCAACAGTTGAGTCCGCCCGGCCGCCCGTGTAGGGCTGCGCCTGACGCGAGATCGCGGCCGGGTCCTACAGACACCTCCTGCCGGTCCGTCCATACTCCGCTCCAGACATCGCGCCTGGGCTTTTCCTCACGGGAGTGGCGGAGCCGCAGGCTGTGGACGCAAGGTGTCGATGGCGCGGCAAGACCGTTCGCCAAAAAGCAGGAGGCCCGCATGAGCACGAGACATGGAGTGTTGGCGTTGTGTTTGCTGGGTTCGGCTGTGGTTTGTCACAAGGCTGTGGCTCAGGGAAGTTTGACGCCGCCGGGACCTCCGGGACCGTTGATGAAGACGCTGGAACAGGTTGAGCCCAGAAGGTTGATCGCGGCGTTGCCCTATGCGATCACCAACAGCGGTTCCTATTACCTGGCCGGGGACGTGACCGGCTCGAACGGAATCACGGTTGCGGTCGGCAATGTTCATATCGATCTTCGGGGCTTTGCGCTCAATGGCCCGGGCCAAGGCGTTGGCGGAGGAGCTCGGGCCATTAATGCCAGAGTCCCGAACGTTGTGGTGCGGAATGGTCGTGTCCTGGGGTGGCCCGGGGAAGGCATCTTCCTGGGACCGGCGGGCGTGGTGGAGGAGGTGAACGTCGAGAACTGCGGCGGCGTGGGAGTCGCCGGAATCAGTGTCCGCCAGGAGTCCAAGGTTCGGGATTGCCGTGCCAGCGGCTGCGGCGGCGCGGGCATCTGGGTTGGGGGGCACTCCCATGTAGAGACCTGTGAAGTTACGACGAACGGGGTCGGCATCCATGCAGAGGATTCCTGTATCGTACGCGACTGCATTGTTTCCTTCAACACGCTGGACGGCATTTGGGCGGAGGATCGGTGCATCGTCGCCAACAACGTCTGCGGCTTCAACGGTTTCGTCTCGTTCGGCGGAGGCATTCGCGTGACGGGGTCGAACTGCCGGATTGAAGCCAACCACGTCGCCCACGGCTACAAGGGACTGCACATCGACGGCGTCGACAATTACGTGCTGGATAACACGGTGTGGGGCAACGGGGTAAACTACGATATCGGGCCGGGCAACCGTCTCAATATTTTGCTTTGTGAAGTGCCGGAAACGATCGCCTGGCCGTGTTCCGTCAGGTTCGCCGGCACATTGATCTGCACTGCCACCAACGCCAACGGCATTACCGTTAACGCCAATGACGTGGCCATTAACATGGCCGGCCATGACTTGATCGGGCCGGGGGCGGGGAGCTTGGACGGCATCGCGCAGGCGGCCACGAACGCGAATCTGCGCGTGCATGAAGGGCGGGTCGCCAACTGGGGCGGCGCGGGCGCATGCGGCGTTCGAGCCCCGGGGTATAACACCCGGGTCGAACATGTCCTTGTCGAGAATGATACCAGCGGTGTGATCGCCGGGCCCGACGGCGAACTCGTGGACTGCCGCGCCCATGCGGATGCGGCCGGGGGGCTGAGCACGGGAAGTGGAGTCATCCGCGATTGTACGGCCTCCGGAAACGGCGGCTTTGGTATCCGGATCAACAATGACGGCGTCGTGCGAGACTGCCGATGCCAGGGGAACGGCGCGGTCCCGGGCATCCTGGTGACCGGCAATGGTAATCGTATTGATGCGAATTTCTTGCGGAACAACGGGTATGGCATCAACGTTGTGTCCAGCAATAACATCATCATCCGCAACATCGCTTCAGGCAATGACACGAACTACCTGGGTTTGGCAGGTAATGATGCCGGTCCGGTCGGCCGGGCCACGAATAGCTCCCTCAGCGCGTGGGGCAATATCGGTGACTAGGCAACGTTCAGCCGGGATGCCCGGTAACCTGGGAAGGAGGCGGTCATGAAGACGACCGGATGGCTGGCCATGGCGTTGCAGCTCACGGCGGCGATCGCACCCGCCGCGTCCACCGTCGATGCGACGAATCGCTATGCCTGGGGCGCGAACGTGGGCTGGGTCGACGCCTACGCGGACGGCGCCCACGGGGCCGTGGTCGGCCAGTTCGTGTGCTCAGGCTATTTCTACTGCCCGAGCATCGGGTGGATCAGTCTGGGGAATGGCAGTCCGACCAACGGTTTCCGCTACACAAACGCGGGGCCGGCGGATTTCGGAGTCAACCAATTGGACGGAGGCGCTCTGCGGGGCTTCGGGTGGAGCGACAGCGTGGGGTGGGTGGCCTTTGAAGACACCGGCGCGCCTGCCGTCGACCTGCTTACCGGCACTCTGGGCGGTTCGATATGGGGGGGCAATGTCGGCTGGATTAGTCTCAGCAACGGGCAGGCCTTCGTGCAAACCGACCGCTTGGATGCCGGACCCGATAGCAATACGAACGGTATTCCGGATCAATGGGAGTTGGCCAAGGTCGGCAGCCTTGGCCGTCTCACACACGACGGCCATTATGCTGGAAAAGTCATGACAGATTACGAGCAGTACGTGGCGGACACGGATCCGAATGACACCAATGACGTGCTCGCCATCACGGCGTTGACGGCCGTCGGCGCAACCAATGACTGCCTGACGTGGGCCAGCAGGCCGACGCGCCTGTATCGCATCGATCAGGCGGTCACGCTGAGCAACGCCGCCACGTGGGCGGACAGCGGGCTCGGACTCCTGTCGCCGGACCCAACCGCGACAACGACCCGCCTCCTCACGCACGCGGTGGTGACGCAGAGGTTCTTCCGGGTGAGTGCCGCTCTGCCTTTGGGCCTTTGAGGACTGGACTGGGTGTCTGTTGTTCGCGATGTCGAACGCCGGTTCATCACGGTGCGTTCGCATGCGTAGCGACCGTGATATGATGCGTTTCTGGTGGATTAGATCTGTGGAGGCTGGTGCCTAAGGGCGGTCACAACATTCTTTCTCGGTCCCCTGCGCGATCCGTCACGGCTCCCCCCTTGACGCCCCGGTCGTGTATCGGGACCGAGACCTTTTCGCGGTTGAGTTCGTAAGTGCCAAAGAAAAGACCCCGGTCCGAGGACCGGGGTCTTTCGTAATCCCCGAAGGGATTGGATCTGCAGTGCAGATTACTTGGCCGGTGCCGGGACTGCTGCGGGGGCCGCTGGGGCCGCCTCAACCGCCTTCACGATGTTCGTGATCTTCTGGATGGAGGTGACCTTCTTGCCGTCGTGGCCTTCCTTCTCCGTGCCCATACCCGTCAGCTTCACCTTGCTGCCCACGAAATCCTCAATCTTGAGGCTGCTCTTGGCCGTGGGGAGCTTGATCGTCACGCCTTCGCCGGTTGTCAGCGAATAGGCGACGACGACTTGGTCCTTCTTGCCTTTGATCTCCTGCTTGATGATCGTGCCCGTGAGGGTCATTTCCTTCATTTCGGGCTTGGGAGCGGGCGGAACAACAGCCTTGGGCTCCGTCTTGGCCGGCGCAGCACCGGGGGCGACGTCATCGGCCCGCGCGCAGAAAATCGACAAGGCCAACACACCTGCACTTACGTACAACAGTTTCTTCATGGTTCTACTCCTTGGTTTAGTTTCGGGATCCGGTCCCGTTGTTTCGCGGATTCTGTCCGCAGAGAACACCCTTCGCCGGGTCGCCTGACCCGGCAAAACGGGCGTATGCTTGCCACAAAACGGGTGCGGCCGCAATCACAATGTGACGTGGGCGTCTTGACACTCCGGTAGGGCTCTGGTACACGCGGCACTTCAGCAAGTTAGGCGCAACCGGGGTTTGGCCCCAAGGAGTCGTTCATGGCTAAGGTCGTTTTCATCGGTGCAGGCAGTCTGGGATTCACGCGCGGGCTGGTCCGGGATCTTCTCACGTTTCCGTTGTTGCGCGATGCCACCATCGCCTTGGTGGATATCAACAAGGAACGCCTGGGTTATGCCAAGCGCATGATCGACAAGATCGTGAAAATGGGCAACTACCCGGCCACTGTCATCGCCACCACCGAACGCAAGGAAGTGCTCAAGGGCGCGGACGCCGTGTGTGTGACAATCCTGTGCGGCAGCACGGATGTCTGGCAGCACGATATCCTGATCCCCAAGAAATACGGGATCGACATCAACGTGGGCGACACGCGCGGCCCGAGCGGCATCTTCCGGGCTCTGCGCACCATTCCGACCATGCTGGATATCTGCCGGGACATGGAGCGGCTGTGTCCGAACGCGATCATGCTCAATTACACGAATCCCATGGCCATGCTCTGCCATGCCATGCAGCGGACCTCATCGATCAAGGTCACGGGCCTGTGCCACAGCGTTCAGGGCACGGCCGGCATGCTGGCCCACTGGGTCGGCGTGCCGTACGACGAACTGCAGTACACGTCGGCCGGCATCAACCACCTTTCCTGGTATGTGAAACTCCAGCACAAGGGTAAGGACCTCTATCCGCGCCTGCACGAGGTGGTGTCCACGAACAAAAAGGTCTACAACGAGGAGCAGGTGCGTAATGAAATGTTCCTGGCCCTTGGGTTCTACGTGACGGAGTCGAGCGGTCACAACTCCGAATACAACTGGTGGTTCCGCAAACGCCCGGACCTGATCAAGAAGTACTGCACGTCCGGCACGGGTTGGAATCCCGGCGTCCATGCCTATATTCTCGACGAGTACCGACGGAGTGAGAAGACTTGGAAGAAAGGTGTGACCGAGTGGCTCGCCAAGGATAAGCCGATCTCGCTTGATCGCGGCCACGAGTACGCGGCGTCGATCATCAACGCCTGCCTGGGCGGCGGGCTGTTCCAGTTCAACGGCAATGTCCCGAATACGGGCCTGGTGACGAACCTGCCGGCGGACTGCTGCGTGGAAGTGCCGGTGCTGGCCAGCCGCAAGGGGCTGGAGTCCGTGCACGTCGGTGCGCTCCCCATGCAGTGCGCGGCGATCACGTCGCTCAGCGCCACGATCGAGATGATGGCAGTCGAGGGCAGTCTGACGGGCGATGCCGAAATGGTCTACCGGGCCATTTGTAACGACCCCCTGACCGCCGCCGTGTTGTCGCTGGCCGAGATCCGCAAGATGGTCCGCGACATGTTCCGCAAGAACCAGCCGCACCTGCCGCAGTTCAAGAGCGTGGCGGTGTAGAGGCCTGCATAGGAGGCGGCTCGCGAGGACGCTCGCCCTCCAAAGAAAAAAAGCGTTTTGAAGATCTGGAGGGCGAGCGTCCTCGCGAGCCGAGTTCCTCAACCGGTTGCTATGCGTTCCGCGGCGCCATCACGACGGCCGTGACTTTGCGGAGGAAAACCGTCTTCTTGCCGTGGCTGACCTGTTCGCCACCCATGCCCGTCAGCGTCACCGGGGCGCCTACGAAGGCATCGAGATTGAGGTTGCCCCTGGCGGCGGGGAGTTTGATCGCTGTGCCATCGGCGCCAGTCAAGAAGTAAGTCGTAACATGAACGCAGGCGCAGGGCAGGCGCTTCGTAATCGTGCCCGTGAGGGTGATTTCCTTCAGCCCGGCACTGGGGGCGGAAGTAACCGCCGGGGCGGCATTTTGCGGGACCGCCACGGGGGCGGCTTCCATGGCCCGAACGCAAAGGACCGACAACGTCACCGCACACACGCTTACACAAAACAGTTTCTTCATGGAGTCCCCTTCTCGTTCTATTGAGGCACCAGAATATCATGCCGCCGTCTCTATCACAATGTGATTATCGGGACTGCGGGAGTGACGGTCTATGGGCGGCCTGACTCCATCCTCATCCGTCCCCGCTCTTGCGCACGACACCGTTTCGTATATAACGGGTTCGTGTGCGCCGCTTTTCTTCTGAAGGAACCCTCCGCGAGGAGCGTTAATGCATTTAGAAAGGCAATCATCGGGGACTCTGCACGTGGCTGAACAGGCACCAGGCGCGGATACCCCTCTCCTCGAAGCGGAGCGGGCCATGGAAGCGATCGTCAATGCGCACGAATCGGCGCTTCTGCGTTATGCGGCGGGTATCGTCAACGATCCGCACGCGGCGCAGGACGTGGTCCAGAATGCCTTCATCAAGTTGTTCAGGCTCTGGAAGCCCGGCCTCCAGCCTTCCGACTCCCTGCGCGGTTGGCTGTATCGTGTGACCCACAATGAGGCCATCGACTACCTGCGGCGCGAACGCCGGATCAGCCTGCTGCATTTCAAGCACTCAGAAGAAGCCACGCCACCCGACGCTCCGTCCGAGACCCGCTCCGAGCAGTTGGAGACTGTTCTGGCCGGGGTCCGCAAGCTGGAGCCTGCCGAGCGGCAAGTCCTGCTTCTGCGTCTCCAGGAGGGCCTCTCCTATCGCGACATCAGCCGCATTACCGGCCGCACGGAAGGCAATGTCGGCTGCATCCTCCATCACGCCGTGAAGAAATTGAGCCGGCTCGTCCGGCCGCAACAGGGCGGCACCGCCCGGGGAGGTCAGCCATGACCTGCGCACAGATCGAAGGGCTGCTCACCCGTTACCTGCTGGGTGATCTCGATCCGGCGGATTTGGCCCGGGTTGAAGAACACCTGGCCTCGTGTTCTAAATGTCGTGTCGAAATCGAGGAGTTGCGGCCGACCGCCGATTTGCTACGTCAGAGTTTTGCCTCACGAGCCGGTGAACTCCCGCGGCTCGATCCTGCCCGGCGGGCACGGATCCTCGCGTCGTACGGGCAGCGCAAACCGCAGGTCACGGTCCTGATGACGGTGCTCAAAGCGGCGGCCGTTCTTGCGATACTGCTCGTGTTCGCGGGAGTATCCCTGGTCTCGGTCACCGGGAAGACGAAGAAGTCCGCAGTCGCCGCCGCCAAGGCACGCGAGCGCGCCGTGACCCTGGCCACGGGCGACGCCGAGATGGAGGAAGGTCGCAAGCTACAGATGGCTGGCGAGGCTTCGGACTATTTCGCTGACGGTGTCACCAAGGTGCCGGCAGAGGCGTCGGCCCGGCCCGATTCTGGCGCCGAGCCGCAGCGAGGCGCCGGTCAGTCGACATTTGGTGCGCCCGTGCTCGACGTCAAGCCGCCAAGCTTGAGCCGAAGCCTCGGCAGGTTCGCGGCAGGGCTCGCCGGCAAAGCCAAGCCTGAACCTGCCCCCGTGGAGGTGACACTCTTGCCGACCACGACGATGAATCTCGATGAAGCCGCCGCGCCGGCCCCGTCCGAAGCCCCGCCGAAACCGATGGCCTCAGGCCCACAGACCGAAGGACTCGATAAGAAGGCAGCCGGCAGACAGCCAATATCCGAGGCGTCGATTTCCGCCGCAAGCGAGTTTGGTGTTATCTCGGCTCCAACGGCAGCCCCCGCCGCTGCTGCTCCGGCGAGACCCGACGGTGGCAGCGAGCGCAGGCTTTCGGAATCGCCCGCGCTCGCGGGTTCGACTGGCGGCCCTGCCGCCCCTGCACCCGGCATCCGTCCCCCCGCCATGAAGGGTCTTGCGGCCGACCACAGCTATTCCTATCACGCCACGCCCGCGGCCACCGGGCAGCGCGCGGAGTTGGGTTCCGAATTCCGCAGCGCGGACACCGATGGAGACGGGTTGCGGGATCGGGCCGGTTCAGCGCTGGGCGATACCCGTGAAGTCAATGGCTGGCCCTTGAGCGCCCACGCAACTTTCGTGGCCGGTGGTGTCGTCGCCAGCGCCCAACCGCGCGCCGGCTCGGAGGTGAAAGCGCCGGCGTCTCCCGCTGTTAACGATGTGCTGCAGTCACTCGATATGCCGGTCGAAAAGTCCGCCTCGGATAAGGCGTCGGGCAAGGCCCTGCTGCTGGCGCAAGTTGAGAGCAGCGCGAAGTCGGATCCTATGGAAGGTGAAGCCAGGCGTGGGATCGCGGAACAGCCGGCTGCGAAGGAACGAGTGGAGGAGCGACTAAGGGAGAAAGCTCAGGGCAAGGATGCGCAGCAGCCGGCTCGCCATATGGATGAATCGATGCCCATGGCGCAGGAGAAGGCTGTCGCGGCGGAGCCCGTCGTCGAATCTGTCTTTCCGCCGCAGGTCTATAACCCGATCGTCGAGACGAAGCAGAATGCGTTCTCCACGTTCGGCCTCGACGTGGACACGGCTTCGTTCACACTGGCCCGGCGCTACCTGCTGCAAGGCAAGCGCCCGCCGGAAGGCGCGATCCGCGTCGAGGAATTCGTGAATGCCTTCGAGTACGCGTACCGGGCGCCGGAGCGCGACACGTTCGCCGTCTATGCCGACCGGACCCGGTCACCGTTCCGGCCCGGCCTGGACGTGCTGCGCATCGGCGTGCGGGGCAAGGTCGTCGGCCGCGACCGCATGCGGCCCTCCGTGCTCACGTTCATCATCGATACGTCCGGCTCGATGAACACGCCCGACCGGCTCGACCTGATCCGCAAGTCCCTGGTGATGCTGGTCGACCATCTCGCTCCGCAGGATACGGTAGCGGTGGTGGCCTTCGGGTCCGAAGCGCGCCTGGTGCTGGATCAAACGCCGGCCACGCAGAAGGACGCGATTCGGGCCGCCATCAACGGGTTGCAGACCGCCGGTTCGACGCATCTCGAAGCTGGCATGCGCCTGGGGTATCAAATGGCGGCGCGCCACTTTGCCAGCGGAGCCATCAATCGCGTGCTGTTGCTCTCCGATGGCGTGGCCAATCTCGGCGCGGCCACGGCGGATGAAATTCTCGCGCAAATTGAACACTACCGGAAGCAGGGCATCTATTGTTCGGTGTTCGGCGTCGGTCAAGGGAACTATAACGACACGATGCTTGAGACGCTCGCCGACAAGGGGGATGGCGTCTACCGGTTCGTGGATTCGCCCGCCGAGGCCCGGCGCGTGTTCGTGGACGACCTGGCCGCGACGCTGTGCGTGATTGCCAAGGACGTCAAGATCCAGGTGCAGTTCGATCCGGAACGCGTGACGCGCTACCGGCAGATCGGCTACGAAAAACGGCACCTGGAGAAGGAGCAGTTCCGGGACGATGCCGTGGATGCCGGCGAGGTGGGCGCGGGCCAATCCGCAACGGCCCTTTACGAAGTCGCCGTGGCCGGCAATCCTGCCGAACCGCTGGGGACCGTGCGGCTGCGCTGGAAAGACGCCGAAACGGGGCAGGTGGAGGAGCGAGCGATCCCGATCAAGGCCGACGATCGCTACGCTACGTTCGAGTCCGCGCCGGTCCGGTTTCGGCTGGCCGTGGGCGTGGCCGAGTTCGCCGATTTGCTGCGCCGCAATCCGAACACGGCCGGCACCACCGTCCGCGAAGTGACGGCCGCACTTCGACCCGTGGCGCTGGAACTGAATCTCGATCAGCAGGTCCAGGACCTGGTGCGGATGGCGAACGCGGTGAGGGAGTAGCGGCGGGTCGAGGGCCGAGGGTGGAAGGTTGAGGGTGGAAGGTGAGTTTGCCAGTCCGAAGACCTGGCTGCCGCCTTGGGAGCGGCGCGGCTTCCCGCGCCGGCCGGAGCCGGAAGCGGCTCCGCTCCACGCGGCATATAGGACTTCAGGCAAACCCGAAGCGTTGAGATCGGTGCAGTCGGATACTCGGAGACAACCATGAAACGAATCATCTCGGTTGCGGGTCTGTTCTTCATCGCCTTGGCCGCCGACCTCCGCGCGGACTCTGACGTCACGATCAAGAACCTGCTCCTGACCGGGCAGGTGCAGGGGGAAAACGTCAGTTTCACGCTCGACATTACGGTCGACGTGCAGCAACGCGGGGCGCGGCTGACCCTGACGGATGGCGATCTCGTCTATCTGGAGGGGCAGTTGCCGAAAGGGGTGACGCTCGAACGCCAAGGCCGCTCCTATGACTTGGTCTTTGAGTCGGGCGGGCGTTGGTTCGGCAAGCCGGGCGAGCAGCATGCGGTGCTGACCTTTGCCGCACTGGCCGTTAAACAGGACGACTGGCGCAGCGCCACCTTTGGTATCCCCAACGCTACCATCCGTCAGTTGGCCATGGTCTGCGACCGGGACGATCTTGACATCCAGTTCCCCGGTGCGTTGCAGGTCGAACGCCACAAGAATGCCGTTGGCAAGACGGAAGCCGTGGCTTACCTGACGCCCGGTTCGCCGTTTGCCGTGCGCTGGAAACCGCAAGTGCGCAAGCTCGAAGGCGAACTGGCCGTCACGTGCGATGGCCGAACCGTGGTCGTGGCCGGCGTGGGTGCGCTCAAGCTGGACACGGTGTTCACCTATCGCGTAGTGCAGGGCGAATTGAACACGATGACACTCGACATGCCGGACCAGTTCAACGTGACGCAAGTCACAGGCGAGGATATCCGGGAGTGGCACCTCGAGAACAAAGCAGGCGGAGGACGCCAGATCGTCGTGGTCTTGAGCCGGCCCAAGGACAAGATCTACGCGCTGCGCGTCGAAGGGGAGCGCGTCCTGGCCGCATTCCCCTGCAAGTTCGACCTGCCGGTGGTCGTGCCTATCAGTGTCATCCGCGCCAGCGGCTTCCTGGTCATCGGCACTGACAGCGCCGTCAAGTTGCTGGCCGGCAAAGCCGCCGGCCTGACCCAGATCGACCCCGCCGCGTATCCCCGATCGGCCGGGCAGAAGGAACAGGAGCAGCGGCTCCCGGCCCGGACGGCCTACGCGTACCAGTACGCTCACGTGCCTTTCCAGATGGAGCTTTCGGCCGAGGATGTCGTGACGGCCCTGAGTGTCGACCAGCAGACGACGGTGTCGTATGAGGACAACGCGGTGACGCTGCAGGCGGCCGACGATATCGAGGTGCGCGACGCCCCGGCGCGCGACGTCGTGCTCGAGACAGAGCCCGCGTGGTCCGTCGCTCAGGTACAGGGGGCGAATGTTGCGGATTACGACGTGCGCGACCTGGCCGGGAAGCGCGAGATCCGGGTCTACTTCCATGAGGCTGTTCTGGGCCACGCCTTGGTGACCGTGAAGCTCGAACGCACTTTGACGGCTGGCGCCGCCGCGTTTGCCGTGCCACGCCTTGCGCTGCGGGACGCGCGATCCGAGCGCGGCTACCTTGTGCTGCGGGCCGAGAAGGGTGTGCGCCTGATCGAAAAGAAGGCCGAGAATCTGCGTGAGGTGCACACGGCTTCTGTGCCCTTCCGCGTGGCTGAAGCCCAGCGGGCCTATCGGTTCAAGAGCGCCGACTGGACGCTGGAGGTGGGGGTGGAGCAGGCGGATGCGGCCGTGCATGCCGAGTTGTTCCACTTGTTCTCGCTGGGCGAAGGCGCGCTCTACGGCAGCGTCTCGCTCACCTACCGTATCGAGGGGGCGCCCGTCCGGAAGCTGCAGGTGCGGGTGCCGGCGGCCTGCCAGAACATCGAGTTCACAGGCCGGGACGTGCGCGGGTGGGAGCGGCAGGGCGATACCATCGTCGTCTCCCTGCAGGAGAAGGTTCTCGGCGACTACACCCTGCTCATGACCTTCGACCAGCCGCTGGCGTACGAAGGGGCCGAGCTGGCGGTGGGTGCCATCGAGACGACGGGCACCGTCAGCGAGGTCGGCTACATCGCGCTCTCGGGGCCGGCCAGCCTGACGTTCGATGCCGAGAAGACCCGAGATGTATCGATGATCACGATCGCCGGCGAGGAACTGCCGCACGAATATGCTCTGCTGGTCAATGACCCGGTGCTCAAGGCCTACAAGTACGTCGGCGCACCGCACACGGCCCACCTGGCCGTACGCCGCTATGGAACCCAGCCGCTTTTGGATCACGTCGCCGACCATATCTCGCTGCGCACGCGGCTCAGCCGTGAAGGCGAAGCGGTGACCGAGGCCACGTATTTCGTCAAGAATACGTCGCAGCAGTTCCTGTCACTCGCGTTGCCGGCTGGGGCACGGTTGTGGTCGACCCGCGTGGATGGCGAGCCCGTAAGGGCGCTGGACGACGGCAAGGGCGGGTCGCTGATCCCGATCAAGCGACTGCAGGATGCCAATACGCCGTCGAGAGTGGAGCTCGTCTATGCCGAGAGCCGACCGAAGCTGCATTGGTTCTCGAGCCTCGAACTCAAGGCGCCGCTTTGCGTGGCACAGTCCGTGTTTGCGCGCTGGACACTGGTCGGTCCCGAAAGATTGGCGCTGGTGCCGGCGGGCGGGGACATGATGCCGCCCCCGGTGTCGGAGGCGGGACTCAAGTCGCTGCTTGAGGCGGTGTGGGCGGTCAAGCTGGGTCTGTGGCGCGCGCTGCCGCTCTTCATGGTGGCCGCGGGGTTCCTCGGGGTGATCGTGGCAGTCCTGTTCTTCCGCGTCGGCCAGGGACGGGGGATGAGTTGGGGCACGGCCGGCGTAGGGGTGCTGGCATTCGTCGCGGCGGTGACGGCCTGGCGGGCCCTTGACGTCGGCGATCTGGCCGAAGGTTACGGCTGCGCGTTCCAGGGGCGCGCAGCGGTCACGCACGACGTGGCATTCACAAAGGCCGTAACGATGTCCGACCGCGAGATGTCGGTGGGCATACGTGTGGTCCCGGCCTGGATGGGCGGGGCGGGTGGATTTGTCCGACTGGTGGCGGGTGGCCTGGCGGGGTTGGGATTCTGCGCGTTCGGGTGGCGGGCGCGGCGCCGGGCAGCCTGGCTCGCGGCAGGCCTGACGCTGCTGGTGTGGGGCGTGGCAGGCAAGCCGGGGCCGATCCCTTATCTGGCGGGTCTGCTGGTGACGGTCACGGGGCTGGCGATCATGGTCGGGGTATGGCGCTGGACGTATCGAGCCGGCCGGGCCCGCCGGCCTGGGGGCGAGGCGTTCCCGGCGGAACCGCCTTTCGCCCAGCCCGGGCCGGGCGCGGCACCCGGTGGTCCGCCCGTTCTACTCCTGGCGGTGCTGACGGGACTGAGCCTGGCCGCGACGGCGCTGGCCTCGGGGGCCGCCGCCGTAAAACCGGCCCAGGCGCAGGTTGAGGTGGCGCCGCACGTGCCGCCGGGGCCGGTGATGCGGGACGTGACGATGAAGATTGAGGCGCCGGACCCGGCCCGTGAACGCGACGGCATCGCCAAGGTTGAACTCACGCTGACATTCGAGACACACGAAGCGACAAGCTTGCGCGTGTTTCCGGCTAACTATGTCCTGATCGATTCCACACTGAAGGCCGGCGAGGGCACGATTAGCGGCGACAAAGGCGGTTACACACTCGCCCTGCGCGGAGGCGGAACTCACGTGCTCACCTTTAAGGGATATGCCCCGGTGACGGGGAAGGCCGGGGCGTGGTCGTTGCCGGTCGACCTGCCGCCGCATCTCAAGAATCGTATCGAGATCGCCATTCCCGCGACCGGGTGGGAGGTGTCTTCGCCCGATGCGGCCTGGCTGAACGTGACGGAAAAAGACAAGCGGACCCTGGGTTCGCTCGTGCTGGCCACCGGGCGGGGCGCGGTGATCGTGTGGCAGCCGCGCGAGCGCAAGACGCGCCTCGAGCAGACGGTGTTCTACTGCGACGTGCAAACGTACGCGGTCGTGGCGCCCGGGCTGATCAGCCTGACGCATCTGGTGCAGTACCAGATCGCGCAAGGCGAACTGCAGACGCTCAAGTTCAAGATACCCGACGGCATGACCGTGACCGCCGTGGCGGCCGCCGGTCTTGGCACGTGGCGTTTCGACCCCGAAACGCGCCTGCTGGAGGCGATCATGGAGAAACCGGTCAGCGGTGACCTGACGGTGCAACTTGTGACGCAGGTGCCGCGCGAGGGGCTGCCGTACGAGGCTGAGCTGGCCATGCCGTCGGTTGAGGGCGCCACGCGGCAGCGCGGTTCGCTCGCGTTGGCCGCGGGCAGCGCGGTGCAGGTGCGGGCCGACGAGCCCAAGGGCATGAGCGTTATGAACGTGGGCGACTTCGCGCCCGAGGCCGCCCAGGCCGCGCTCAGGAACGCGCATTACAGCGAGCCGCCCGAGATCAAGCGGGCCTTCCGGTACCACGAACTCCCGGCCACCGCCAGGATCCACGCCGAGACCGTTCTGCCCGAGCTGCGGACGGTGGAGCAGGCCAGCCTGGACATCTCCGACGAGCGGCTCGTGCTCAGTTCGCGGCTGGAGGTAACCATCGCCCGGGCTGGCATTTTCGACCTGCGGCTTGCCCTTCCTGAGGATTTCGACGTCGAGTCCCTGACCGGCGACGAGATCACCCACTGGGACGAGGTGCGCGAGGGTGGGCACGGCGTGATCGTGCATTTCCAGAAGCAGACACTCGGCACGCGGACGATCAACCTCGTGCTCGGCCGGATGGAAAAGGGCGTGGAGGCCCAGATCACCGTGCCCCGCGTGGGCGTCGCCAACGCGGTCAAACATGTCGGCACGCTGGCGGTCTCGGGTGAGCGGGGCGTGCGGTTCCTGACCGCCCAACGTGACGGCGTGAGCGAGATTCACCCGCGCGAATTGGGGATCGAGCAGCCCGGGTACCTGGCTTTCCGGTTGCTGAGGCCGGATTGGACGGTCGTCCTCAAGACCGAGACTCTGGCCCCCGTGGTGCGGGCGGACGTGTTGCAGCGCCTGGATATCTCCGAAGGCATGATCCATGGGCACGCGGTGATCCAGTACAAGATCGACCAGGCCGGCGTGAAGAGTTTCCGGCTCAAGGCACCCGCTCCGGAGGTGGCGCTGACGGTGTCGGGCCGCAACGTTTCCAAAGTCAACCTGATCGATAAGGAAGCGGGTCTTTGGGATGTCGAACTCCAGGGCAAGGTCGAGGGCAGCCAGGAATTGGACGTGACCTACCAGCAGTCCTGCGATCCCCAGGCCAACAGCCTCAAGGTCCTGCCGTTGCAGACCGTGGGCATAGATGCCCAGAAGGGTTATACCGTGGTTTTCACGGCCGGGCGCCTGCAGATCAAGGCCAACGACGTGCCCGCGGGGCTGCACGAGGACGACGCCCGCAATGTTCCCGGCTCTTTCAGGGCTGGCGACCTATCGGACGCAATCCTGTGCTACCGCACGACGCGGCCCGACTACGCGCTTGACCTGGCGGTTGTGCGGCACGCCTCGGCCGAGGTACTGCCGGCGAGGGTGGAGCACGTGTGGCTGACGTCGGTGCTGGCTGACGACGGACAGATGGTGACGCGCGTGGATCTCAAGCTGGCTGTCGGCACGCTGCGGTTCCTGGAGGTGACGATGCCTGAGGGCGTGCAGGCGTGGTCGGTGTTCGTCAACGGCGCGGCGGCCATGCCGCTGAAGGATCATGGCATGTTGATGATCCCGCTTGAGGCGGCGCGGGTGGAAGGCGAGGCCAGCGTGGAACTGACGTTTGCGGGCCAGGCCGGGACCGGATCGCTGTTCGGACGGCGTAGTCTGGAGGGGCCGCGGTTTAACGTGCCCCTGTCCGACGTCCGGTGGGATCTCTATGCGCCCCCGGGTCACCGTTACTGGGGATTCGGCGGGACGCTCACGTTTCGCGCTTCGGAGCGAGGCGATGGAACGATCGTGTTCACGGCCGCGCAGTACGAAGAGGTGACGCATAACGCGGTGTTGGCGAACAACGTCAAGGCCGAGCAAGTGCTGCGCAAGGGCGAATCGCTCTGGAAGGAAGGCAAGCAAGCCCAGGCCAAGCAGGCGCTGGCCGAGGCGGTGGCTTCATCGCAGGGGCAGCTTGGTCTGAATGAGGATGCGCGTATCCAGTACCGCAATCTCATGCGGCAGCAGGCGGTGGTGGGCTTCTACAACCGGCGCGCCGCGCTGAAGAAGTCGCGCAACGTGTGGGACGATAGCGAACAGCCGGTTGCGCAACAGGCCGCGCCCATGGCCCAGCAGCAGGTCGAAGCGGGCGAATGGACGGCGGAATACGGGCGGCAGGTGGAGCAGTCGCTGGGGCAGGAGGATGCCGACAACCTGAACAAGGTCGCCGACAAGATGCTGGAACAACAGGCCGCGGCCCAAGTTCATGCCAACCCTATCCGCGTCACCCTGCCCGTCCAAGGCGTGCACCTCCCTTTCTATCGCGAACTGCAGATCACGCCGGCCAGCGAGATCGCGATCGAGTTCAAGACGGGCAGCGGCCGGCTGCTGGGCTGGCTCAGCTCCGCTGTTTCCGCCGCCGCTCTGCTGGCCGTCTTCTGGGTGGTGGCGCGGCTCTTCGCGGCACGGCGTGCGGCGTAAAGAAGGGGCGGTGAGGAAGTCATGAGTATCAGCAAGTTTTTTGAGGAGACACTCGGCGCTAAACTGCGCAATGTGCGGCAGTCGTGGGGGGCCGTCGATGAAACGCGCAGGACTGTGTTCTTGCGGTTGTGGAGCGATCAAATCGAGCGGATCGACACCGGGGAACGTGTGGAGATTGGCAGGAAACAGCGCGAGGCAAGCTCGGCGGGATACCGCGAGCGGATGCGGCACATTGACTTGTTGAGGGGCGGATACCATGGAATTGGGGTCCGATGTGTCGCGGCTGATCCAGAGGCAACGCCGCGGCGGATTGCCGACTTCGACGCAAGTTCTTTGTGCCAACTCGGAGAAGTGACCGAGGACAGCGAGCGAGTCTACGTGCGGATCGCCGGGGAAGTTGCCGTGGCGGACCTGCCTGGTGTCCGACCGGCGATTGGGCAACTTGCCAAGGACGTGGCGGCGATTGCGACTGACCAGACCCTTGACGCAACCATACGGGAGATGCTGGTCAATGCCCGAGTCGGTCAAGGCGAGTTCCGGGCCGCCGTGCTCGAACGATGGGGGCGTCAATGCGCGGTGACGGGTTCCAAAATGTTGGAAGCGATCCGGGCGTCACATATCAAGCCTTGGTGCCGGTCAACGAACTCGGAGCGGCTGGACCCGTCCAACGGCATTCCCTTGATCGCCGGTTTGGATGCATTGTTCGATGCCGGCCTAATCACTTTCGACATCACGGGACAGTTGTTGGTGTCACCGTGTCTGGACGCCCGCGAGCGGGAGATTCATTCGGTTAATGGGCGGAGACTCAGTCGACAGCCTTCGGCTGAGACGGCCGGATTCCTGGACTATCACAGAACGACGATCTTTCGAAAACAGCGCAATGTGTGTTCAGGATAGATCAAAGACCATGAGAAAGAAACAGCTCGAAACGAATCTGTCTGCCAAGGTTGCGGACATCAAGTCCCGCGCGACACGGTTACACGAGCGGTATTATCGCAACGGCACCTTCAGTGGACCATCTCTGCATTTCCATCGGCGGGCTCTTGGACTCGAGGGCGAGGTCACGCCAACTGAGCAGATCGAACTGATATATGCCGCCCTCGTATCGTGGGGGATGCATCGCATGGGTCGCGGTGGATCCAAAATGCTTCCCTTTGCCGAGTTTCGTGCAAGTGCGGCGTCATTACAGGCAGCGCTAACACAAGCACGGAAGTTCAGCCCAGCCACCATGACGTCATCCGAATGGTTGACTGTCGAGAGTATCTTCAAGGGACTTAGAGTCATGGATTCTGGGACGACCATTGTCGGGAACTCCAAGGTTCTGGCGCACCTACTGCCCAGAATCGTGCCGCCGATTGATCGCCGATACAGTCTGAACTATCTTTTGGGGCGCGACAGAGTGCGGAACGATCTGGATGAGGAATGGCGCATCATGCGCAGAGTTCTGGAGGAGTTCTTCTATCCGCTCGCAACTGACCCCGAGTTCGGCCGGCAAACACAGGCTTGGCTGGGTGAGCCCCTCATGTATCCATGGGACACAGGGATTCTGAAGATCATCGACAACCTTGTGATCGCAGCCATGAAGTCGTAGGGTTGTTTGTCCTGCCCGGCTTCATGGGCGTATCCTCGCTTCTCGTCGCGTTTGTCGCGTGGCGTGTCAGTACCGTCTGCTATACCTATATATTGGTTATATTTACATTATATAATTATTTACTTCACGCCATCTTTTCGCTATGGTGCGCCCATGCAAAGAGTCCGACCATCTCAATGCCTCGGGGTGTGTTCGGCAACCAATGTCATGCCCACCCCGATTGCGTCCGATAGCGGGGCGAGTGAGATGGAAAGAATCGCGACGGACCTGTTGACGGTGGGCCAGGTTGGTGCTATAAGTATTGCCATTACCACCCCCGGTAGCTTCGGCGAAAGGGCGCGGAGCCATTCCGAAAGGAATGGCTCCTGTTCTTTCTGGGGGTGACCATGAAGACGTATGTCTACGTCGATGCGTTCAACCTCTACTTCGGCTGTTGTAGAGGCACGCCGTTCAAATGGCTGGATATCAATCGATTGTGCCAGTTCAAACTTCCCGGCCACCAGATCGAAAAGATCAAGTATTTCACCGCTCGCGTCCATGCGCGACCTGCCGATCCCGATCAGCCCGTCCGGCAGCAGGTATACCTGCGGGCACTCAAAACGATACCCTGTCTTGAGATTTATTACGGCCACTTCCTGACGCACGTGGTCAATATGCCTCTGGCTCATCCGCCTCCGGGAACAAGCCCCTGCGTGGCCGTCGTCAAGACTGAGGAGAAGGGGTCGGACGTGAACCTCGCCACGCACCTTTTGCACGACGGACACAACAACCGCTATGAGTGCGCGGTGGTCGTGAGCGGCGACTCGGATCTTCTGGCGCCTGTCGAGATCGTGATGGCGGAGTTGAAGAGGCCGGTCGGCGTGCTCAATCCACAGAAGCAGGATTGTCGCGTCCTCCTCAAACAGGCGACGTTCTACAAGCACATCCGCAAAGGTGTGCTGGTGGCAAGTCAGTTCGCCCCAACGCTTAGGGATGCCCACGGCGTGTTTTCCAAACCGCCATCGTGGTAGTGCGGAACAGAATTCGTTGACACCCGGGGCAGGATGGGGGACATTTTGCGGCCTTGCTATGGGTGGGAACGCTCAACCTCGATGGTTCGCCGCGAACGTCCCGACACTCCTCCGACTTTTCCTGCCGCTCTGGGCGGCGGTCGGGGTCGTGTCGTGCGTCTCGACCCAGCGCCTGGATAGCGATGTCCGGCGGACGGTGCAGCAGGAGGCGGCTCGCTCCTTGCCTGCACAAACCAACATGCTGACGGATGCCGCCGCCGTCATGGCTGAGAATCGGCGTACGCTGCCCGACTTGCAGGTCGACCTCGACGGCGCCCTGCGCCTGGCCACCCGCTACAGCCGTGCGCTGCAGAGCAAACGTGAACAACTCTACCTCGGCGGGCTCGACCGGCTCACGGCCCTGCGCAAGTTCGGCCCGCAATATTCGGGGACTCTGGACTACCTGCTGACCAAGCCGGCGGGCGGCGCCGACCAGAACGACACCGCGCTGGGACTCAAGGCCAGCCAGATTCTGCCGACGGGCGGCACGCTGTCGGCCGATGGCGCGGCCACAATGTCGCGGGGATCCGGCGACACGAATGCCACCTACAGCCGCTCCGGCGAGTTGACCTTGCGGCAGCCGTTGCTCGCTGGGGCCGGCTACGAGGTTAGCCACGCCGACCTGATCCAGTCCGAACGGAACCTCATCTACACGCTGCGCGCCTTTACGATGGATCGGCAGGACTTCGCGATCGGCATCCTCAAATCGTACTATGGACTGTTGATCGAGGATGCCGTGCTGGCGAACACGCGGCAAAACGTCGACCAGTCAACGTTTCTGAGGCGGCGCTCCGAGGCGCTGTTCCGGATCCGGCGGGCGCCGTCCATCGACGTGCTGCGTTCCCAACAGCAGGAATTGAGCGCCAGCAACGACCTGAACCAGGCCGAGGCCCAGTACGACGTCGATCGCCGCCGCTTCTTGATCGACCTCGGTCTTCCGGCCGACTCGACCCTGCACGTCACCGGCCAGGTGCCCGAGTTGCGTCCGCTCGATCTCACCCTCGAAACGTGCCTGACGCTGGCGCTCCAACGCCGGCTCGATTTGCGAACCGTCGAGGACCGGCTCGAAGACGCGCGGCGCGGCCTGCGCATCGCGCGCCGCGCGCTGTTGCCCAAGGTCGATGCTTTTGCCACGGCATCGGGCGAGGGCCAGTCGCCGGACTCGGTAACGGGGGGCGACACGGCCAAGGAATATACGGCCGGCGTCTCCGTGGACCTTTCTCTCGACAAGCGCCCCGAACGTGATGCGGTCAAGCGGGCGCTGATCGGCGTCGACGCCGCGGAGCGTGCGCTCACGGAGATTCGCGACACCATCCGGGTCAGCATCATGGATAGTTTCCGGACCTTTGCCTCGTTGCGGCAGGCCGCGGGCATCGAGTTCCAGAACACGGAGATCGCGCGTCGGCAGGCGGCCTATGCCGCACTCCGGTTTCGGAACGGCGAGGCGGACAACCGCGACGTGGTGGATGCGCAGAACCAGTTGCTGGCCGCGCGGAACACCTATGTGCGGGCGCTGGTGCAGTACGAACAGCAGAGGGTTCAATTATTGCGCGACGTGGGCTTGCTCGATATAGCCGCCGACGGCACGCTGGTGGAGACAAAGGCCCCATGAAAAGACGGTATTGGGCAGCGGTGGCGGGCGCGTGCGCCGTCGGATTCCTGGGCAGCGCTTGTTCCCGCCAGGGGGAGAGCGAACGCGCCTCCGGCAAAGCGGTGCTTACCGCGGAAGTCAAACAGGGCCCCTTGGTCATCACCGTGCGCGGCTCGGGCGATATTCGGGCCAAGGAATCCAACAAGATCATACCGCCGATCAAGAAGCAGGCGATGATTACATTCCTGGTTCCTGATGGCACCCAGGTCAGTTCCAATGAGGTCGTGGCGCGGTTCAACACCGATGACATCGAGCGGCGCGTCAAGGATTTGGAATCGGCCCTGCTCGAGGCCTCGAACAAGCTCGGGAACGCGCGGACCGACCTTGAGATCCAAATGATGGAAAACACGAGTACCGTGATCAAGGCCGAGCAGGACCAGTCCGCCGCCGTGATGGAACTCGAGAAGCTCGTGCAAGGCGATGACCCCATGGAACAACGGAACGCCGAGGTCAAGCTCCAGATCGCCGCGAGCGATGCGTCCCGCAAGCAGCGGCGCTATGAGGAGTTGAGCGGCCTCGTCAAAGAAGGGTTTGTGACCGAGGACGAGGTCGAGGAGGAACGCCTCCAGGTGGAGACGGCCAAGCTGGCAGCCGAAACGGCGGGCATCGAGAAACAATTGCTGGGCGACTACAGCATGCCGCTCCGTAAGGCGGCGGCCCGGGCAACGCTGGCCAAGACCACGACCGACCTCGACAAGGCGCGCAAGCAGACGCAGGCGCTCTTCTTGAATAAGAAGCAGGCCGTGGATGCCGCGCAGCGCGTGGTCGAGCGGGCCGCCGCCGACCTCGACCTGGCGCGCGAGGAAATGCGGGCTTACGAGGTGCGGGCCCCGGGCGAAGGCGTGTTGATGTACGGGAATCCGGACGAATCCTGGCGGCGCGGGGAGATCTCCGTGGGCGCCAACTACTATCCCGGCCAGGTGTTGATGACCATTCCGAATCGGGCCGTTATGCAGGCTGTGATCAATATTCCCGAGGCCGACATCCGGAATATCAAGGTCGGCCAACAGGCGACCGTTACGGTCGAGGCGCTGGCTGACCGCAACTTCGCCGGCGAAGTGACCAAGGTGGCCGAGGTGGCCAACGCGGGCGGCTGGTGGTCCAGTGACGTGAAGGAATTCAAGGTGGAGATCGGGCTCAAGGACGGCAAGGAACTCCGGCCCGGATTCTCCTGCAAGACCGAGATCATCACGGCCACGCTCCCCTCGGCGGTGTACTTGCCGGTTCACACCGCGTATCGCGACGGCGAAAAGTTCTACGTGTACCCCGTCGGGAGTCGCGACGGGGGGCGGACCGAAGTCAAGGTCGGCCGGTCGTCGGTGCAGTACGTCGAGATTCTCGACGGCGTCAAGCCCGGGGCCAAGGTCTATCTCAATCCGCCGGAGAAATCCGCGACCAAGCCATGATCAGACTGGTCAACATCGGCAAGACGTATCCGGCGGGGGCGGGCGTGCGGGCGCTCATATCCGTCAATCTTCATATCCGGGAAGGCCAGTACGTCGGCATTCTCGGTCCATCGGGGTCGGGCAAGTCCACGCTGCTCAACCTGCTCGGACTGCTGGACGTGCCGACGTCGGGCGAACTGCGGTTCGAGGGTCGTGACGTGGCCACGCTTTCGGACCAGGAACTGTCGCGCCTGCGCGGGCGGGCGATCGGGTTTGTTTTCCAGTCGTTTCATCTGGTGTCGCATTTGTCTGTGAGCGAAAATGTGGAACTGCCGCTGTTCTACCAGGGCGTGCCGCACCGGGAACGCCGGGAGCGCGCCCGGGCCCAACTCGCTTGCGTGAATCTCGCGCATCGGCTGCATCACCTGCCGCGGCAGCTCTCGGGCGGCGAGTGCCAGCGAACGGCCATTGCCCGGGCCTTGGTAACGGAGCCGAAACTCGTGCTGGCCGATGAGCCCACCGGGAACCTGGACTCGAAGACGGGGACCGAAATCCTGGCCCTGTTCGACGCCCTGCACGCGCAGGGCAAGACGCTGGCCGTAATCACGCATGACCTCAGCGTTGCCAGCCGGATCCCCCGCATCGTGAGGATCGCCGACGGCATTCTCTCGGAGGGCGCCGCATGAACGCCGCGTGGGCTATGGAACTGGCGCGTGACGGCATCCGGAACCTGCGGCGGCACAAATTGCGCTCCACGCTCACCCTGCTGGGCGTTGTGTTCGGCGTGGGGGCAGTCGTGACCATGCTGGCCATTGGTGAAGGCGCCCAACGGACGGTGCTCAGGGAGATCGAGGGGTTGGGACTCAATAACATCATCCTCGATTCCGTCCAGCCGCCCGAGGCGGCGCGCGATACCTCGAGCAGTTCATCGAACCGGCGCGGCATGTCGCTTTTCAGCTACGGGTTGACGGAGCGCGACACGGCCAGAATTGAGGCCCTGATTCCCACTGCCTCGGTCGCCGTCGGCCATCTCGTCAAACAGAAGGTCTTCCAGGGGAGTACGCGTCTCGATGCACGGGTGCTTGGCGTGCGACCCGACTATTTCTCCCTGTTTCGTACCGAGGTCATCGCAGGGCACCAGCTATCCGATATCGCCGACATCAACGGTCAGCCGGTGGCCGTCCTGACCGAGCCGGCGGCGGTCGCGCTGGGCGGCGTCGGGGCCGTCATGGGACGCACCATCCGCATTGGCTGGGACTATTTCGAGGTCATCGGAGTGATTCGCATGCCCTCCCGGCTGGCGGCTGCCGGCGTGTTCATTCCCTTCCGGACCGCGCAGCGGCTGTTCGGCACCACGAGCGTGAAGCGGGAGAGCGGCAGCCTTGAATTCACCCGGACGGAGGTCGGGCAGATCGTCATCCGCATGCCGGACGCGCTGTTCATCGAGGACGCTTCAAAGGCCATTGCGCACTTGATCCGGGAAACACACGAAACGTCAGACGTGTCCACGATGGTTCCGTTGGATCTGCTGCAGAGCAAGCAACGGACGCAGCGCGTCCTGAACATGGTGCTCATCGCGATCGCGGCCATTTCGCTACTCGTGGGCGGCATCGGGATCATGAACATTATGCTGGCCGTCGTTACGGAACGGATTCCGGAGATTGGCGTCCGCCGGGCGATCGGGGCGTCGCAACGAGATATTATGTGGCAGTTCCTGGCGGAAACGGTGGTGCTGTCGTCGGTGGGCGGCCTGATCGGCGTGTTGCTTGGGGCGGCCATGGTGCCCGTGGCCTCCCAGTTTACGGGCTGGCCGGGAGTATTCACGCCCGGCGCCGTGATCGTCGCCCTGGTGGTGTCGTGGTTGGTCGGAGTTGTTTTCGGATTGGCCCCGGCGGTCCAGGCCGCACGGCTCAAGCCCGTGGAGTGCCTGAGGTACGAGTAGGGCGGGCGAGGGGCCGGGAGGGACGAAAAGGTTCAACGCTGAACGTTCAACGCCCAACGTTTAAGTTGGGAACTTCTGCGTTGAGAGTTGAGCGTTGGACGTTGAGCGTTAGATTTTCTGATCTCTCCGGTTTGGCGTGAGCCGCGTTACTGACTTTGGGAGACCGATGAACCTGATCCTTCTCGACGACGCCGACTTCCCGAGTGATTGTGTCGCCGTGGTTACCGGCCGCCGCGCCGATCACATCCGCACCGTGCTCAAGGCCGAGGTTGGCACCCGATTGCGTGTGGGGCGACTGGGCGGGATGCTCGGCGAAGGCACGGTCACGCGCGTGGATGAGGGGGCTGTCGAACTTGCAGTCGTGCTGACTCGGCAACCGCCGCCGCCGCTGCCCGTGACATTGCTTCTCGCGTTGCCCCGCCCCAAGGTTCTGCGCCGTGTAATTCAGTGCGTCGTGACTCTTGGGGTCAAGCGGATCGTCTTGTTTGGCGCCTTCCGCGTTGAAAGGAGCTACTGGCGCACCCCCTGGCTTACAGAGCCCGAACTGCGCGAACAGATCGTTCTCGGCCTCGAACAGGCGCGCGACACGGTGCCGCCCGTCATCACAACGCATCCGCTGTTCAAGCCGTTCCTTGAGGACGAGGCCCCAGCCTTGACCGACGGGACAAGGCGGCTTGTCGCGGACCCCGATGCGGTCATGCCTTGTCCGGTTGGCGATATCGGCCCTGTGTCGCTGGTCGTGGGGCCCGAAGGCGGCTTCACGGCCTACGAACTAAGCCTGCTAGGGGATGGGGGCTTTGAACCGGTCAGTCTGGGGCGACGTATTTTTCGCACCGAGCAGGTGGTCCCCGCGCTTCTCGGGCGGTTTCTGGCGTGAGTTATTTGCATTGCCGCAAAATGTTTCTGAGCGTACCCTACCGTAACTCGTCTTGGCAATGGGTGCTGCACGACGGTCCTCTCTCTCGGGTGTGACTTGATTTTGTAACAGGTGTTTCGGGAAGAAAGATGAAATAGGCCTTGATTTCGGTTTTTTTGGCCCTATAATCAGGTTCATATTTTATGGACTTGACTGGAAAGGTGCCGAAATGAGCGATTTGGACAAGA
>CAITUY010000137.1 GCA_903895695.1 uncultured bacterium
ACCTGCGCCGCGAGGCCGCCCGCACCCTGGAGGCCCTCCAGCCCGCGGTCGCACGCAGCCTCGCCTGCTTCCAACCCGATCACTGCCGAGGATTCTTTCGGCATGCCCAATATACATCTATCTAAATCGAAAATGCTCTAGTCATGCCCCTCCCTTCTCACCTTGCCGCCTTACCGACCGACACTGTCTCCGGACTAGCGTCGGGGCTTTTCAACGCCCGGGTGGAACGCATTCACACCTTCCCCTCGCCGTGGCATTAGACTTGGGCGGGAGAGGCGCTCAAAACGACAACACAGCGCTGATGTCCCCCCGCTCATTGCGCCGCAGATCGGAGACGCCGCTCTGCTTGAGCTGCCAGCCGTAGTCGGCCCGCAGGCTGAAGTTGCCGCGGTAATTATAGCGGATCCCGACCCCGGCGCTCGCCAGCTCGAGATAGTTCGGCTCGCCGGGCAACAGCTTATGACTGCCGACCACGCCGTAATCGATAAATACCAGGGGATCGAACCGATCGTCCTCCTTGCCGCGGCCGAGCGCCCGCGCCAGGTGGAGCGGCGGGCCGTGCAGCTCGTCGACGAGCACAAAACCGTCGTCGCCGTTTGCCTCGCGCTCCTCGTAACCACGCAGGTTGTTGGCGCCTCCAAGGCCCAGTTGTTCGCTCCCAAGCAGATTGGCGCTGGCCAACTGAGCAGAACCGCCCGCCACCCAGGAGAACTGGGCCGGCAGCTTCGTGGTGCGCTCGAAGTCGAGCCGAGCGTAAACATAGTCGGGCCGAGCGTAGGCCCGGGCGGCGAGGTAGGCGGCCGTGTGATTGTCGGCCGTAAGCCCGCCCGGGCTGGCCGCAATGGTGAATTCGCCCGAAGTGATGCCGTACTTGTCGGGATGGCTCAAGCTGAGGGCAGCCGTCGCCTGGATCACATCGTTTTCCTGCGCGAAAACCTGGGTCCCGCCGAAGGCGAGGTTGTTATTGCTCCGTTTGAAGTCGATACCGACCGTGAATTCGCGCGTCTCGGTCCCTGACACGGGCAGCGGCAGGCGGTAACGCGCGCTCACTTGCCAGGTGCGCCCTTTGAGGTTGAAGGTACCGTCGCCGATTTCCGGGTGGCTTTCGGCATAGCTTCCGAAAATGGTCAAGGTGTCGCGCCAGCGGGGAATGGGAATGATGTAGCTGCCGGAGTGGGCCACCATCTTGCGGAAATCGGGGCTGGCGGTGAGCTGGTAGTTGAGCTGCTGGTCGATGCCGAAGGCGTTGCCCCAATTGAAGCCGGCCAGGACCCGGTCGAATCCGGTCAGCGCGTTGCCGGAATCCTCGTAGCCAGTGTAGACGCGCAGCGGAAAGCGGTCGCGGGTGCGCAGGATGACGTCGGTCTCTCCCTCATTGGCCCCGCGGCTGAAAACAAGATCGACCTGCCGAAAGGGGTTTTGGTTGATCCAGGCCACGTCAGCGAGGAGCGGCCCGCCCTCAATGATCTCGCCGGGACGCGCTCGCACGTAGGAAGCGAGGAGTTCGGCGCTGAACCAGTTGTTGCCCTCGGATCGCAAGGCACCGAGACGGCCCTCGACCGCCAGGATCTGAATGGTTCCCGTTGAGATATTCTGCTCGGGCACGAGCACATCGACCACGGGCCGGCCATGCTTGCGAAAATAGAGCACGACGTCGCGCGTGAGCCGGTTGAGCGAGCGCCGGCTGAGTGGCTGGCCCAGATAGGCCGCAGCGAGCGAATGAAACCCCGGCATCTCCAGCATCGGGTCGCCGCTGGCCTGCACCCCTTCCGTCGTCACCCCTTCACGGTGGAAATCGCTCGATCTGGCCACAAAGACGAGGCCCCGCAGCGCCGGCAAGAGCACCCGGTCGTCCGTCTCCGCCGGGGTGGCGGCGGTCTCGAGCTGCGCCGGAACCGCCGCCGGGGGGGGGCGTCGGCGTCTTTGGCGCCACTTGCTCGTAGGTTTGAGCGCGGAGGCTGACGGAGAGCGCGAGAACCGCCGGCCAGCCGGCACAAAAACGCAAGAAAGAAGGGTTCAAAACGTGCGCTAGGAGTTGGGACTGGCCGCCCGATTCGCGGGCTTTCGGTCGATTTTGGTGCGAACGATATTCGTTTGCGGATTATCCGAGTCGGAAAATTCCCGGTAGCTGGAGCCGAGGGCGGTGTTGCTCTGGGCTTGCTGGCGGGCCTCGGCCAGCTCCTCGTGATAAATGACATTGAATCCGCCCATGTTCACCATGGATTCGCGGAAGAGGCCGGGTTCGTTCTGCTGTGCCGAACTGAGGCGGCCGCCAGAGCCGCCCGCCACGATTTCGCCAGCGACCGAACTGACCACTTCGAACACCCCGAAATTGGGGCCGCCTGCCGAAGCGAAGCCGGCGAGGGAGGACCCGCTCGTCACCGCGGCGCTGGTGATGGAGGTCGGCCGGGCGGTGGCATCGTCCAAGGTGAGCGTGAGGCTCCCATTCACGGAGAGGAACGAGCCGTCCGCATCCGTGAGAATGACGCCCTGCGCGTTGACCGGGACAAGGATCGGGTTGCCGTCCACCAGGACCACCGCCAGAGTGGGCGTAAGAAGGGGCTGCTGATTGACCGTGACGACCGGCTGCGGCAACGTTCCCACCGTCACCGTGGGAGCGGAGACCTGCAGCGCGCCGGGGATATACGCGAGCGTATAGTTGGCCGCCTCCGCGCCGCCCGGCACGATGGCATAGACGCCAGCGGGGCTCGTGGTCACCGCCGGCGTGCTAAAGGTCAAGCCGCTGACAACCACGGTGCTGTCTCCGTTGACCAGACCGCTGATGGTCGCGGTGAACACCGGATTCGCCGTATCGAAGGCACGGGTGGCATTGTCCGCGGCCACCGTGAGCGGGGCGGGATTGATCGTGAGCGAGCCGGGCACGTAGCCGATCGTGTAGTTCGCCGTGGCAGCGCCGAACGGCGTGATGGCGTAGCTGCCGACATTGCTGGCCGCGGTGGCCGCGGAGGCAATCGTCAGGCCGGAGAGGACCGCGGAGGTGTCGCCATTGACGAATCCGGCGTAGCTCGCGCCGAAGACGGGGTTGCCGGTTCCGTAGAGCCGGCTCGCGCTGTTCGCGGTGATCGTGAGCGCGGCCGGATTGATCGTCAGCGTGCCGGGCACATAGGCCAGCAGGTAATTGGCGGCGGTCGCACCGAAGGGCGTGATCGTATAGGTGCCGACGTTCGAACCGACCGTCGCCGTCGTGCTGAATTGCAGGCCGGTCACGACCGATGCCGTGTCGCCGTTGACGAAGCCGGCGTAGCTGGCGGTGAAAGCGGGCAGCGCCGCACCGTAAATTTTGCTCTGATTGTCAGCGGCGATCGTGAGGAGGTCCTGGCCGACAGCCAATATGCCGGACACATAGGAGATCGCATAGTTCGAGGCCGTGGCGCCCGACACTGTGATCGGGTAATTGCCGACGGGCGAACTGAGCACCGCGGTGGTTGCGAGCATCAAGCCCGAGACCGTCGCGGAGGTGTCTCCATTGACGAAGCCGGTATAGCTCGCCGTCAGGATCGGATTGACGACGTCGAAAGCGCGCGATTTGCTATCGGCGGCGATGGTAAGCGGAGCTGGGGTGATGGAGAGGGTCCCGGGCGCGAAGGCGATCGTGTAATTTGGGGCGGCGGCGCCCGTGGGGGTGATGGCATAGCTGCCGACGTTGCTGGCGGGAGTGGCGGCCGATGCGATCGTCAAGCCGGAGACGACGGAGGAAGTGTCGTCATTCACCAGGCCGTTGTAGCTCGCGCTGAAGGCGGGGTTGCCGGCGCCGTAGAGCCGGCTCGCGCTATTGGCGGAGATCGTGAGCGAAGCCGGGTTGATCGTCAGGGTGCCGGGCGTGTAGACGACTAAATAATAAGTGGGCGCGGACGCGCCGAAGGGCGTGATCGTGTAAATGCCGACGTTCGAGCCGATTGTCGCCGTCGTGCTGAATTGCAGGCCGGTCACGACCGATGCCGTGTCGCCGTTGACGAAGCCGGCGTAGCTGGCGGTAAAAGTGGGCAGCGCCGCCCCGTAAATTTTGCTCTGATTGTCGGCGCCGATCGTCAGGGGAATCTGGCCCACGACGAGCGCGCCGGGCACATAGGTGATCACATAGTCCAAGGCGCTGGCGCCGGAGGCCGTAATCGGGTAGCTGCCGGCCGGCGAGGCGAGGACGGCGGTCGTCGCGAGCGTCAGGCCGGTGACGGCGGCGGACGTGTCTCCAGGAACGAGGCCGGAGTAGGTCGCCGTCAGAGTCGGATTGGCCACATTGAGAGCGCGCGATTTATCGTCGGCTGCAATCGTGAGCGGAGCCGGCGTCACGCTCACCGACGAGGCGGTCACGGTCAGGATGTTGTAGTTGCTCGACACGGCGGCACCCGTATTGCCGCTGCCCAAAGCCAGCCCGGTCAAACTGGCCAGGGCCTGCCCGGTCAGGACGTCCTTCACGCTCAAGTTGCCGGAAGCGCCAGCGCCGGTCACCGTAAAGGTTTCGCCGTTTACGCCCGTCGCCGTCAAGTTGCTGCCCGCGAAGGCGGTCGTGCCGTTGTAGACTTGCGTGCCACTCAAGGTCAGGGTGGCCGGCGTGACACTCACGGACGAGCCCGCCGTCGCCAGGGCGCTGTAATTGCCGGCCAATCCGCCGTTGCTACTGCTGCCCAGGGCCAGCCCACCCACGCTGGCCAGGGCCTGCCCGGTTTGCACGTTCTTGGTGCTCAGGTCGCCCGAGGCGCCCGCGCCCGTCACCGTGAAGGTTTCGCCGTTCACCCCCATCGCCGTCAGGTTGGCTCCGGCGAAAACCGTGGTGCCGTTGTAGACCTGCGTGCCGCTCAAAGTCAGCGCGGCAGGGGTGACACTGACCGACGAACCCGTCAGGCTGATGGCGTTATAGTTGCTGGAGACGCCGCCGTTGCCGCTGGTGCCAAGGGACAGGCCGGTCAAACTAGCCAGCAGCTGGCTGGTCTGGACGTTCTTCGTGGTCAGGTTG
>CAITUY010000138.1 GCA_903895695.1 uncultured bacterium
GTCAGCTCAAACTCATAGCGTGTCTTGCGTTTCCGGTAGTGCGCCTTCATGCGGATACTTATAACCCAATAGGTTATTACAGTCAAGCCCTTTTCTAACCCTTCGGCGCAACTCTCCCCGCTTCGCTAAGGATTCGGGAGGATATCGGCTCGTAGATCCTTCTCTTTCAGTTCTTGGAAAGCATGCTTCCCCGTGCCTTAACCTCGACACGTAATGTCGAATGCTTAGCCACATCACGCAACACCACATCGCACTGTCTTCCCCCGTATTCGCCGCGCCATTCCCGGCCAAAGAGGATTGGGGCTGCTACGATTACGATGGATTCGCCGAATAGCGATGGGAGTGGAGGAAACTGGATGCATCGAGCGACTGGCGTCCGTTCGCGTAGCTCACGGATCGTTTAAAAAGCGTCAATCAAGGCTTGGTCAAGTTCGCGAATCTGAACGGAAGTCAGCGGCGACCGTTCAGGGTGTATCGTTCTGGCCCCACGGCGCTTGTCAGCGGACCTGGACGCACCGGACGTCATGTCAGTATGGCCGGGCATGAGATTCGGCCAGCCGCAACAGTTCAGAAGGCATTGTGCCCAAAGCGGTGGCAATGCCTGTCAAGGAATCCACGGTCAGCGATTTCTGTGACCGTTCAACGAGACTGATGTACGTGCGATGCAGTCCACACCGAAAGCCCAGCTCCTCTTGGCTGAAGCCACGTTTCACACGCAAGTCGCGAAGCACCTTCGCAAGAGAGAGTCGCAGTTCAGCGGGCTCGGGGACTTGTGACACGCCTCATACAATCCCACAATCATGTCCGGTCGTCGTCAGACTATAGTATTCATCGCGTTCGTACTGTGGTATCGTTCAGGAATCGCGGCGACCGCCATCCACGATGGACGCTCACCCGAAACACGTTGCGAACCGAAAGAAGTAATCCGTCGGCATGGAGGAACGAAATGCGCTACCAGGCGACCCTCACCCTGAGCATCAAGAGTCGTTTCGAGCAAAACCGTGTCGACCGTCAGATTCGCTCGCTATTCGAATCCGGGACGGTCACAGAGAGTCTTGCGGTTGGTCTGCAACTCAACGATGCCCCGCGCCTGATGGATGTCGTCGTAGAACGGTTGCCCAGGGTTCTTGCGCGATACGCTCGACTGGAACAAGTCGCTGGCAATCGACGCGAGCGTTCAACCGATTCCCAAGCGCACGGCCTCGGCCGGCGTTAGGCCCATTGAGATGGTAACCTGAAGCGCCTCGGCCTCGCCTCGCGCCGCCGCAAACGCATCGAGGACTATCCTTGACCGTACAACCTGCTCCAAGTCATCCCAGCGGGACCAGATCACGTACAAGTGCGTCGTGCCAGGACTTGACTGCTCGATGATGATCTCGGGCTCGCCAGTCTGCTGTGGGTGGGCAAACTCCGCCTGCAAAGCATTGCGCAGTTCGGCTTCTGATCCCACGTCGCGTCTGTCGAGACCTCTCTGCTTTATCGGCATGACCTAGTTCCTCAGTAATGCGTGGTTGTTTGCCAGCCACTCCACTTGAGTGACGAAACGGGCTGCCTCCTCTGCGTTCGCCATGCCAGGACGATACCGCATTCCGACGTACCAGTCCATGTACAAGACCGCAGCGACCTGCAAAAAGCGGTTCGGCGGCCCTCCCAGCCGCCGTCTCCGTCGTCGGGCGACAAGCTCTTGTGACCAAAACCAAATGCCGTGTCCAGATTCGAAATCAGCTCGGAACGGCGGCCGGTACCGTCCAGGACGCACGGCAGTCAACAAGGTGTCGGTTCTGGTCCAAGGAGTCGCGCCACCGAGAAAGAAGCACGCTGTTTTCAGGTACATCTCAGCCGACAGGCCGGCAATGTAGATGGCCGCATGGTGTCTCCGCGCGACGAAGAGTTCCATCGCCTCCTCAAGCCGGCGAGCGGCGGATAGCTCGAGTTCCTGGACAGTCTCAGGATTGGCCTCCAGGATCTGCCTGTACCCCATACTTCATCCTCCGTTCTCGCCACCGACTGTCGTTAACCATAAATGACTAGTTATTTATATCATTACTGTAGCACAGGGGATGGCAGTGTCCATGACTTTCGCACCTACCCCGCCTTGGGGACCATCCAGTCCCATGGCAACGCGGCCTCGTCGCCATCCAGCGGTCGCGCTTTGCCGGAGTACAATACCACGCCAGGAACAAGCGAGGTTCTGTGCTTCACAGGTGCAGGCCTGCCGGACCCTTTGCGTTGGAGTGGTCTTGCCCGTCTGGCGCACACCCGTGACCACACAGACTGGCAGCACAAGGAGTGCCGTCTGAAGCTTCCGATGAAATGACCAGGGCTTGAGTTCGTTCATGACGTGAAATAGATCATTTCATGGCATGAAATGATTTGCGGAGCTTCGCGAACCGCGGTCACGGCAACTCGACAGCCAGGCTGGAACTTCCCCGCCGCTACTCCACCACGATGCGCTTGGACACGATGGTTTTGCAGCGATAGCCGGTCGCATTATTGCGGTCGAAGTCCGAATAGACCACCATGAACTCGTTGTCGCCCAAGGGGCAGAGCGACGTGTAGCCGCAGGAATGATCGCGGCTGTCCCCGCCGACATCCGGCAGGATCACGTACGGCTTCTGCCACTGCAAACCGGATGGATCGCGGGTTACGAGCAGACTGACTCCCGGCCGGCCGTAAGACAGAACGGTCACCCCGTTCTTCAGCGTCAGGAGTTTGGGCTTCACCCCGTGATCGGCCACGACAACCGGCCTGCTCCAGGTGCGGCCGCGATCCACCGAACGCGCCAGATAGAGCGGGCCGATCGATCGTTCGAACGTGCTGCGCACGGCGCACACCCACGACTTGTCGGGCATCACGTCCAGCCACGGCTCGCTGAACCCCATCCGCACCTTCTGCCAGTTCGGATCGACGGAAGTGTCCGCCTGAAAGGGAATCCCGCCCACCCAATTCCAGGACCTGCCGTCGTCGGTCGATTCCATGACTTGGATCGGGTTGTACGATTCCAGGTTCGTGCACGCCGCATCCGTATAGCGGCGATCCATGGTGACGCCGACCAGCGCCGTGCGGGAGGCCGGCGCTTCGCCGGGTATGGCCAGCATGTGAAGAAAGTGCGGATACATGAGGATCCCTTCTCGCACACACCGCGACTCGCCCGGGATATTCACCAGCGGCTGCTCCTGGGTCCATGTCGTCTCCCCCTTCCGCTGCCGGTCCAAGAACCACCAATGAGGCTGCTGCGCGGCTATCGACCGCGCATCATAGTGAACAGTGTTCCGCCAGTTGGCTGCCACGTCGCCCTTCTTCGGCAACTGCAGACGGCGGGCCTCGACGCCCACGACATAACGGCTGACAAGCCGCTCGCCATTGGTCAGCGTTACGGCGCCAAACAGCCGTTCGTCTGCCTGGGGCGCGCGCGACCAGACATTCGATCGAGGGTCGTAACGGAAGACGGGATTGCCAAACTGGTCCGAACGGACCGAATCTTTCTGCACGCTGAAAGTGGCCCGCACCGAGCCGTCATCGGCCGTTGCCAGCAGCGGAAACTGGAACACGCCCCACAGGCTGTTCGACGCAAAGGTCCCCTGGGCCACGATCGCTTCGTCACGGACCTTGATTCGGACGTCCGTCGCCGGCGCAGCCGGGCCGGATGCTGCGGCCAGAATGGCGCTGACGGTAAGCCAGCCGGCCCACATGGCGCGCAAGCTAGCGTTTGTCCCCCGGCTTGAGGACGATCTGGCGACCGTGTCGGTGCTTTGGATGGTCATACCTTGCTCCCGTTCTTATGCCTACTCGTGACGCGCTCCGACTCAGGCGCCCAGTTGGTCCTGCAGAAACGCGTACGCTTTGCGGCCGCTGATCTCATGGCGGCCCTCGAAGTAATCAGTCGCGACCCGGTCGCGCGCGCCGAATACGTTGTAAACCTGCCGCGCCCGGGCCACGCCTTTCTTGACTTCGCGCAGCGGAAATATCGAATCACGGCTGGCCGCTTCCACCAGCATGGGGCGGGGTGCAATCAGGCCGACCAGATCGTGCATCTCGCCGAACTGCGCCAGGCCAGGCACGAAGTTGCACGCGCAGTGATGCATGGCGAGCAGGCTTCCCTGGAACGAAGAAAAATACCCGCTGACCACGCACACCTTGATGCGCGGATCCAGGCATGTGGAGTAGAACGTGTGCATGCCGCCGCCCGAAATCCCCATGGCCCCCACGCGTCCGGCGTCGATGTCCTTTCGCGTCTCCAGGTAATCGAGCAGGCGCAGCCCGTCGTGCATACGCAAGCCGAGTACGGAGAGTCCCAGGTGAAACGCGAGCATGGCGGCATGCGTGCAGGTGCTCGGCACCGGTTGCCCCAACCTTGTGTCCAGGTACGAGAAGTCAGTCTGGCGTTCGCCGAAACACGAAATCTCCGGGGCTGCCACCGCGAATCCCGCCCGGCACAGCGCAACCGCGAAATCCTTGTGATAGCCGTCCGGCGTGTCGCGCTCCGAGCCGTCTTCCCACAGGCCCACGATATCCTTCACGCCGTATCCGTGCCCGTGAAACGCCACGACCATGGGCAGCGGCCGCCTGGCCCGCTTCGGAACAAGCATGTAGACGGGCATCAGGGTGTGGGGCCCCGTCCGCAGCAAAATCTTCTCGCGCAGGTAGTCCCCCTTGTCCACCACCTCCAGCCGGCGGGGCGCCAGCGGGGCCGACGGCAGCGCATCCAGTCCGATCTGCCGTGCCAACGCGGCACGCGTAACGGTCTGCCAACGCCGCGCATCCTTTGCCGCCGTGGCTTTGAACGCGTAACGCGCCGTTTCCGGCCGGTACTGTTTCCACAGGCCGAAAGACGGCTGCAAGCCCTTTAATTTACGATTATCCAATGCAGAACGGCTCATGTGCGTATCCTCCGAAGCGGGCCGCGCCCGCAACCTACGATGCAGGGCCAAGATGCTAGCGCACGATAGCGCCGTGTCCAGTGGTTTTGCCGTCGTGCGCCGCCCTTGTAAGAAAGGCTGGCTTGCCGTATGCTTGCTGCCCTGTATGGAAGCCGTCACATCACACTGGAGCCCCACGCGCCTCACGCTGGCGAACCGCATCACGATCGCACGGATCATGATGATTCCCGTCTTCATACTGCTTACGATCTACTACATTGCGAGTGCTAACGACGGGATACCCGACGAGTGGCTGCGCTGGGCCGCCTTGGTGGTGTTCGTCGCGACCAGCCTGGCCGACGCGCTTGACGGTTACTTTGCCCGCTCGCGCAATGAACGCACCCGGCTCGGCACCTTGCTCGACCCGATCGCGGACAAATCACTTCTGCTGTCCGCCCTCATCCTGCTGACCGGCCCATGGAGCCACACGTTCCAGCCTCACCTGCCGATCTGGTACGTCCTCCTGGTCGTTTCACGCGACGTGCTGCTCATCAGCGGTTCGGTGCTCATCCATATCCATTGCGGCCACACTGAAGTCCGTCCCCGCGTCAGCGGCAAACTGGCCACCTTTTTCCAGATGGGCCTGATCGTCTGGGTTCTCGGAAGCGCACCCACTCTTGGGTTTACGTGGGTCCTCGGCCTGGCGGCCGGCTGCACCCTGCTCTCGGCCGTCCAGTACGTCATTGACGGCGTCCGCCAGTTGGAGAAACCGCATGCCCACGACAAACCCCATCCCGTCTGAACCCGGCCGCCTGCCCCTGGTCGCTCTCGTCGGTCGCCCCAACGTGGGCAAATCGGCGCTGTTCAACCGTATCCTCGGCCGCCGGCTGGCCATCGTCCACGAGCAGTGCGGCGTCACGCGCGATCGCCACATCGCGCAGGGCGAGTGGGACAACAAGGCGTTCGAGCTGGTCGATACCGGCGGCCTGACCGAATTCGGGGGCCCGGGCGCCGACACCACGATCGAAGCCGAAACGCGGCGCCAAGCCGAACTGGCCATCGACACGGCGACCTTCGTGCTCCTCGTGGTCGATGCCGAGGCCGGCGTCTCGTCGCTCGACGAGGATGTCGCCCGGTTGCTCCATCGCCGCGGGCTCCCGACCGTCATCGCCGCCAACAAGTGCGATGAAGCCCGGCGCGACGATTTCGCATTCGCGTTCGAGCGATTGGGCTTCCCGGTGTACCCCGTATCCGCCATGCATAACCGCGGCATCGACGACCTCATGATCGACGTCGCGAAGCAGTTGCCCACCGTGGTGCCGGCCGTCGAGACGGTGCCCCTCAAGGTCACCATCGTCGGCCGGCCCAACGTCGGCAAATCGTCCTTCATCAACCGCCTTATTCGCAGTCCGCGCATGATCGTCTCCGAGGTGCCCGGCACCACGCGCGACAGCGTGGACATTCCTTTTGCCATCGGCAGCGGCCCCACGGCCCGCCACTACCTGCTCACCGACACCGCCGGCCTGCGCCGCCTGACCAAGGTGGACGACACGGTCGAGCGCTTCAGCGTCATGCGCACGGAACGCAGCATCCAGCGCGCCGACGTCGTCGTGCTCATGCTCGACGCGGCGCTCGGCCCGAGCGCGCAGGACAAGACGATCGTGGACATGATTCTGCGCGAGCGTAAAGGGTGCGTCATCGTCGTCAACAAATGGGACCTGATGGGACACTCCACCCAGAAGCAGTACACGGAGGCCATGGGCCATGCCCTGCCGTTCCTGCAATGGGTCCCGCTGGTTTTCGTTTCCGCGCAGGACGGCTTCAATATCAAACGCAGCCTGGAGACGATCGACCATGTCGCGGCCCAGGTGCAGACCCAGCTGTCCACGGGCGTCCTGAACCGGGCGATCCTGGACGCGGTCGACCGCGTTCAGCCCCCGATGGTCAAGGGCAAGCGCTTCAAGATCTACTATGCGACTCAGACCGGCACCAAACCAATCCGCATCGGCCTGTTCGTCAACGACCCGGACCGCCTTCCTGCCGCCTATGAGGAGTATCTGATCCACACCTTGCGCCGCCACTTCGGACTGGAGGGCGCCCCGATCTTCCTGGAACCCAAGGCACGCGCGCGCCCTGCCAACCGCGAACACCAGCACCGCGACGACGGTCCGACTTTTCACCGAAAGAAATCCCGCGACCGTTGAGGAATCGGGTAGAAGGAGGCGCAACGCCAGCGCCTTCATCCAGACGGCGGCCGGATGCCCCGCCTGCCTTCCGAAATAATGCAGGGCCATCTTGGTATGTTCGTAAATTGATTATTACAAACAAGTTACAATCATTTTTGCCTGGCATTACCGCCGTCCACAAAAAAATCGGAAAATTTTCGCCGTTTCTCATTGCGGCACCACTACAGGTAGTGGTAACAGTGGACATTTAGCGGAGCATGGTAGCACATTTAGTGTTACATGATTGCGGTAAGCTGTTACAATGCAAGTGGATGGGGGAGAAAGAGAACATATCATGAGCGAGTCACCGGATACGACAGTAGAAACGACCAGGAAGCCGGGAGCCGCGACCGCTCGCGAACGCACCCACGCCTCCGAAGGTTCCCGCCGGGCACCAGCCCGCCGCTCCTCTCCGCCCTCTGGCAAGGGACTGACGGTTGACCGGGTGTTCACGGCCGGGACCGAAGGGCCTTACGACGGCATCGAATGGGACCTGCGCCAGGCGTCGATTACCGACGACAAGGGTGCGGTCATCTTCGTTCAGGACAACGTTGAAGTGCCCAAGTCGTGGTCCATGCTGGCCACCAATATCGTGGCCTCCAAGTACTTCTATGGCGGCCAAAAGACCCAGTTTCGGGAGAACTCCGTGCGCCAGCTCGTCGATCGCGTGGCGCATACGATCACCGATTGGGGCCGCAAGGACGGGTACTTCGCCACGCCCCAGGACGCGGAAAGCTTCTGCACCGAGCTGGCCTGGCTCTGCGTGAACCAGTACGGATCGTTCAACAGCCCCGTGTGGTTCAACGTCGGCCTGCACGCCGCCTACGGCGTAACGTCTGACAGCCGTTCGAGCTACTACTGGAATCCTGAAGCCGGCAAGATCACGATGTCGCGCGACTCCTACAAGCATCCGCAGGCGTCGGCCTGCTTCATCCAGGCGGTCGACGACACGATGGAGGATATCATGCGGCTGGCCGGGACCGAGGCCATGCTCTTCAAGTATGGCTCCGGCACGGGGACCGACCTCAGCACCCTGCGCAGCAGCCGCGAGAAGCTGTCGGGCGGCGGCACGCCGTCCGGGCCTCTCAGCTTCATGCGCGTCTTCGACCAGGTGGCGGCCGTGATCAAGTCCGGCGGCAAGACGCGGCGCGCGGCCAAGATGCAGAGCCTCAAGATCACGCACCCCGACATTCGCGACTTCATTACCTGCAAGACGCAGGAAGAGAAGAAAGCCTGGGCGCTCATCACCCAGGGCTATGACGGCTCATTCGGCGGCGAAGCCTATTCCTCGGTGATGTTCCAGAACGCCAACCTGTCAGTGCGCCTGACCGACGAATTCATGAAGGCCGTCGAGGAGGACGGCGACTGGCAGACGCGGGCCGTGACCACGGGCGATACCGTCGACACTTACAAGGCGCGCGAGCTGATGCGCCTGATCGCCGAAGGCACGCACCTGTGCGGCGACCCCGGCGTCCAGTACGATACCACGATCAACCGGTGGCACACCTGCATCAACAGCGGGCGCATCAACGCCAGCAACCCGTGCTCGGAATACATGTTCGTCGATGACAGCGCCTGCAATCTGGCTTCGCTGAACCTGATGAAATTCATGGACGCGAACGGCGCGATCGACTTGGAGCGCTTTCGGCATGCCGTGCGGGTATTCATCATCGCGCAGGAAATCCTGGTAGACAGCGCCAGCTACCCGACGGACCGCATCGCGCTGAACTCGCACCTGTTCCGCCCCCTGGGGCTGGGCTACGCGAATCTCGGCGCCGTGCTGATGAGCCTCGGGCTGCCGTACGACGGCAGCAAGGGCCGGGCGTTCGCCGGGGCCGTGACCGCCCTCATGACCGGCTACGCCTACACGGCATCCGCCGAACTGGCCGCCGCGCGCGGGGCGTTCACCGAGTTCGAGAAGAACCGTGACAGCATGTTGAACGTGATCCGCAAGCATGCCGATGCCGTGGCGCAGATCGACCCTGGCTGCTGTCCGCCCACCCTGATAGAGGCCGCCAAGGCCATCTGGGCGCAGGTGGAGCGCGACGGGACGCTCCACGGGTTCCGCAATGCCCAGGTCACGCTCCTGGCGCCGACGGGGACGATCGGCTTCATGATGGACTGCGACACGACCGGCGTTGAGCCGGATATCGCGCTCATCAAGTACAAGCAACTCGCCGGCGGCGGCCTGATGAAGATCGTCAACCGGACGCTGGAGTCCGGCCTGCGCCGGCTCGGTTACAACGGCGAGATCGAAGGCATCCTGAAGTTTGTCGACGCGGAAGAAACCATCGAAGGGGCGCCTGGTCTGAAGCCCGAGCATCTTCCCGTGTTCGACTGCGCGTTCAAGGCCAAGAAAGGCGTGCGGTCCATCTCATACCAGGCCCACGTAAGCATGATGGCGGCCGTGCAGCCGTTCCTCTCCGGCGCGATCAGTAAGACGATCAACATGCCCACGGAGGCAACGGTCGAGGATGTCATGCAGGCCTACATGGACGGCTGGAAGATGGGCCTCAAGGCTGTCGCCATCTACCGCGACGGTTCCAAGCGCACACAACCGCTGAACACAAGCAAGTCGGAGACGACCGGCGGGGCGGAGAAGCCCGTCGCGGCTCCAGGCCGCCCGTTCCGCGCGCGCATGGCCGCCACGCGCCTCTCGGTGACCCACAAGTTCGATGTCGGCGGCCACGAAGGCTACCTGACCGTGGGCCTGTATGAGGATGGCAAGCCGGGCGAGTTGTTCATCACCATGGCCAAGGAAGGCAGTACCGTCGGCGGGATCATGGACGCCTTTGGGACGGCGATCTCGTTGTGCCTGCAGTACGGCGTCCCGCTCCAGGCCCTGGTGAGCAAGTTCTCGTACAGCCGGTTCGAGCCGAGCGGCCATACGAGCAACCCGGAGATCCGGTTTGCGGAGTCGCTGGTGGACTATATCTTCCGCTGGCTGAACCTGACGTTCCCGAACGGGATCGTGAAGGACAACCTCGCCCCGGCAGCGGCCGTCAGGACGGCCCCCGCGGCTGCAGCGGCCGCCGGCGAAGCCGATCCAAATCGCGTGGACGCGCAGTTCACGCACTTCTCGTCCGACGCCCCGGCGTGCGACCGGTGCGGCCACATCACCACCCGCAACGGTGCCTGTTTCCGGTGCCACAACTGCGGCAACTCAATGGGGTGTTCCTAATTGATCACGGCGCCCCTGGCCTGAATGGCCTTGATCCGCGCCTCGGACAGCACGTCCGGGGCGTTGGGATCACGGCGCGCGTGCTCCCGGAGGTTTTCAACCGTCATCCGGACAGCTTCGTAGTGCGGAATTGCCCGTTCCGCGGGGTCGGCCGGTCGGTCGCCCTGCACGGGCGAGACTGCGGCCTCTTCGGCCGCCGGAAGCGGCGCCGGCGGTATCGGGGCGGCCGCAGCCGATGCCACCGGCGCCGGCCGTGATGAGGCGCCAGCCCGGGTCGCCACCCAGCCCACGATCAGGCACACGACCGCCGCACCGATGACGCCCCAGACCAACCACTGCCAGTCTTTCGAATCCAAGGTCGGCTCTTCCTGCTGCCGTCGCACGACCTTCACGGCGAATCCCTCCATCCGCCCCAGTAGAACTGATCGCCCACGGCAGGATAGTTCGGCGGCGGGTTGTTCTTGAAACGCGTATCGAAAATGTAATTCTTCAGATACCCGGTACCAGACCCGCCCGATGTACCCACCGGACCGCGGTAGTACTCCACGATTCCCCCGTAAACGTTGAGATTGGAGCAACTCGACTGCGGACGCGTGTCATAATTCGCTACGGTAAACATGCCGTCGTTGGTCGACCCCGTCGCGGCGCCCGTGGCAATCATGTGCGCATAGATGTCCAAATTCGCGGGACAATTCGTCGCGACGATGATGTCCGATTGCGTAATCAACCCCAAAGCGTCATTCGAGGCGGCGTTCGTCTGCGGGTTGTCGGCGTAGCGGATGTGGTTGGTGATGTTGATAGTGCCGTCGGTGACGATCGTTAAACGCCCGTTGAGGGTTCCGGCAATATTCAGGCTCCCTGTCTGCGTTCCCGAGGTGGCCACGTACACCTCCCCGTTGGTCATGGTCGCCGCATGGGACGCACCCCAGTTATAGTTGGTCCAGCCGCGCGCGGCGTTCGAGATGAAGAAATTCGTGTCCGCCATCGAGATGGTCGTTGCCCCGGTCACGACCAGGCTGGCCAGGACCTTCAGGCAGTCCTGCGTCGAGGCGGCATTGGTAAAATTGACCGTCGACATGACCATTGGATTCACGCCGAGAGTGTAACCGTTGCTGAAGACCCCGGATCCGGGGCCGGCACCCCACGTCGTCTTGGCGGATGTCAGGATCTGCTGAAAGACCGGAGACCCTGAGATGTAGATATAATCGTTGGCATGGACTTTGCCCCTGAAATTGTCGCCGGTCACAAAGTTGATTGTGCCATTGTAGTGATCGTACCAGAGAGCGAACTCGGCCCAGCTGCGCGACCGCACATAGTCCATGGTCACGACGCGGCGCACGCCCCGCACCAGGCCGGTGGAACAAAGCGTGTAGTTCAACTGCGCCGTATTCCCTTGCACGCAGACACTGGCGGTGTACGTGCCCTCGCCGAGGGTGCCGTTGATACTGGCCGGGATCGAGTTGCCGGCCATGACGTGCGACAGGCAGAGCGCGCACCCGCCTTCCGCCACGAATAGCGCTTCTTCCAGGGCTTCCTGCCGGGCGGTGATCTTCACCTGGGTCAGGCTCTCGTTTTGCAGGCCGAACACCAGCATCGCGGCGATCCCGGCGAGAATCATGGCGGTCACAAGAACGAAGCCGTTCTTATCTCGCTTGTGCTGACAAGTGAACGCCATATCTGTCATCCTTCGGGCCGCCATAGCGACCGGCCTCGTCATTGCGTCTTGGGCGCGCGCAATCTCACATATGTACTCATCACGTTGCCGTCCGGAAACGGGCCGTCCGACTGCTGCAAAGTCAGCACGATGGTCACGCCGTTGGACACCGTAACCTGCGACGACACGATGTTCGTGCCAATCACCAGCGACCGGGTGGCGTTGGAAAACACCACCGTCCTGCGGGTGGGGTAATACTGGTAGTCAATCTGCTCGTAATAGTTGCTGCTCCGGAGCTGCCAGTTCGTAGACGTGCCCATGTTCGTAACCCAATAAGCGCCCCGCAGTCCCATCCCGGTTCCGACACCATAGATCATCTGCTCCAGGCAGTGATTCCCCTCGCGGACCGTGGAGATGTCCAACGAAGTCACGTGCCAAAGCCGGTTACAGAGGATGTAGACGTTCAGCAGACCCGCCAGGAGGAACACGGACACCGCCAGCGAGATCATGCTCTCCACCATGGTGAAGCCGCGACGCCAAGCGCTGGATCCGGCGGCTTTCATCAGTACTGGAACCCGCTTGAGATGGCAGTGGACATGATCACGGTATTCGTCTTCCCCGCCCGCTTATTGAACCACCAGTTGCTCATCACCACGATCCGGGCGGTCGTGTAGGCGCTCGCCGAAACGGAGTAACCCGACGAATAGGTCGACGTGACACTCTCGGCAACGTCGTAGTCGGTCATCCAGTTCGGATGGTTGCCGATGCTCAGTGCGGGATTGATGAACGCGTTCGTGAGCAACTTTTCCATGTTCATCCGGGCAAAGTGCACGGCCTTGGTGCGCTCATCGACCAGTTGGGCCGACTTCTGGGCCGCATTGAACGTCAGGAGGAAGGCCGAGCCGGTTGCGCTGTGAGAGAGCTTGGTGAGTGCGTGGGCGGGAACTGTCGCCGCGGAACGGAGCGGAATAGCTACGGTGCGGCTGGCGGAGAGCGGGGCGAGGTGAAAGAGGGCATTTGCAGGGGATGGCGGGCAGA
>CAITUY010000139.1 GCA_903895695.1 uncultured bacterium
GGCCACAACCCAATCACCGGATGCAACCGTTGGCGCGGTTTCGCCCGTAGCTCTGCCACCGGCCGTCAATGCGACCGCGCTGAACAGTACGGCAAGCATATTGAACGTCTTCATAGGTCGACTCTCCCGCTTTCATTTCCCTTCTGCTTTCGCTTTTGCAAACTCCGCGATCTCCTCCGGTGTGGCCTCGACAGCCACGCGGAATTTCGAGAGGTAGTAACCGGTTCCGGTCCCGTCGCTCACGCCCTCGCGGCTGGTGGACCAAGAGACATGGTTGAGGCCTATGCCGGCGTGGGAGCCCCATTTATTGACATCGCTGCCGGGGTCGAACGGGTCCGTCTGGTCCGTACGGACGAACGTCAGTTTGCTGCCTGTGATCTCCCAGGCGGAACTGATCAGATCGTACAGCCCCCAGGCATTGGGCTTCGCTGATTTAACCGGCAGGAGCGTGCCTTTCGGGCCCACGCTGAGTTCGTCTTTGTGCGCCGCGTCGTTGCCCGGCGGTGTCGAGGTGCCCATGCGGCAGGCGTACTCGTGCTCGGCCGCCGTGGGTAAGCGGACGGTGTGGCCGTTCTTCTCCGACAGGATCTTGCAAAACTTCGTGATCTCGGTACTGGGGACCCCGGTGACGGGGAGTTGCGGGCCCTTCTGAGCGCTGGGGTTGTTGCCCATGACAATCTCGTACATCTCCTGAGTCACGGGGATCTCGGCCAGGTAGAAGGGCTTGGTCAGCGTCACGATGCGCGGGTAGTCGTCCTGGTAACGCATCTCCGCGCCATCGTAGGCATAGACCCAGTAAAACGGTACACGCTCGTAGAATCTCCCGGCTGGCAGCAGTATGCACTTGAGGGCCAGGGTGTCGGTAATCTTCAGCATGAGCGGCGTTTTGCCGGCCGGCGCCACAGGTTTGTCGGGTGCCAGCAACTTGTCGGGATATTTTAGAAAAGCCGGCACGATCTTGCTGGGCGTGATCCACTTCTTCCCATCGCGCTCGGAAAGGACGCCGGTCACCGCCTTGGCCGGGTTGCGATACACAGGCCGGTTTTCCTTCTTGGAAGTGAACTCGCAGGGCGTGACATAGTACTTCAGCCGCTGCTCGAAGGCCTCGTTGATCTTTCGTGCCTGTTCCGGGCTGAGGGTTTCGCCGGGGTAAAACTCCTTCAGGATGGCATCAACAGTGGCAGCCACCTCCGGGGTTCCTTCCACGGCGAAAAACACCACCGTTTGTTCCGCGCCCGGCAATGGTTTGGGGTTGCAGGACACTTCCGTCATCAGCACGCCCTTGATGGTGACCTCTGCATCCGGGGCTGGTTTGGCCTGCGCACCCTGCCCGAAGGCGTATCCGGTAAACATCATCAGCCCCGCAACACCAATTACAAAACGCATGTTTGTCACGATTCCCTTTCTCCCGCTGGAGTTATTTTCCGCCGCTGATTTCGCCGGCCATGTCAAACAGTCTCATCGAACGTTCCTGCCAGCCGCTCGCCATATACTGGCGGCGGAAGATGCCGGCCTCGTCAAGGTGGTACCCGTTGTTGTTGAATCCGTCCAGCCAGGCAGCATACTTCTCGTTTGCGCGGGCGTAGCGGTCCTGTCCGTAACCTGCCACGCCTTCCACTTCCATCACAGGCAGAATCCCCCGGGCATGATCGTCCAGCACGGTCTGGCATTTCTGGGTCAGAGCGCCACTCACCTTTTTCGAGTCAATCGAACTTTCCAGCAGAATCCGGGCTTCCGCCTCCTGCAAACCCTCTCGTGTTAACTCAAGCTGGCCTGTCATCAGTGCGCCATCGGGGCCGGGTGTGCTGTAGGCCTCGATCTGCATCTCGAGCTGGCGCCAGAAACTCTCTGGGTATCGCCCGTGGATGACGCCGGCCGCACGTCCGACCGCCGCCTTTTCATTGGCCAGCACCGGCCAGTAGTCAAGGCCGGCACGCCCGAATCCACGCCAGCCACCGATGACGGACATGGCCGGCATGATTCTGGCCATATCCAGCGGCAGGCGCATGTTCGCCGGGCCTCCGGCCCGAAGATAGAGTATCCCGCCGGAATGATCGGGCTTCTTCCATCCCATGCAGGAGTATTTTCCGGCGAATGCATCTGCCATGTAGCGGAACGTGATGCAGTAAGCTTGGAGGTCGATCTCTCCTTTTTCACTCCCCAGCGAGTCCACGGCCATGTGGCAGTAGCGCACCCAGCCGGCATTGGGCAGGAGTTCCTTCCAGAACTTGATGATTTCGGGCGTCGCCCAGACGTCATTCCCGGCGCCCACGAGCACGGTCTGA
>CAITUY010000140.1 GCA_903895695.1 uncultured bacterium
AAGGGCTGAACAACAAATGCCGCGTGGTCACCAGACGCGCCTACGGCTATCGCTCGTTCGCCGTGTTGGAAGTCATGCTTTATCATACACTTGGGAAGTTACCCATGCCGGAACTCGCCCACAAATTCTAGCGTCGAGGCACGTTTCTTTGTATAGATGCAAAGTGGGATCAGTTTGTCGGCCGACTCACGCTTGAGCACGCGCAGGTTGTCAACGGCGGTCAGACGTTGAGGGTCTTGGCCAAGGCGCAAAGTGATGGCGTCTTACGTCCTGAGACAATCGTTCCTGTGAGGGTCATCACGTCGCAGGGCGATAAAGAGTTCGCGAGCAATGTTGCCGTAAACCTGAACAACCAGAACCGAGTAGAAAGCAGTTTCCTTCGGTCGAATAATCCGAGGGTTGTCCAACTCGCTCACTCCGTGCTCACTCTCGGGTGGTATCTTGAGAGAAGGCAGGACGAGGTTCTGTCGCTGTCTGAGCGAGAGAGAACTGTGATCGAGCAGAAACTTGGTGGCGCTGGTCTGCTCAAGAACAGAGTGATCCCACTGAAAGAGGGCACTCAGGCATATGTGACAACGTTCAGAAGACTGCCGGAGCTCGCGAAGAAGAACCCGCAACGGATGTTTCAAGGTCCCGACGACGGGGGCTTCTTCGATCGCATATTCAACGGCGAACTAACGTCGCGCGATTTTGTTGCAGCTTACCGGATTAAGTTCGTCGCGGAAGCGTATGTCCAACAGTTCGCCTCGCTGAAGCGGCGCAAGCTCCGACTGGCAGACTGGCGTGCGGACTATGCGCGGCTATTGGGCAGAAGGCTCGTGGAGACATATGGGGATGTCATTGACCAAGTCATTCCTCAGTGCTCCGTATTCTTGACTGCTGCTGTATTTGAGTTGCGGCACCGCATCAGAGGTGGTGCCGTCGACGAGCTCGTGAGCGATTTGGAGTCTGGTCGCACTGAGATACTTGGCGAGGTGTTATGCCACATGCTGGACTATGCCAAGGCAAACCCGGCGTCCGCAGCAAAGAGCTGGCCAACTCTGCTCAAGAGCCAACCCTTCTTTGAAAACGTTGCAAGTTACTTGCGGGGTCTGGGAGTGCGGTAGCAGCAGAATGCTCCAATAGCCGGCGGAACCGTGCGTCGCTAACGCGCCGCCGGTTCGCCAGAGCGTCTGCTGAGGAACGTCTGCTGAGGAATGAAATTGAGGGATGCCTGGGACGATGGTACGTTTGTGGTTGAAACGCGGTGGGATAATGCACAATGAATTCACGGCGATCGTCGAGCGGGATGGCGCATGGTTTGTGGCCTATTGCCCCGAGATTCCAGGGGCCAATGGACAGGGGAAGACCAAAGGGGAGTGCCTGAAAAGCCTCTCGGCCGCCATCGACCTTATTCTGGAAGACAGGCGTGACGATGCGTTGCGCGGTCTGCCGGCCAGCGCCATGCGTGAGCTGGTCGCCGTCGTTGGATGAAGGCGACACCGGTATTAATTCCGGACGCGGTGTTCGACAAAGATCGCATCGGAACACGCTTTGCGCGATCCAGTCTGACGCTGCCGGCGGCAATCGCCGATCGGCTCTGGATACCAGTCTGCTCGTTTTCTTCGCCCTCTAAGGGTTTAGTATGGCGCGCAGGCATGAAGCCAGGTTATGGCCCATCAGTTGATGGCCATCGGGGCTGGGGTGAATGAGGTCAGCAGACAAGCCGGCGTAACTCGTCAGGATCCTGTCGCCTTCGATTAGGTACAGGTTCGGGTCGCTTGACGCGGCATGAATCCGCCTGAGAACGCCGCGGAATGCGTCGTTGATCTCCGTCATCCGGTCCGGCGTGGCCAGGAAGTCATCGGAAGTCGGGAAGATTGTAATGAGCACGATCGGCTTTGAGGGTGAGTGCTTTCGCAGTTCACTGACGATACCGCGCGCCCGCTGCTCGAACTCTTCGTTCGAGACCGATCCGCGCATGTTGACGCCGAGCTCCAACGTCGCGAAGTCCCAGTCCTCGCAGCTCGCGAGAAAACGGCCGGTCTCCGGCTCGCAGATGCACGCCCCGCACAGGCCCTTGTTATACACATCGGCCCGGATATGGCGGGCCGCGTGGTGCACATAGCCGGGGGCGGAATTGGTGATTGAAGAGCCGTAGGCAAGCCAGCGCAGGCCCGGTTTTTCATCCGGTCGCGGCGGTCGAATGGGCTGTCCGCCGGTCGTGATGTCGTGATAGATGATCGTAGCGCCGCTGACGCTAACCCGCCAAAGGTCCGGCACGAATAGCCGGTCCTCAAAGGCGCGGGGGCCCATCTGGCTCAGCAGCGGCGGGGCCGAGAGTTTCAGCGTCCGGGTCGCCCCATCGGCAATGAACGCGTCCGCCACCAGGATGTCCCCGCGAAAGATGTTCACATTTGCCCCATTTGACCAGGGATAGGGGCTGCGCGCCGAGAGCGTGAGATTGACCCAGTTGGCGCCGGTCACAAACCGGAGCTCCACGCCATCCGAGCATGCCCCGGCGTGTTGCCCCAGCGTGCTCAAGTGCGAGATGGCCTCGCCGCTATACCGGTACAGCGCCAATCCGTTGGGATGCGCCACTGGCGCCAGCTCCCCGACATTGTGAAACTCGATCTGGTCCCGGATCTGCATCGGTTTGTCTCCTGTCGCTGTGACACCCAGGCATCGGGCTACGCACGCGCGGGATGTCTGAGGTACCTCTCGGCATTCGCAATTCCATCATCATCTTCGGTTTTGCGCCAGCATGTTCGATTGGCGATTGCAGAACCTTTTTGGCTCGTGGGCGGCAACAGGCGCATAGCCCTGCGGCTATGAGCCTGCAAGTTGGCGGCTGAAATCATCCCGCGCCTTCATCATCGCCTTCACATTCTCGGGCGGCGTGCCGGGCAGAACCGTATTGCTGCACCCGTGGAAGTACCTGCGGCCTTGGCTGGCCGCCAACAGTTCCATGCTGTGCCGGTATGCGTCTTCGGCGGTGCCGCGGCGAAGCAAATCGCCGCTCAGGTTGGCCCAGATGACCAGATTCGGGTAGCGGACCCGAACCCGCGCGGTGGTCATCGTGGCGTCGAAGTCAACCTCCCCGAAGCCCGGCATCTCCGCTTCGAGGAAGAGCATGTCGGAGACATTCCACAGGTTGCCGTCGCTACGCCACACATAATGGAGACCGAGTTCGCGGCAACAGGTTCCCAGCTTTTTCCACCGCGGCAGCATGAAGTGAGCGAACATTTCCGGCGAGTAAATCGGGCCATTCTTGTCCGCCATGTCGCCGCCGCCGAGGACAACCTTGATTCCGCGCCGGGCGATAGCCTTTAGCTGGGCCAAACCGACGGCCAAGCTACACTCAAGCATGTCTTCAACGGCGCCCGGCTCCAAAACGGTGGCGATAAGATGCGCCTCATCCAAGCCCAGGCTGAGACCAGCGCCGCCGGCAACCACGAGCATGGAGTCACCGAGACGTTCCTGGAGGCGGGCCTCCGAAACTCCGGCGGTGTCACTGGCATGGGCAATCCGCTGCTCCACGTCCTTCTCGGCTTGCCGCGCCATCTCCGGCCAATCCTCCACCCGCGGCGACGCTTGTTGGCGAATAGGGATGAAGTTCATCGACACATCATCCCAATGCCAGACCTGGTGGTCGCCGTTCGGGTCGCCGCAAAGGAATGTGGTGTCGTCGAGCCGGGCCGTCGGCTGAATATTATGACGCCAAGGAAACGGGAAGTCCAGGCGAGGAATCTGGATTCCTGCCTGCTGTCTTGATGAAGCTTTCCCAATATGCCATCCTTCACGAACCGGTTGTATGCCCGCGGGCCGGCCGGAAGGAAGAGTATGACGCCTATTCTCGACAAAGTGAATCTGCCGGCCGACGTAAAGGCCCTGGCGGCCGACGAACTGATCGCCCTGGCGGCTGACGTCCGCCAGACGATCATCGGGACCGTTAGCCGCACCGGCGGGCATCTCGCCGCGAACCTGGGCGCCGTCGAACTCACCATCGCCATGCTGCGGGTATTCGATCCGCCGGAAGACAAGATCATCTTCGACGTGAGCCACCAGGCCTATACCTACAAGATTCTCACGGGCCGCAAGGACCGGTTCGACACGTTGCGGCAGCACGGCGGGCTCTGCGGCTTTCTCAAGCGCGACGAGAGCCCGTACGACGCGTTCGGCGCCGGGCATTCGGGGACGGCCGTTTCGGCGGCACTCGGGATGGCCGCGGCCCGCGACCGCCGGGGAAGTCACGAACACATGATCGCCGTGGTCGGCGATGGCGCGCTCGGGTGCGGCATCACGTTCGAGGCGCTCAACAACATCGCGACGACGACGAAACGGCTGATCGTGGTCCTCAACGATAACGAGATGTCGATCTCGGCCAACGTAGGCGCCACGGCCCGATACCTGGGCGAGCTGTTGGCCAATCCCCGTTACAACCGGCTGAAGGGCAGGATCGAGGAGGCCGTGGCGCGGATGTCCGGGCGCTCGAACCTTTTGCGGCGCATCTACTACCGGACCGAGGAGGCGCTCAAGAGTTTCTTCCTGCACAGCGTTATCTTCGAGGAGTTCGGGTTGCGCTACATCGGGCCGATCGACGGCCACGATATCCCGCGGCTCGTGCAGGCGCTGGAGATCGCCCGGCAGTACGACCGGCCGATCCTGCTGCACGTTTCCACGCAGAAGGGACGCGGCTATACGTTCGCTGAGCAGCGGCCCGAGGCGTGGCACGGCACGGGCTGCTTCGATATTGACACCGGGACGCTGCTGGGCACGCCCGCCGCGCCCTCGTACTCGCAGGTGTTCGGCGACACTCTCGCAGCCCTGGCGGCGAAGGACGAGCGGGTTGTGGGTATCACGGCCGCCATGCCGGCGGGCACGGGGCTGTCGCCGTTTGCCAGGCGGTTTCCCGATCGATTCTTCGACGTCGGCATCTGCGAGGAGCACGCCGTGATTTTCGCCGCCGGCCTGGCGGCGCAGGGGCTGCGGCCGGTGTTCGCCGTCTATTCGACCTTCGCGCAGCGCGCGGTGGACTGCGTGATTCATGACGTCTGCCTGCAGAATCTGCCGGTGATCCTCTGCCTGGACCGGGCGGGCATCGTGGGCGACGACGGGCCGACGCACCACGGCGTTTTCGATATTGCGCTGTTGCGGTCGGTGCCGAACCTGGTCGTCATGCAGCCGCGCGATGGCGTCGAGCTGGCGAACCTGTTGTACTCGGCCTGTCAGTGGGAACGGCCGGTCGTGATGCGGTATCCGCGCGGGTCCTGCCCGGATTTCCGCATGCCGGACCGGCTGGAGCTGATTCCACCGGGCAAGGCCGAAGTGGTGCGCGAGGGCTGGGAGGTTCAGATCTGGGCGCTGGGCGACATGGTCCCGCTGGCCCTGGCCGCAGCCGAGGCCCTGGCGGCCGGGGGGCTCTCGGTGGGTGTAGTGAACGCCCGTTTCGTCACGCCGCTCGACGGCGAACTCCTGAACGCGCAGGCCCGGTTCGCCAAGGTCGTCGCGACCGTGGAGAACGGCGTCGTGGCGGGCGGGTTCGGGTCGGCAGTGACCGAACACCTGACGGACGCGGGTTACGGTGGGCGCCTGCTGCGTTTCGGCTGGCCCAAGGAATTTGTGCCGCACGGGACGCCGGCGACCCTGATGGAAGAGTATGGGCTGACACCGGCGGTCATCGCGGCGAAGATCAGCGCGGCGATCGAGGCGAGAGCGCAATAGGGATCATTCATGCCCGCCGCATTGGTTGTTCTCCAGAAAACCGGGATCATGTTCCTGGTCATGTTGGCTGGTTGGCTGGCCCGCCGCCGGGGCTGGCTCGGGCCGGAAGTTGCGACGGGCCTCAGTCGCTTCGTCGTCGAACTGGCGTTCCCGGCCCTGGTCTTCACGCAGATGCTCCGGACAGTGACGGCCGGCGCCCTGCGCACCGGGTGGTGGGTGCCGTTGTTAGCCGTGTTTCTGATCATCGGCGGCGCCTGGGTTGGACGGTTGGGGGCGCGCCTCGCGCGCGTCGAACCGGCCAGCCGTCGCACCTTCGTGTTCCTTGTGGCGATTCCGAACTGGGTGTTCCTGCCGCTGCTGATCGCGGACGGCCTCTATGGGGCGGAGGGCGTCGCGTTTGTGCTGCTGCTCAACGTGGGAGCGCAGATTGTGCTGTGGACGGAGGGCGTGCGCATGCTGCACGGCCGGCCGGTGGGGCGCGACGCGCTACGCGGCCTGCTGGGCAACGCGGGCCTGATGGCGACGTTCGCCGGCATCGCGGTGGCGTTGGCGTGGCCCGGTTCGGCGGCGCTCGGCGAAAAGACCGCCAATGCCTCGGGGCTGAAGACGGCCGGCGATACGGTGATCGGCGCATTGCGGATGCTGGGCGACCTGACAATCCCGCTGTCGTTGCTGGTATCCGGCGCGCAGCTCGGGACGCGCGTTCGTTCGTCGGATGCGGATAATCGGGCGCTGGTCGGGGTGATCGTCACTCGCCTGCTCGTGGCGCCGGCCGTACTGCTGGCCGTCCTCGGCGTCGGCACGCGGCTGGTCGGCTGGCGGATGCCGGAAGTGGCTTTCATGACGACGGCCGTGATCGCGGCCATGCCGGTGGCCGTCAGTTGCCCCATGTTCGTCGAGCGGTTCGGCGGCGACGGCGAACTCAGCGCGGGCGGCGTCTTCTACACCACGCTCCTCAGCCTCGCCACGGTGCCGGCGGTCGTGTGGGCGTGCCGCGCCGTGGGGCTTTAGCCTGCCTTGAACCATGTTCACGCCAACGCTATCGGACAAGCTGAGACGGAAGCTGGACGAGCTCCCGGATAAGCCCGGCTGCTACCTGATGCGGGACCGGCGGGGCCGGATCGTGTACGTCGGCAAGGCGGCCTCGCTGCGCAAGCGCGTGCAATCCTATTTCCGCGCCAGTACCTGGGCCAAGGCCGATCCCAAACTGCGCGGCCTGATCCGCAGCGTCGACGACTTGGACATCCTGGTGTTGCGCAACGAGGCCGAGGCCCTGCTGACCGAGAGCCAGTTGATCAAGGACTACAAGCCCCGCTACAACGTCGATTTCCGCGACGACAAGCGGTTCCTCATGCTGAGGATCGACCCGCACGAGCCGTGGCCCCAGTTCAAGGCCGTGCGCTTCAAGCGGGAGGATGACGCCACGTATTTCGGGCCCTACGTGTCCTCGGCGGCCACGCGAACGACCATGGCCTTTGTCGAGAAGCGGTTCGGGTTGCGCAAGTGCCGGTCGCGGATTCCCGGGCCTGAGGATCATACGCACTGCATCAACGATATCGTGAGGTACTGTTCGGCGCCCTGTGTCGGCCGGGTCACGGCCGAGGCCTACGCCGAGCGGGTGGAACAGGCGTGCGCGTTTCTGCGCGGCGAGAGCCCGGCGCTCCTGAACGAAGTGCGGGAGGCTATGGAGAAGGCGGCTGTCGGCAAGCAATACGAGGATGCGGCGGCCCTGCGCGATACATGGCTGATGCTGCGCAGCGTGGTCATGCAGCGGGCGCGGGTCGTGGCCACGCCGGACCTGCGGGCGGCGGACGCGTGGCGTGGCCTCGAGGAATTGCAGCGTGTCCTGGGCTTGCCGCACGTGCCGCGGATGCTGGAATGCTACGACATTTCCAACATCTCGGGCACCCATTCGGTCGCCAGCATGGTCTGCGCAGTGGATGGCCTGCCGCACCCGGCGCGCTACCGGCATTTCCGCATCAAGACCGTTCACCAGAGCGACGACCCGGCGATGATGGCCGAAGTCGTGCGGCGGCGGTTCGAGCGGCTGCTGCGGGAAGATGCGGAGCGGCCCGACCTCGTGATCGTCGATGGCGGGATCACGCAGTTGGGGGCGGCGGCCGATGAACTGGCGCGCCTCGGGCTGGCGGATCTCCCGATCGTGGGACTGGCCAAGCGTTACGAGGAACTCTACGTGCCGGGCGCGGCCCAGCCCCTGCGCCTGCCGGCCGGCACGGCCGCGCTGCACGTGCTGCAGAGGACGCGTGATGAAGCCCACCGTTTTGCGCTGGCGTATCACCGGCGGCTGCGGGCACGGCGCATCCGCGATTCGGCGCTCGACGAGGTTGAGGGTATCGGCGAACGGAAGAAGGAAGCGCTGCTAAAGCACTTCGGGTCCGTGGACCGCTTGCGCCGGGCCTCGCCGGCCGAGATCGCCAGGGTCACCGGCATCGGCGAAGCCCTGGCCCGCGAGATCAAGGCGCGGTTGGGCGGTGCTATCGCCGCCTTGCCGGAAGGGACGGAGGAGCAGCGCCCGGGGTGATGGACGAGTAAGGTAGGGCGGGGGCGTCCTCGCCCCGCCGACAAAGAGGCGCGGCAGGGATGCCGCTGCCCTACCTTGGAGACGCAGCGCGACGTGCACCTGCTCTGGCACGATCCGCAGCCGGATGGTAGACTATGGGTTTCGCGCCCATGAAGCTTGGAAATTTGACAGCGCTCCTGATCCCAGTTGCCGTGGCGATCGCCGGGGTCACCGCCATTGCCTGGTGGATGCACGCGACCGCGGTTCCGGCTGTACCGATGCGGTTGCCGGGGGCCGATGGCGTGACCGCGGCAACGGCCACCGGGACCGTGGGGGCGATTCATGGCGTATTGAACGTGGGCGACGGCCAGCCATCGGCACGGCTGGGCGAGTGGCCCCAGTTCCGCGGACCCAACCGGACGGGCGTGGCCGGCGTCGGCGCGGGGTGGCCCGCGAGCTGGCCCACGAACGGGCCGCGAGCGATGTGGAGCCTGACCGTGGGCGAGGGCCACGCGGGCGCGGCGGTCTGGCAGGGGCGCGTGTATCTCCTCGATTACGACCGCGAACGGCACCGCGACGCGGTGCGGTGCCTTTCGCTCGACGACGGCCGCGAAATTTGGCGCTATGCCTATCCCGTCGATGTCAAACGTAACCACGGGATGTCGCGCACCGTGCCGGCCGTGACCAACGGCTTGGTCGTGACGCTGGGCCCGAAGTGCCACGTCACCGCCCTCGACCCGCTGACCGGCGAGCGGCGCTGGAGCATCGACCTGGTGCGCGAGTACGGCGCCACCGTGCCGCCGTGGTATGCCGGGCAATGCCCGCTCATCGACGGCGGCCGCGTGATCCTGGCGCCCGGCGGCACGGCCCTTCTGCTGGCCGTGGACGGCTTGACAGGCGCGGTGGTGTGGAGCGTCCCGAACCCGCGCGGCTGGAAGATGACGCATTCCTCCATCCTGCCGGTCGAGATCGGGGGGCGCCGCCAGTACGTCTATTGCGCGAGCGAAGGGGTGGTGTCCGTGGCGGCCGAGGACGGGGCGGTGCTGTGGTCGACGACCGAATGGAAGATCGGCATCGCCAATGTCCCGACACCCGTGGCGGTGGGCCCGGGTCGCCTGCTGCTGTCCGGCGGCTACAACGCCGGGGCCGCGCTGCTGAACGTGGAGGCCGGCGCCACGGGTTATGCCGTCCGCGTGACGGCCCGCTTCCCGCCGACCTTATTCGGCGCTGACCAGCAGACGCCGATCTTCTATAATGGAGCGATCTACGGGGTCCGGCCCGGCGGCGAACTGGTGTGCCTGGACGCGGCCGGGAAAGTGCTGTGGAGCAGCGGGCCCGCCAACCGCTACGGCCTCGGGCCTTACGTGGTGGCGGGCGACCGGCTGCTGGTCATGAACGACTCGGGGCGCCTGACGATGCTGCGGGCCAGCCCGGCCGGCTTCGAGCGCCTGGCCGAAGCGCAGGTGTTGCCGGGGCACGACGCGTGGGGCCCCATGGCCGTGGCCGGGGATTTCGTGATTGTGCGCGACCTGACGACCTTGACGTGTCTCGACCTTGGCGGCGGAAAGGACAGGCAGTTGTGAAACAAACCGGTTCGTGGGTGGCAGGACTGGCCGTATCGACCGTGTTGCTGGCAGGCACGGCGTTGATTGTGTGGAGCAATCGCGGCCGGCTGTGGCCGGAGTCGATCCCCCTGGCGCCGGCGTTCACGTATGAGGTCGACCGGCGCGACACGCGGTCCGCCTGCGTCGTGCGGGCGGGGTTCGCGGAGCGCGGCGAGTTCGACACGGCCCTGACGTCGATCCGGGCGCTGGCGGCGGGCCCGGACGGGTTGGTGGCGGCGGCCGGCGAGGGGATGCTGGTGGTGCTGGACACCAACGGCACACCGGTGAAGGCGTGGGCGGTACCGTCGGATACACGGTGTCTGTTATATGTGAAAAGCGGAATATGGGCGGGGGTCGGCGACCACCTGGTCCAGTGGGCGATCGACGGGCGGATGCTGCAGCAGACCCCGGCCCTGGCCTCGAACGCGGTCGTGACGTCGATCGCCGGGTCGGGCGACCATCTCTTCGTGGCGGATGCCGGGACGAAGCTGGTCTACGTGTGCGATTCCACGGGCCGGGTGGAGCGGGCCTTCGGGCAGCGGAATCCGACGAACGGCGTCGAAGGGTTCCTCATTCCGAGCCCCTATTTTGACCTGGCCATGGCCCCCGATGGGCTCCTCCGGGTGGTCGATCCCGGGCGGCACCGGATCGAAGCCTATACGGCCGCCGGCGACCTCGAAGTGGCGTGGGGCCGGCCGGCGCTGGAGGTGGAGGGCTTTTGCGGCTGCTGCAATCCGGCGCACCTGGCCGTGCTGCCGGATGGGCGGTTCGTCACGAGCGAAAAAGGCCTGAGGCGCGTGAAGGTTTACGACGCCAAGGGGGTCTTTGGCGGGGTGATCCTGGGCACCGATATCCTGGGCGAGGGCGCCGAGCCGGCCGCGGTGGCCGTGGATGCGGCGGGGCGGGTCCTGGTGGCCCTGCCCGACGGCGGGAAAGTGAGGACATATGAGCCAATCGAACGGCGCTGACAGTGCGTCGAAGGCAGGCGGCGGTCCGGTAGGGTCCGGCCCCGGGACGCGGCGCGATTTCCTGCGGGACACCTTGCGGGGCGTCGCGCTGCTCCTGCTGGGCGGCGCAGGGACGCTGCTGCTTAAACGGCGCGCCTCGGCGCGGACGGTGTGGCAGCTCGATCCACGGAAGTGCATCCAGTGCGGGCAGTGCGCCACGACCTGCGTGTTGGGGCCCTCGGCCGTAAAGTGCGTGCATGCCTTCTCGATGTGCGGTTATTGCGAGCTGTGCACCGGGTTCTTCGAACCCCAGCCGAACGCGCTGAACACGGGCGCCGAGAATCAACTGTGTCCCGTGGGGGCGATCCGTCGCCGGTACGTCGAGGATCCCTACTTCGAGTACACGATCGACGAGTCGCTCTGCATCGGGTGCGGCAAGTGCGTCAAGGGTTGCACGACGTTCGGCAACGGGTCGCTGCAGTTGCAGGTGCGGCACGACCGCTGCGTGGGGTGCAACGAGTGTTCGATCGCCATCGCATGCCCGGCGGGGGCGTTCAGCCGGGTCCCGGCCGAACGGGCGTACCTGATGAAGGGCTGAGATGGCAGAGATCCAGACCCAGTCCGAAAATGGCCCTGCCACGCGGATCGGAGCCGCTTCCGGCTCCGGCCCTTCGATGGCGCTCAGGGCAGGCCGGCGCGGGAAGCCGCGCCGCTCCCACTCGTGGAGCATTGGCTCGAACCGAGTGTTTTTGGTTTTGGCCCTGCTATTCCTGGTCGGCGCCATGACGGCACTGGCCGTCGAGCGCTTCCCGCCCCCGGATTTCCAGGCGGGTTACCGGTTGCCGGTCACATACCAGACACCTCCCAAGGCCGCGTGGCGGGAATGGACGGACACCGGCGCCGGGCTGGTCCTGCTGGCGGCTGTGACGTGGCTGGCGCTCAAGCGGCGGTCGCGGGCGGGCGTGGTGGCCGCGAGCCTGGTCGCCATTGCGTGGTTCGGGTTCTGGCGCAAGGGGTGTGTGTGCCCGATCGGCGCGATCCAGAACGCGGCCCTCGGCCTGGCGGATCCGGCCTTCGCCGTGCCGGCCACGGTGATCGTCATGCTGGTGTTTCCGCTTATTGTGACGGTGCTGTTCGGGCGGACGTATTGCGCGGCTGTGTGCCCGCACGGGGCGCTGCAGGACCTGGTGTTGCTGGCGCCGGTGCGGGTGCCGCGCTGGCTGGCGGCGGCGCTCGGCTTGCTGCCCCACGTTTTCCTGGGCCTGGCCGTATTGTTCGCGGCCACCGGGAGCGCGTTCAGCATCTGCCGTTATGACCCGTTCATCGGCCTTTTCCGGCTGAACGGCGCCCGCGACATGCTCTTTCTCGGAGCGCTTTTCCTGTTCGCCTCCATCTTCATCGGCCGGCCCTACTGCCGCTTCGTCTGCCCGCTGGGCGCCGCATTCGGCTGGCTGTCGCGGCTCTCGTGGCGGCATGCCACGATCACACCGGACGTTTGCATCCGGTGCCGGTTGTGCGAGGACGTGTGTCCGGTCGACGCGATCCGGCCGCCCGTGCCCGAGACGGTGGCCCGGAACCGGCGCACGGGTCTGCTGCGCCTGGTCGTCATGCTGGTCCTGGCTCCGCTCCTGGTGGCGGGCGGCGCGGCCCTGGGCGTACGATTGAGCCCGACACTGGCCAAGGCGCACCCTGTCGTGCAACTGGCTGAGTCGCTGGCGTCGACGGCGGTGCCCACGGCCCAGGTGACAGCGTTTCGGGCGGCCGGAGGCAGGGCGGAGGAGGCCCAGGCCGCGGCGGAGCGCGTGCGGCAGACGTTCCGCACCGGCAGCGGATGGCTGGGAGGGTATCTCGGGCTCGTGGTCGCCGGCGTGCTGATCCGGTTGTCGATGCGGCGCCCGCAGCCCGACTACCACATTGACCGGTCGGTATGCGTGTCCTGCGGCCGCTGCTTCATGGCCTGTCCGCGCGAATGGGTGCGGCGGGGCAAACTGGGCGGTTCGCCGTCCGGCCTGAAGTCCGACACGGCGACGCCCTTAGCGCCGAGTGCCAACGCGGCGCCGACGGAGCGGCGCCCTCCATTGGCGAGGATGATCTTTGGAGGGCGGCGCTCTGTCGCCGCCGCGTTCATGCGATGGTTCCGGTCGTGCCATCGAAGTGACCGAAAGCCTGCCCGAGATTCGCTCAAAGAGGTGACTCCATGACCGCGCGTTTCCAGGCGCGGATTGCGGGGGCGACTGCGGTTGTGGCCGGCCTGGTGGCGGCGGTCGTTGCGACGCTCCTGCTCGGGAGCATTCGGGACCGGGGGCTGGCGACGATTGCCGACCCGCCGGCGCTTACCGAACTGAAACGCCAGTTGCATGATGATCCGTTGAACGCGGCGGTGAAGGCGCAGATCCGGGAACTGGATGCAGGCGTGCGGGCCGGCTATCTGCAGCGGCAGCGGCTGCTCGACAGCGGGCGTTGGGTCCTGCTGGGGGCTGTGCTGGTCGCCGTGGCTGCCGGCCGGGCTGCGGTCCGGCTGGGGTCCGCCGTACCTCACCCGGGACAGGCCGACTTGAGCGCGCGGGCCTTCTGGCGGCAGGCGTGGCACGCCCAGGATGCCGTGCTGCTGGCGGTCATCGCGGCGGGTGGGGCGGGGTTCTTCAGTGCCTGGCACGTGGGCGGCGCGGGCGGGACCTCGCGCGGGGCGGGGGCGCACTCGGCGGCGGGCGCAGGCAAGGTGCCGGAGGCACCGGTGGACGAGGCCGTGTATGCCCGGCAGTGGCCGCGGTTCCGCGGGCCGGGCGGGGACGGGGTGGCCGCCGCGACCAACGTCCCGGTCGCGTGGAACGGCGCGTCCGGCACCGGCCTGGCGTGGTCGGTCGACATACCGCTGCCGGGGCTGAGCTCGCCGGTGGTCTGGGTCGACCGCGTCTTTCTGACCGGGGCGGACAAGGATCGACGCGAGGTGTACGCGTTCGACCGCGCCACGGGGCGGGCCTTGTGGAGGACGGAGATCCGGGCGCCGGGCTCAGACCCGACGCCGCCGAAGGTGGGGGACGACACGGGCTATGCCGCGCCGACGTGCGCCACGGACGGCAACCGGGTGTATGCGATCTTCGCCAATGGTGACCTGGCGGCCCTCGACATGACGGGCCGCGTGGTGTGGGCCGAGGCCCTCGGTCCGCTGGCCAGCCTGTACGGGCACGCGGCCTCGCTGGCGACCTGGCGCAGGTGGGTGATCGTGCAGTTGGACCAGGGGGCCGCGGAAGAGGACAAGTCCCGGATCCTGGCGGTGGACGGCGCCACGGGACGGCACATGTGGGAAACGGCGCGGCCGGTGCCCAATTCCTGGGCGACGCCGGTCGTGGGCGGCCCGTCCGCCTCTGCCCAGTTGATAACCGCGGCGAACCCGTGGGTGATGGGGTACGATCCGGCGACGGGTGTCGAGCGCTGGCGGGCCGAAGTGCTGGCGCAAGACGTCGCACCCTCGCCCGTGTGGCGCGACGGTACCGTCTACGCGGTCAACGAGGGCGCCTGCCTGGCGGCCATCCGTGCCGGCGGTACGGGAACGGTTACGGCAACGCACGTTGCGTGGAAGGCGGTCGACAACCTGCCGGACATCTGCAGCCCGCTCGTGACCGGAGCGCGCGTGTACCTGCTCACCAGTTCGGGAATGCTGACGTGTTTTGAGGCCGCAGGCGGTCACAAACTCTGGGAACACGAGTTGGGCGGTTCCTGCCAGGCCTCGCCCACGCTGGCGCGGGGGTTGGTCTATGTGTTCCTGCAGGACGGCACGGCCGTGCTCGTGGCGGACGCGCCCGAGTACCGCGAGGTCGCCCGTAATTCGCTCGGAGCGGAGGGTTGCGCGGCTTCGCCCGCCTTTGTCGACGGTGAGATCCTGGTACGGGCCAAGTCGCGGTTGTTCTGCGTGGGCGCCCGCCGGTAGGTCAGAGAATTATAGTCGAACTATAACTTGACTTTGCCGACGCCCCCAAGAGGATTGCGCGGCAGCGGATCCCTGGCTGAATCGGGCAAAGCGAATACGGCGCAAAGTTGTAAGTTACAGTCTGACCCTGCAGGCGCTGACCCTGCAGGCGCCTGGTGCAACGTGCCGTGCGCGAGGCCGCCCGCACCGCCGGCCTGCTTAAGCCGGTTCATCCGCATCTGTTTCGTCACGCGTTCGCCACACATTTGCTGCACCGCGGGTACGACATTCGTACGGTCCAGACGCTGCTGGGCCACACGGACGTGCGCACGACGACGATCTACACGCACGTCTTGCCAAACGGCCCCCTTGGTGTCACCAGTCCTGCCGACACGCCGGATCAAGGTACCGATGTCGGCCTCATGCTGCGACAGATGGAGGTGTTGATGCGCAAACTGGCGCCGCTGGCCGCGGGCGCCGCCCCGTCGATGAACGCCCCCGTTGGGCTTTCTGCCGACGCGTGCGCCCCGAGGCCCGTCGCGTGAACACACCGTTTCCACACGATCCCGCGAAACTCAGAATTGATCCCTGTCGCGACGGTTCGTTCTGCGCGCAAGGCCTGGACTGGTCTGCCTTCTGGCAGCAGACGCGGCAGCGACTGCTCCAGGACGGTTACCGATCGGGCACCTTGCGACTTTACCGGCAGGTCCTGCGCGACCTGCGGACGTTCTTGCGCGACGAGCACGGCATCGCCGCCCCCGGCAGCGTTCGCCGTGAAAGTGCCGAGGGCTTTCTGGTGGCCCTCAGCCGGAAGAACGTCTCCTGGTCGTGGATGGCCTCCGCAATTGGCGTGATGCGTAACGTGTTCGATCGACTCGGCCATCTGGACCTGTCCTCCCGGATGGTCACACCCCGTCGAAACTGGCCGTTGCCCGAGACGCTCAGCGAAGCCGAACTGCGGCGACTTCTCGATGTTCTGCCGAACCCGCGCAACCGCCTGCTGGTGGCTTTGCTCGCCGGTTGTGGCCTGAGAGTCTCGGAGGCGTGCCGGATCCGCTGGGCTGATTTCGACCGCATTGCCGGCAGTCTGCGGCTTGACGACCCCGAAGGGTTGCGCTCGCGCGACGTTTCGGTTCCCGCAGGGCTTCTTCCTCTGTTTCGGGGACTAGCTGTTGTCAGCCGCCAGTCTGACCCGATGGTCTGTGGCCGGCGCATGGTTACCGGCACGCCACAGCCGCTGAGTGTGCGCCAGGCCGAACGTGTGGTGCAGGCCGCCGCCCTGCGCGCCGGCCTGCTCAAACGCGTGAGTCCAATGAGGTTGCGACACACGTGTGGCGTCCGCCGGCTGATGGCCGGAGATACGATCCGGGCTGTTCAGGTTTCCCTCGGACACCGCTCTATACACACGACCCTGCGCTATCAGGCGTGATTACCCATTCAGGCGACCAGCCCCGCCGATCCGGAACCCTCGAAGTCCGCCTACCGGCAAGCCGCCGTGTTGCTCGGCCATCTGGCCGAAACTGTTCCACCACTGGTAGCCGCGTGGTCTGCCAAGGTCGCCGCGACCGTGGCCCCAGTGGCGGCAACCCCGGCCTACGGCGTATTCTCGACCCCAGCCATCGCGCCGTTGGTGCCGACACTTGCCCAAGGGCCATAGTCCTGAGTTACGTGCCCAGCCCTGTTCTCGCCGCACTCCCCGCAACTGCCGGGTCCGCCCCGGTCTCGCCTGCCAGCCCAGACGGAGACACTTTTCGCAGTATTGAGGCCGTTTTCTCTTGCCGCTAGCGCCCCAGCAGCCTAGCCTTCCCCGCATGCAGACTGTCTTTGGCTTCCTGCGGGGCGTGTTGATCGTCCCACAGACGTTCGATGGTGGTCGCTGCCCCGGGTGGGGTGTGTGACTCCCGACATAAAGGTCTATAGGACAGACGTTCGGTCCAGATAATGATGAGGAAGAGTACAAAGATTGTCCTTGGTGCGTTGGTCACGCTCTGGCCATTCATGGCCTTGCTATCCTATGCGGTGTTTGACCACACGGTCTGGAATGACCTAAGTCCCAGTGTGGCAACTCAGTGGTGCGCATGGTTGAGCGTGCTGGCGAGTTGGACGGGAACGCTGCCATTGACTCTTGCTGCTTGGAACAAGATTGGAAAGACACACTTACGAGTGCCCCGCTTTGTGGTCGGTGGGTTGGTAAACGTTGGTTTCTCGGCAGTGTACATGGGGGTACTCTACGTGTTCTTTCTTGCGGTCGCGTTCGGGTTTGACCATATATTCATTTGATACACAATGACCGAACACGCCCTTGCTCGGTACGTCGCTACCGCGCCACCCGAGAAGGGCAACGTTCGGCTCAGAAGAGAAGAAAGGAAGAACCATGCACCTGAAATGCGCCATCGGAATACATGATTGGGCGGGATGCAAGTGCTCGAAATGTGCCAAGACACGCGCCGTGGGTCACGACTGGACCGCCGACTGCGAGAAGTGCGCTAAGTGCGGCACGCCCCAGATCGGAGCACACGACTGGACCGGTTGTAGATGCTCGAAATGCGGTAAGGTCCGCGACAAGGCACACGATTGGAACGGCTGCAAATGCAACACGTGCGGCACAACGCGAGACAAAGGGCACGACTGGTCTGGCTGCAAGTGCACCACGTGCGGCACAACGCGAGACGAAGGGCACGACTGGTCTGGCTGCAAGTGCACCAAGTGTGAAAAGACGCGAGACGACGAACATGAGTGGCGTGTGGGCATCTGCTTGCACTGCCACAAAGAAGGCTTTGGACCCGACAGGGACTTTCTCGAAGCTGTCACGGAGAGCCACTTTAGGAACGTCGAACGGGCCTTTGCCAGAGGGGCGAATGCGAATGCCAGGTATGCAAAAGGCGATACAGCCTTGATGGCGGCTACATCCTCACAGAATCAAGACATGGTCCGATGGTTGTGTGAGAATGGCGCCGATATAGATGAGCAATCCTTAGATGACGGATGGACCGCGCTGCACTGGGCGGTGATTTGGGGATCGGATGAGACCATCGCCGTGACGCGGGTCCTTCTCGAGATGGGCGCGGATCCCACAGTAACCTGCTGGGGGGGAAGGACACCGCTGGAAAGGGCGAAAGCGCACTACAAGGAGACGATAGCACTTCTTAAGTCGAATCCAGATGGAACAAGACGACTCAACGACTCGGTCAATCGCCAGCAACTCGCAGCAAAGCGCCAACTAAGCAAAGCCCGCAGGGCGGGAAGGCTTGCCGTCAAGAAAGGCCAAGCACAATTGCTCGGCGGCAATGAGGTGTCCTGCTCATCTGTGCTAGCTTGTCTAAAGGACATCGCAGGTTCTCAGTCATCGACCTCGCAACTTACAACCCTATGCCAGTTGGTGTCGCTCGGGACAACGTGTGTGAACCCACTGAAGGAAATCGTCGTTGAGGAGAAGGACTTCTTTCTCAAACGGCTGGCAATCTGGTGCGGGGGGGCGCTCAATGATGCCGGTTTTGCATATTTCCTCCAAAACAGGTTCTTCGAGGCAGGACAGGGCATTCCAAACAGGGATGAGTATGAGATGAAGGGCTTGCGCCGTGCTTCACTCGACGTGTTAAACGGGGGAGGCTGGGTACCCTGATTCGAAAACTGTGGATTGCCGACCGTAGGTAAAGAAGGCAAGTGCCGGACACCCAACTGACGGCCGGGGTTGGGCGCTAGCAGGCCGAGAATGACGGCCGAAGGATACCTCTTGCCGAACATTGAAAGGGTTAGCACGTCGCCGTAGCGCGACGTGCAACCCTGTGTTGAACAAGCCGCGGGAGTGAGGCGCGTATGGATTTAGCAGCGCGAAGCGAAGGCTGGAGCGTGCGATAGCGGGGAGCGCGGGAGAGTGCGGATGGGCGGCGGGCAGGCCAAGGGGCAGCCGGGCCGCCCTTTTGCTTGTAGCGAGGACGTTTTGGGGAGGTGAAAGACGGGCGTGGGGCAGAGCGGTAACGGGCCGCGGTCGGGCCGCGGATTTACGGAGAGCGTTTGGCGAGTCGAAGAAGTCACGCCGGGGGCGGCCCTCGTGCGAGGGGGTTGATGGGTGGGAACGGGGCGAGGCGTTGGACGCAGGTCATGGGAGCGGCACAACGCGGGCAGCAAGTGGGTGGCTTGACGACAGGCGCAGTAAGCGAGGCAGACGGTGGCGGTTCGCGGCGTGCGTGCCAGTAGAGCGAGAGGCGAACGAGGGCGAGAACGCCACGTTTGGAGGGATGGTGGAGGCCGAAGGAGCGGGCCTTGACGAAGCCCTTGGGCAAGACGTGCTGGAGGAAGCGGCGCAGGAACTCCTGGGGAGCGAGCGTGCAGGTGCGCGGGCGGTGGTCGTCGCTGTCGCGATAGCGGAAGGTGACGGCGAGATCATCAGCGCGCAGGAGCGAGGCGTTTGAGATGGCGACGCGGTAGAGGTAGCGGCTGAGGTAGCGCAGGGCCTGTTCGCCGGAACCGACGGGTTCCGAATGGACGACCCAGGCGGCGGACCAGGTTTTGTCGGGCAGTGCGGGGAAGAGGTGCGGGAAGCGATCCTGAAGTTCGTCACGGAACCGGGCGCGGAAGACCTTGGAGAGCGCGTGGACCGGGACGAGGAACTTGGGGGCGGACTCACGCCAGGAGCAGCCGTCCGGGGCCAACCCACCGCCGGTGACGAGGAAGTGGACATGGGGATGGTACTCCAGTTGGCGGGTCCAAGTGTGGAGGACGG
>CAITUY010000141.1 GCA_903895695.1 uncultured bacterium
GCACTCCGTAACACCGCCTCAAAACTCCCCGCAACCCGCCGCTCCCGCTTTCCTTCCCACTCATCCTCTCTCATTCCTGCCAAAAGAATCAGCCATAGATCGCCGCCCAGCCCGGCTTGCCGGCCTTGACGAATACCTTCCACGCCGAGACGACCATCAGCACGCAAACCAGCAACCAGATAAGGCTCAACATGGTCCCCACCCTTTCCGTTGAGGGATTTCCTCAACCGCTATCCCTGTTACACAAGCCGGCCCGCATACTGGCCGCATTCCCTTGCACTCTAGTCGGAAACCGTCGGGGGTAAAAGCTCAAACGGCCGGTCACCGCGCTTATACCCGCACGATCGGGGCGGCGCGGATGCCACTATCCTCGACTTCGAAAAATTCCTCCGGCTTGAACCCGAAGGCGCCCGCGATGAGGCTCGACGGGAAGACCTCGATGCGCGTGTTGTAGTCCCGGACATTGGCGTTGTAGAAGCGGCGGGCCGCCTGGATCCGGTCTTCGGTGTTGACGAGTTCGGAGGTCAGCCGCAGATACTGATCGTTGGCTTTGAGGTCGGGGTATTTCTCGGACAGGGCCAGCAGATGCCGCACCTCGCCCACAAAGGCGTTCTCGTCCGCCGCTTGCGAGCCCGGCGAGCCGGTGGACGCCACGGCCCGGGCCCGAGCCTGGGTGACGGCCAGCAGCGTGTCATGCTCGTGCGTGGCATAGCCCTTCACGACCTCGACAAGGTTTGGAATCAGGTCGTAGCGTCGCTTGAGTTCCGTGTCGATCCCCGACCATGACTCGCGGCACTGGTTCCTCAACCGCACCAGGCGGTTGTACATCGCGATCGGGATCAACAGCACCAGCACTACCAGAACGATCGGCACGATCAACACGGTTATCCTCCCCAGGGCGAGTGTCGCCCTATCCAAGCCACGCACAGGTCAAGAGCCTGGACCTCCACCATCCACCCTCAACCCTTGCCACCCCGCGCGCCGCCCTGCTGCTCGATCACGTACTCCGGCAACCGATCGAGAATTCCGGCCGCCACGTCGAACGCCTGCTGGAAACCCGCGGCATCGAACGTGGACCCGGTGTAGGCGATGACGTGATGCGGGCCGAACTTCAAAGTCATGGGCGGCGCGGCCAGCAGGAATTCCATGGTGCGGGCGTGAATCACGTCATACGCCCACTTGCGGTCCGGCGCCTTGACGTAAAAGCGCCGGCTGAATTCAGCCGACTCGAAGTTGATGTCTTCAAAACCAAAAAACTCACCCACCCGGTCCAGGAACCCCTCGGGCCGGATGAACAGGGGCTGGAGCAGCACGGAACTGGAAACAATCACCGCCGACAGGCGGTGGTGGTGCGTCTCGCGCCGCCCCTTGGAGTCGGTCGAATACGTCTCGTAATGGTAGTCGAAGGCCTGCGTCTCCCGTCCTTGCAAAGCGCCGCGCATGATGTTGTAAGCATACCGGTCGGAGCCCTGCGACAGGCAGTCGAAGTCGGGGAACTGGATGTCCACGCCGTATTCGTTGTCCACGCTGAACGTCAATCCGTGCGCAGTCGCCCACGCCGCCAGTGCCTCACGTCGCTTCTTGGCTTGGATATTGCCATATATGGCAACGGCGATGATGACGGCCGCGATCAACACAAAGATCAGCACCGGACTCATGTGTGGTTCTTCCCGTAGACAGAACAAGGCCTCTGATTTGCGCGATCCTACGCGAGCCGGTTGCGGTCGTCGATGGGTTTCGGCGGGGGTTCACCAAACACAAAGGGCCGGCTGAAATAGCCGGCCCTTCTTCATAGGCTTCCCCGATCTGGCGCGAATCGCGCCGAGCGGAACCTTATTGCGCCACTGGAGGAGCGGGCGGCTGGGGTGCGGTCGCCCCGGTGGCCGCGGCGTGGCCTTGATTGGCGTGACCCGGTCCGGCGCCGTTCTGACGCGCACGGAGCGCGGCGCCGCCTTCCTTGACTCGCTGCTGGACCTGCTCCATGCGCTGTTTCATCGTCTCGCGCAGTTTGGCGCGTTGTTCGGGAGTAAGAACTTTGTGGGCAGCGATAACCTGCTTGATGCGAAGCTTGGCGATCTGCGTGCGGAGTTCGCCGGATTCCTGCACGGCCTTCATGAGCGCCTCTTCATCGAGGGTGTCGGCCTTCAGGAGATCAACTTGGCGCATGCCAGCCTGAACCAACTTGTCGTTCAAGTCCTTCAACTCCTGTTCGGAGCCCGCCATGGCCTCCTTGATCTCCTTGACCTGGGCATCAGTAAGCCCCAGTTCCTGGACCATATGGGAGTCGTTGGACAACATCTTCAGGATCATCCCCTCACTGTCCCCGCTCATGAAACGCCGCATACGCTCCTGCAGCATGCCGGGGTTTCCAGGGGCACCGGCGCGCGGTCCTTCCACGGATCCGCCTGGGGCCGGGGGGGGCGGCGGAGCCGCGGGGGTCGTGGGCGCAGCGGGTTCCGCCAAGGCCACAGCGGCCGCACTCATCATGATAACCAGCAGCGATCGAGTCTTGTTCATCAGGTTCTCCCGAAATTATGGCTTGTTGAAACATCAAACGACCCAGCCGCCACGTTTATTGCACAGCAGGCGGAGACTCCCCGCGCCTTCACGGGATCACCAGCGTTTTGGGGCATGTCGCCAGGTACTCGAAACCCACGCGCGTCACCACGACCGTATCCTCGATGCGCATGCCGCCATGCTCACGGTAGTAGAGGCCGGGCTCGACCGTGAGGACATTACCGACGTGCAGGACGCCGTCCGTCCTGGCCAACGACGGGGCCTCGTGGATCTCGAGTCCCACCCCGTGACCGGTCCCGTGGGTGAAGCCCTCGGGTACGCCGTCGACGGTCCGGTTGGAAAACCCGTGCTGTTCCATCACGAGGGTGACGGCACGGTGGATGGCCGCGCCGGGGCGACCGGCTTTGACGAGTGCCAGGCCGCGCGCCTGGGCCGCGCGCACGGCGCGGTACAGACGCGCCACGGTCGGGGTCGGTCGCCCCTTGACCACGGTACGCGTCAGGTCGCCCCAGTAGCCCGTCTCCTGGTGCTGCGGGAAAATATCGATTACGATCGGTTCGCCAGCCCGCAGTGGGCCGTGGCCGACACCGTGAGGGTCCGCGCCCTGCTCACCGCAGGCCACGATCGGCTCACCGCCGATGCAGTCCTGTTGGAGCAACGCCTCATTGATCGCACGACGCACGCGCTCGGACGTCAGCGGCGCACCGGCCAGCCGCAACTCGCCGTTCCGGCCGGCATGCGATCGCCGAATGAGATCGCGGGCCACGCCCATGGCGTCGACCGTGGACTGCTGGACCGCGCGCAGGTGCTCTATCTCGTCCGCCCTCTTGATCGCGCGTTGTGAAATAAAGGCGCCTTCAACCACGCGCAATCGCACGCCGGCGCCCTCAAGGCGGCGCGCCGTGCCGAGCGGAAACGACGCGGGCACCTCTACCCGCTTGACGCCCGCGCGCTTCAACAAAGCCACAGCCCAGGCCGACAGACGCCGCCTTTGTGCGACGGGAACCCCCAGTTCTTCGGGCGTTACCACGGTCAAGGCCGGGTTCGCCGCGCGTGCCCGGCCCAACTCCATACGGGACACGGCCAAAAAACATTCCTTCCGCGTCTGCAAAACGACCACTGGATCGGGGGCTTTGAAACCCGTGACATGCAGAATATCCGCATAAACATTGGGCGATCCGAGCATCAGCTTCGGGGCTGTTAACTTCTCCATCCCTGCAGCCTCCTCAAAACGAACGAGTTACAAACATAATCCTCACAATCACGCCGGTTTTCACGGGTTAACCGACCCTGAACGAGGCGAAATCCTAATCCATCGGGCAGCGAAACGACACTATATATTGTACCCTGTTCTGGGCACTCCACTACGGCTCGCGCTCCGAAAGAAAAAGCATAGAAATGTTTGGAAATGCCTTGCCTGTGTCCCACCCCTCTCTTATTGTCCTGCCCATGCGGGCGTTAGTACAGGCGCCGTCAGGGCTGTTAATAACTTGTTAACAACCTTGGTTTCGCGGCGAAAGGGCACAAGGCCGATCGCCGGGGGCCGAAACGCATGAAGACCGCTATTCTTGGGTTTTCATCGGGTTTTTTGAACAATCCGTCGTGATCAGGCTATGCGTGCCGGACGTGCCGTCGGCGTGCCTTATTTGGGGAGTTTTCCGTGGAGACAAATGCCGCTGAGCTTTGGCGTGCGGCGTGTGGGCATCTTCGCAAGCTTCTGCACCCCGACGTCTATTCGCGCTGGATCGCCGTGATCGAGCCGAAGGGACTCGAGGACCACACGCTGACTTTGTCGGTCGACAATAACTTCTACCAGACTTGGCTGGAGGAGAACTATCTGCCGCTGATCCAGACCGCCGTCGCGTCTGTTTGCGGAAACGAGTTGCGCATCACCTTCACCGTGGGCCATCGGACTTCGCCAATGCCGATCGAGGATGCCGAGCCCGAAGCGGAGCCCAAGCCCCTGCGGAAGGCTGGCGCCGCGGCGGTCCGGCGAACCTTGCCCGATCCCGTGCTGAACCCAAAACTGACGTTCGACGTCTTCATCGTCGGCTCCTCCAATAATTTCGGCCATGCGGCCGCACTTGCCGTCGCCCAGGCACCGGCCCGCGCGTACAACCCGCTGTTTATCTACGGAGGGACCGGCCTCGGCAAGACGCATCTCATGCAGGCGATCGGGCACCACGTTCTGAAGAGCTCGAACGCCCGCATTGCCTATGTCACGTCCGAGACCTTCACAAACGAGTACATCGACGCCCTGCAAAGCCGCCTGCTGGTGCAGTTCCGGAAAAAATATCGCAGCGTGGATCTGCTCCTGATTGACGACATCCACTTCCTGGCGGGCAAGGAGCGGATGCAGGAAGAATTCTTCCACACCTTCAATGCGCTTTTCGACGCCCACAAGCAGATCGTCATGACCAGTGACCGGCCGGCCAGCGAGATCCAGGGCTTAGAGCAGAGGCTGGTCTCGCGCTTCGAGTGGGGACTGGTAACCGAATTACAGCCGCCGGACCTCGAGACACGCATCGCCATCCTCCGAAACAAGCAGCAGCTTGGCGGCCTGACGCTTTCCGATGAATGCCTGCAGTTCATCGCGCGTTCGATTCGGTCGAATGTCCGAAGGCTCGAGGGGGCGCTGATCCGCGCCACGTCGTTTGCGTCACTCACCGGCCGGGCCCTGTCGGTGGCGGACTTGGAGAACCTGCTTCGGGACACGATCGACCAGGAAAAGCAGGAAGCCCTCACGTTCGAACACATCATGAAGGCCGTCGCAGACCACTACGACGTGAGGCTGGTTGACATGACCAGCAAGCGTCGTCCCGCGGCCATCGCTTTGCCCCGTCAGGTGGCCATGTACCTGTGCCGGCAGATGACGCCTGCTTCCCTGCCCGAGATCGCCACGGCGTTTGCCAAAACGCACGCCACGATCTTGCATGCCTGCCGTCTCATAAACACCCGCATGGTCTCGGATCCGGACCTCCGCCAGAACGTTTCCCACCTCACCCGCCTGCTTGAGAAGAAAAGTTGACAACCGGGTCAATAACCTGCAGATAGTATGTTGATAACTCAAGGGGCACGACTTGTTGAGGGTTATGGTGGCGGATTTGTCCCCGGTCATGAACAGGACGCGAACGGGAGCAGGGGGCAATCGGCGGGAGATCATGGCCTCGTTTCGAGTTGCTGATGTTGTGAACAGGGTATAATAAGACGGGTGTTTCTATCTTATATAAGATAGAATTCTTATTCGGCTGTTAATGAGTTGAAAAGAGGAGCGGAAAAGACATCATGAAGATCGTCATCGGAAAAGACGCCGTCATGACCGGGCTGCAGTTGGTGCACGGAGTGGTCGGTGCACGACCCACGCTCCCGGTGCTCTCGAACGTCCTGCTGCAGGCCCAGGAAGACCGGCTATGGCTGACGACGACCGATCTCGAGGTGACCATGCGCTGTGCCGTGGAGGCCAAGGTCGCCAAGGCGGGCGCCACCACCCTCCCGGCCAAGCGCATCCTGAGCATCATGCGCGAGTTGCCGGCGGACAACATCGAGATCGAGACCGACGAAAAGCACAGTTCATCCATCACCTGCGGTTCCTCATTCTTCAAGATCCTCGGTTTGTCGGTGGATGATTTTCCGCCCGTCCCGAAGTATGAAGGCGGCCATGTCTTCACCCTGGAACAGCGGGTTCTAAAGGAAATGCTGCAGAAGACGTCGTATGCCGCCTCGGCTGACGAGACGCGGTATATCCTCAACGGGACCTTGATGAGCTTCAAAGCCAACAAACTCACGATGGTCGCCACGGACGGACGCCGTCTGGCCCTGACCGAGCATGAGTTGGAGTTCCCGAAAGAAGCCGAAACCGACGCCATTGTGCCCACCAAGGCGGTCAACGAACTGCTGCGTGTTCTCAAGGATGATGGAGCCGTAAAGGTGCATCTCTCGAAGAACCAGGCAGGCTTCGAGTTTGACGACGTGCTGTTGATCACAAAACTCATCGAGGGCACGTACCCGAATTTCCGCCAGGTGATTCCGTCCCAGTGCGATCAACGCATCACGGTCGAGCGCGAGGCCTTTCTGATCGCGTTAAAGCGCGTGGCCCTTCTGACGAGCGAGAAATCGAGCTCGATCAAGCTGGCATTTGGGAAGAACAAGCTGAAGATCAGCGCGTCGTCGCCGGATGTGGGCGAAGCTCATGAGACTGTTTCGATCAAGTATGCCGGCAAAGAAATCGCGGTGGCGTTCAACCCGGACTACGTGATCGAGCCGCTCCGTAACCTGGCCAACGACGAAATCTACGTGGAATTGACGGACGAGTTGAGTCCGGGCGTCATCAAGTGCGACGTTCCGTTCATCTACGTCCTGATGCCCATGCGCGTGTCGTAAGCGGTGGGCGGGGTACCAGCGTCGCTCTCTCCGGCGTAGCTTGGGTCGATCGCCGCGGTGATGCTCCCTCGTCGGTCAATGTTCGGACTTGACGTTTCCCCCCGATTTTAGGCATCTTTTGCACGTGCTTGCGGGTCCAAGCGATCGCTTGCCCCGGTAGGTACTGCCCGATGGTGTAATGGTAGCACAACAGACTCTGGATCTGTTTGTTTGGGTTCAAGTCCCGATCGGGCAACCATCCGAACCTCCAAGACCGACCTAATGAGGAACCTGCCGTGAAGAAAAAACAGCAAGACTTGGCGATCTCAGGTGGCTCAAAAGCATTCCCGAAGATGACGGGTAAGGTCCAGCCCAAGGTTGGCGTCGCGGAGTTTCTGTCCATAGCGGATCGCTTCGGGTTCAAGCCCGTCGTGCTCCAGCGTCTGCGGCGCACGCTGAAGGATAGCGACCTGGCAGGCAATGGCCCGCATCTGGGCCGTTACTACGGCAGCAAGCCGATCAAAGGTGAGGAGTTCGAGGCGCTGGGCCGTAAGGTCTTCGGCGTCAAGTATGCGCTCGGCGTCAGCTCGGGCACGGGCGCGTTGCACTCGGCCTTCGTGGCCGCTGGCGTCGGTCCCGGCACCGAGGTCGTGTGTCCGGCGCTCGGATTCGCGGCAACGTCCATGGCCGTCATGCTGGCAGGCGGCGTGCCGGTGTTCTGCGACGTGGATGCGTCGCTGCACCTGGACCCAACCAAGCTGGACGCTTGTATCACCCCGCGCACCGTCGCCGTCGCGCCCACCCACTGCTGGAGCAGCATGGCCGACTTGGCGCCGATCCTGCGCATCGCGCGCAAGCGCGGGCTCAAGGTCGTCGAGGATTGCGCCCAGTCCCCCGGCGCCTCGTACCGCGGCAAGTGCGTAGGATCCGTCGGCGACATCGGCTGCTACAGCATCTCCTGCTACAAGATCATCGGCGGCGGCGAAGGCGGCATGGTTGTCACGAACGACAAGCGCCTCTTCGACCGCATCCGCCAGTTTGCCGAGGGTGGCGGGCTGTGGCGGCCGGACCGCTTCGGGCCCGAGCGTTACGAGGGCGAACTGTTCCCCGGCGGCAACTACCGGCTGAGCGAACTGGAAGCGGCTGTGAACGTAATCCAACTTGGCAAGCTCAACGCCGTGTGCAATCGCTACCGCCAGGCCAGCCGGCGCATCCGCAGCCAACTTGCCTCATTCGACGAGATCACGCCCCAGACGATCCACGATGCGGAGGGTGCCATCGGCTACATGTTGCGCTTCTTCCCTTCCACCGTGCAACTCAGCCGGACGATCGCGGACGCGCTCGTCGCCGAGGGCATCAGCGCAGCAACGCGCGGCGCCGAACACGGCCCTGACTGGCACTTGTCGCGCGATATGTACCCGGTAACCCTGAGGCACGGGTCCATCCCCGGCGGCTCGGTGTTTGAGGATCCCCGCTACATTGCCCGCGGCGGCCGCGCCGAGTATCGTGTGGGTCAGTGCCCGGTGGCTGAAGACCTGTTCGGCCGCGAAGTCATGGTGACTGTGGACCAGTATCTCAGCGCGCGTGACTGCGACGCGATCGCCCGCGGCATGAACAAGGTCTTCCGGGCCTACTGCACGGAGTCGCCGCGCGGCGCGCGCTGGCTCTGATGCCTGGCGACGGGTGAACCAGTTCCCCGCCGCGCTACCGTATGGTCTCCAGGTTGATCCGCGAGCGATAGAAAATCGTGCCTGCGGGATTCCGATTGGTGAACGTCACGGTCGCGCCTGACCCGGGCAGGTCGATGTAGTTGGTGACACCGTTCCAGCCGGGACTCAGGAGCAAATTGGTGCTGCTCTCCAGCGTGTAGTACCGCCCCTGATAGAGGCTATACACCGATCCCGTGGCCAGGATCGTGTTGAAGCGCACATGGATTTCGCCGTTTGTCCGCTGCATATCGAGCGACAACCGGCTGGCATCCGGGGTGGTCGGATCCGTTCCCGCGAGGAACTCGATGATGTTGGGTATGCCGTCGCCATCGAAATCATCCCAAGGCAGCACCTGCGAAACATTGGTATACGTACCATGCGAGGCTTGGACGATCTGCTGCTTCCAGGCATCCGGCATCCCGTCGCCCGCCTGGTTCAGCTCTGCCGCATTCGGTTCGCCCGGCGTCCCGATGACCGTGCAGGCCCGCCAAGACGACGCGGTGCTGTTGTTCCAAGCCGGGTTGATCAACTCCAGGGAGGCGCCGGTGTCCGGCGGCCAGGGGGGCAACGTACCGTACGTGACGGTATCGATGACGTTGCTGCACAGGTCGAATAGCGTGAGCGTCGCGCCGGCGTTGGGCAGGGTCAATTGGGGAATTTCGACGACGCGCGTGACGTATTCGCAGGCCGAGGTCCACACGATCGGCCAGTCCCATAACGGCGTGGCAAGATAGCGCTGCACCATGGTAGTCGGAGACCCCAACTCGACGTAGCAATTGGTCAGGTCCAGCTCCGTGTGCGCCACGACAAGGTAGGACGTGGCACCCAGCATGGAGCCCTGCGGCAGATGATACGCCTGGCTTCCCGCCTGAAGCGTCCACGAGCTTAGATCGATGGGCTGCGTCCCCTTGTTGTAGAGTTCGACATACTGACCGCCCACGAGCGGATGATACATGATCTCGTTAATGACAACGTTTGAGGGGTTGTACACATTGGTGGACGACCAGATGTTCGTCATCTTATCCGACCAGGTTCCGTTGAAGAGGAAATTCCGGCGCGCGGTGACGAACGTCTTCACGCTCGCCACTTCCTGCGTCAGCAGGGAAACGGACACGCCGATCTGGTTGTACGCAGGGATCAGCATCTGCTGCATCTGGTCGACTTTCGGGCCGATATAGTTCGTCGTGAAGAGTGTCTGGCACAACCGCCACAGCGTCATTTGCTGGCGATAGCGGTACGGCAGGGTGTAGAGGCTGTCGGGACCCGTCTCAGGGTAGAACAAGCAATTGCCCAACAGTTGTCCCGTGGTGCTGCCCGGTGGATTCTGTTCGTACACCCCCGGGTGCAACGGTGTTTGATAGTAGGGGTGCAAGTTGGTCGTCGCGAAATACGGATAGGCGTTCGTATAGGAGGCTACGTTCTCCATGTCAAAACTCATGTCCACGTCCCACGGGCATTGATCCCAGCGCCCGTTCAACGCCGAACGATGCTCGAACATGTTCCAGTCGAACTGCTGATCGCCATCGCATGTCATGGCCAGCAGCGCGAGGCATTGCTGTACCGATTCGTAGCAGATGTTGTTGGCCACCACGATCGTCTTGGTCGCGCCTGTGGCGACCATTAGCGCGTCCTGAACCGCGGAGAAGTTGTCCAGCGCCGGATTGCCGCCCGTGATGTTGCGTCCGGACCAGCTCGACCGCGACACGTAATCCGACGAACTGATGCCATTCCCGGGCAGGAATTCGTCCTGAGGATCTTCAAGCTCCGTGGTAATGGTGGGCGCTCCGCCATTGATCCACACGCACACATGTCGCAGGCGCGGCGCGGCCAGACCGAGCGCGCGCTGGAGACCGTAGGAAATCGGTTCATTGATCACGCGCCGGTAACCCAGCCCGTCGTCGTTGCCGCGATGCCTGAAGTTGATCCCGTGTTGTTTGGTCGCGAACCACGCTGTAAACCACCGGCCCTTGTTGAAGCGGAGTGCCAGGCCGGTGAGCGTCGGGTCGGTGAACAGCGGAGGCGCGCCGCGATGCCGCACGTCAACGTCGACGAACACTTGGCCGTCCGGGCTGAGCGCGCAAGCCCGCGTCCCGATCGGGTATATCACCGGACCGCCATCCGTCAGTATCTGCCAATTCGGCAGGTTCGTCTGTGTCTGAACGGTCTGGACCCAATACCCCCAGTCTTTGCTTGGATCGTCGAAAGGCGGGCTCTGCACCACAAAGCCGTTCGTGCTGATGGCGGTGATGTGATAGCGCACCAACGAGCCTTCCGACGCAACGGCCGGCATCAGGGCCGAGAACGTTCCATTGCTGAGCCCTTGCATCGCCAGATTCGTGTACCCCGTATCGGCAAACGAGTAACCGTTCGACTTCACGATTCGGTAAGCCAGTTGCACGTTGGTGACACCCGTATAACCGCTCAGTTGCGCCACGACAACGTTGGACACGCCCACGGGGCAGATGGCGTACTGATTCGAGACGCTCCCGATGCCCACTGGCAGGGACGCCGCCGTAACGGAATTGACCCGGCCGGGTGTGCCATAAAGGCTTAGGGGTGCGACGGCATTGGTTTGGCCGCCGATCGTTTCGATGAAATTCCCGCCCAAGCCTTCGCGCCGCACCCAACAGGACACGACATAGTTTGAGCCGCTGCTCGTCGGCAGGTGCGCCGAGCAGACCGCATTGCTCACGGGATCGCCGTAGGCGAGAAGGATGTAGACGGGATATCCATCCACCAGAATCCACCTTGTTTCGTTGCCGACAACGGCCAGAGCCGATCCGCCGTTATGTCCCATCCCCGGCTCGATTTTGGATTGCGAGTGATTGCCGATCAATGCCCAGCCGTTTGTTCCGTTTTCAAAGCCGCCGTTTGTGGCAATCTCGTTCGTGGAGCCGACCCGCTTGACCGAAACGTCGTCCAGCCAGCACTTGCCTTCGAAATCCAGGAAGAAACGCAGGCCCGTGTTGGCCGAACTGATTTGCCCGGTCCAGGCCACCTGCTGCCAGTTCGTCGATGCCTGGGATGTCACCCAGTTGCGGCTATCGCTCGCCGGGTCCGCGGCGCTCAGCCGTTCCAGCGAGGGCCCGAGGCCGTTCGCCGCCACCGGCCACGGCGGGTTATTGTCGTACGACACGCTGTCCACGGTCCGGCCGTATTGGTTGACGAGCGAAATCGTCTGCCCGTTATCATCCAACTGGCCGGTCCAGTTGCCGACGAGGTTGGTGATGCCGTAGGTGGCATGAATCGTGTTGGTGTCGGCGCAGACGACGAGATATCCGCCTGCCGCCAGGGCCGTGCCGGAGGGCATCGTGAAACTCAATCCGCTGAAACTCCAGCCGGACAGGTCCACGCTGCCAGTCGTGGGATTGTAAAGTTCGATATATTGATTGGGCGCCTCATTGGTATCAATGCTGCGGTACATGATCTCATTGATCACCACATCGGCGGGCGCTGACCCAATCAGAAAGGAAAACCACTGGTTCACCTGGTAACTAACTTGCCGCGTCCGAAAGCTCAAGGTGGCCGGCGCACTGATCGTCATGGAGGGGGTGAATGGGCTGCTGATCGAATCTTCGAAGTAGGCAACATTGCCTGGCCCGGTGGCCTTGACGTGCAAGACGCCATTGGTGCCTTCGCCGTAGGGTATCTCCTGCGTTGTCGCCTGATGGTTGTAGCCAGGATGCGTGTACCACGGGCCCGACGACAGAGGCGAAGTGAAGGAACCGTTCACAAGATGCTCGATGTCGCCGGCATCAGTGACGCTTATGTCATCCACCAGCGCTTCACCCGCCGCATTCAGGTACACTTGAAAACAAGACGCATCGCTGGCCGTGCCCGTCGTCAGGTACGTCGTCCAGGTCGGTGAGGGCTGGACGGTCGTCGCTAGTCCGCCGCTGCACATCTGCAGCGTCAAGGTGGGCGACGGCAGGTACCGGGTCTGCGGGACCGGCAGGCTGAACGTCACCCCATTCGTCCCGGTGGCGTAAAACGAATAGTATACCCAGCCGTTCGATTGGCCGTTGACGACCGTTGTGTAAACATGATCGCCGGCCGTGAGGTCCCCGTTCGCGCCGTCGTCGTGCATGACCAGGTTCGTCATCGCACCGCCCATTACCGCCCGCATGACCACCTGCGTCGGCAATGGCTGCCCTACGACGAATACGGTGGCCGTGAAGCTTTGACCCGGCAGAGGCGCCGGCGGATTGACCTGGGGATTCACGAAACCGCCGGCCGGCGGCACGCCGGGAAGATGTGTCGCCCCGTAGAGTGTGACGTTGTCGACGCGCCACGCCTTGGTTGTGTCCACGGTGTTCGTCGCATAGATGCGGAACCAGACCGAGCCGGTCAGATTGGTCTGTACGCTATAGAAGGTGTGGTGCTTCCAGACCACCGATCCGTTTGCATAGGGGGTGGTATCGGATACGCCGAAATCGGTGAAGTTGGTGCCATCCGTGCTGAACCTGACGAGAACATTGGCAGGGGCGGTGAGGTTCTTCCTGGCGCCGTCAAAGGTCATGTAAGTGGTGTCCAGGTCGTAGCCCGGGTTCACGGTGAGTTGAAATCCGAACCACCTCGCGTTGTCGATTCCGTTGGTCCAGCCGTCCGCCTTCAGGGATCCATTGGTGACCCCGGCGTTGTCGGTGTCGAATACCACACCATGCAAGGCAGCCCCATAGGCAAAATTGGACGCCGAAACGTGTGAGTCATACAGATTGGCCCCATAGATTCCGCCGTCGAAGATGTACTGCACCATGGTATCGGCCCGCGCAACGCCCAGGAGGGACGACGAAAGAGCCAGAATAGCCACAAGCGATGGTACGACGCGGTCGCGATTTGACACGGTACACCTGCCTTTCCTGCAAAAACGTTCCCCTAAGACGGGGCTCATGCCCGCAACGCCGATGGACGGCCCGCGGTACCAGCCATACTGGCCGGGCGTCCCTGACGGACCCGTATCAGCAGCGGCCCAGTGCGGACTTGCCGGCCGCACGCTCCCGAATGTATCACATCGCCCGGTGCCCGAAAGCTCCATTTTGTCGGGACGGGGACCGCCCGAATCCTTAGCGAAGCGTGGCGGCAGTGCCGCCGCGCTTCGCCAAGGATGTTTTTTGGCGCATGACACAGGCAATGGAGGCGATTGATGCGGCAACCGCGCCGAAGCGGTGCGCGAATGGGCGGGAGACCGCGTAAGC
>CAITUY010000142.1 GCA_903895695.1 uncultured bacterium
CACGACGCCCGTGCGTTCCTTGCGGTGCCCCCGCGTGTTGTCGTTCGCTGTCATCGTGCTTAACCCTGCTGCCCTTTGCGCTCGCGAATGATCGTCTGCGAACGCGCGATATCACGCCTCAGGCTCCGGATCCGCGACGGCTGCTCCACATGGCTCGCCGACTTCCGGATCTGAAGCGACTGCAGCTCGCGCGCCATGTCGCCACAGCGCTGCCCAAGTTCATCCTGGCTCAATTCTCGTAGTTTCGCGGCCTTCATGGCTCACGGTCCCCTGTCTGCGCCCGTCAGTGATGGCGCTTCACGAACATCGTCCGCACCGGCATCTTTGATGCCGCCAGCCGCAGCGCTTCCCGCGCCATGACCTCCGGAACGCCGTCAACCTCATACAACATGGTTCCAGGCCGGATCACGGCCGCCCAAAAAGCCGGGGCACCCTTGCCCTTGCCCTGCCGGGTCTCCAATGGCTTCTTGCTCACGGGCTTGTCCGGAAACACGCGGACCCACACCTTGCCGCGCCGTTTCATATGGCGGTTCATCGCCACGCGACACGCCTCGATCTGAGCTGCTTCCAGCCAAGTCCGACCCAGCGACTTCAGGCCATACTCGCCAAAGGCGAGTGTGTTTCCCGACTGAGCCGATCCCCTCACGGTTCCGCGCTGCACCATGCGGTGCTTTACGCGTTTAGGCATAAGTGGCATTGGCTCGTCCCCTCGCTGCCTTTTCGGGCTCTTCCCTGTCCTTGCAAATCCATACCTTGACGCCGATCTTCCCGGCCGTCGTGTGGGCTTCGGCAAACCCGTACTCAATGTTCGCGCGGAGCGTGTGCAGCGGGATGGTCCCTTCCTTGTACCATTCCACACGGGCCAGTTCGGAACCGCCGAGACGGCCAGCCGTCTTGATGCGGATGCCCTTGACCCCAAGATCCATCGCCATCTTGATCGCCCGCTTCATGGCGCGGCGAAACGAGACGCGCCGCTCCATCTGCAATGCGACATTCTCGGCTACTAACTGAGCGTTGGTATCCGGACTGCGGATCTCACGGATCTCCAAATACACCTCGCGTCCCGTCAGCTTGGCCAACTCGTCGCGAAGTTGATCGAGATCCTGCCCCTTGCGGCCGATCACAATGCCCGGACGCGCCGTGCAGATCGTCGTGCGAACGCGATTCGCGTATCGTTCGATAATGATCTCCGCAACCGCCGCCGCCTCGAGTCGTCGCTTGACCCGTTCCCGGATCACGCTGTCCTCGTGCAGCAGTAAGCCGCAGTTCTTCTTGTCCGAAAACCAGCGAGACTTCCAGGCCTTAGTGACCGCAATCCTAAGCCCCACCGGATTGATCTTCTGTCCCAAGTCGTTGCTCCTTTCCCGTTCGCCGGCTTGCGACCGGTTACTGCCCGTCCGTCAATATGATCGTAATGTGGCTCGTGCGCTTCTTGACGGGACTCACCATGCCGCGCGAGCGCGCCCAATACCGTTTGAGAGCCGGCCCCGCAGTCACCGTTGCCCGTTTCACCAGCAGGTCGTCGGCCGACAGCTTGGCGTTATTCTCGGCGTTCGCGACGGCCGAGCGGATCGTCTTCTCGATCTGCCGAGCCGCCTTGCGTTCGCTGAATTCCACAACCCGAAGCGCGTCGGCCACCGACTGCCCCTGAATCGCCCGGGCCATATCCCTGGCCTTACGCGGCGCGATGCGCACATACTTCGTTATCGCTTGCACGTCCATATCCAGTGCTCCTACTCCCGCGATCCGGTCATCCGGATCGCCCGGTCCTGGGCCTGCGGGTAACGCCAAGCGGAGGCAGTCTCGACCACCGCCCCGGCAATTGCCGCCCGCGCATCCACCACGCGGACCGTGGCTACCGACCGGTCTCTCTGCAAAATCGCAAAGGTCATTCCTGGTCGTACGCCCTGCCCGCGTCCCATGTTCAACACCACGATACCCAGTCCCTTATTGACATCCAACACCTTCCCGCTCGCCTCACTACCCGGCCGGCCTCCCGGCACGAGATCCCCAGCCGTCCCGCCTTCTACTTCGTACTGGCGGCGGTCCAAACGCACCTTCAACATGTCGTTCTCAGCGTGCGCCGTCGCCAGCGCCTCCGCCAAGACTCGCACCTGCTCCTGCAGGCCAGCTACACTCGATTCCGCCGTGGGACCTTCCGCCCTCGCGGAACCGACCACCATCGCGAGCGCCACCGCCACCGCCACCGCCCCGGGACCGTGCGCGCTTTGCTTCACTCGATCCTGGACGACGAAGGCCGCCATGGTTACTTCAGTGCCACGGTCTTGTCGGTCGCCGCACCGTGCTTACGGAATATCCGCGTTGGCGCGAACTCGCCCAACCGGTGTCCCACCATATGCTCCGTGATATACACGGGTACGTGTTGCTTGCCGTTGTGTACAGCCACCGTGTGGCCGACAAACTCCGGCACAATCATCGAACGACGCGCCCAGGTTTTCACCACGCGCTTCTCTCCGGCGCGGTTCATGCGTTCCACGCGCTCGAGGAGTTTCTCGTCGACGTACGGCCCTTTTTTTAGTGAACGGCCCATGCTTTACTTTCTCCGGCTCACGATAAACTTGCCGGACGTTTTCCGCTTGTGGCGGGTCTTCTTGCCCTTCGTCAACTGGCCCCACGGCGAGACCGGGTGACCGCCACCGGAGGTGCGGCCTTCGCCGCCGCCCATTGGATGGTCGACCGGATTCATCGCCACACCGCGCACCGTTGGCCGGATACCCAGCCAGCGTTTGCGCCCCGCCTTGCCAAGGCTGATGCTGTCGTTTTCCAAATTTCCCACCTGGCCGATCGTGGCGAGGCAGTCTACGCTGAACATCCGCACTTCACCCGACGGAAGCTTGACATTGGCATGCCCAGCCTCGCGGGCCATCAACTGCGCGACCTGGCCGGCACTGCGGACGACCTGCGCTCCACGGCCCGCCACCAATTCGATGTTGTGGATCGGAAGCCCGAGCGGAATCTTCGCGAGCGGAAGCGCATTCCCAACGGCCGGCTCGGCATCCGCACCCGACATGACCGTCTGCCCGACCATAAGTCCCAATGGAGCGAGGATGTAACGCTTCTCCCCATCCCGGTAATAGAGCAGCGCAATACGGGCCGAGCGGTTCGGGTCGTATTCGATGGCCGCCACTTTAGCCGGGATGCCATGTTTGTCACGTTTGAAATCGACGATCCGTAGCTTGCGCCGGTGTCCCCCGCCGCGGTGCCGGATACTGATGCGGCCCGCCGAATTCCGGCCGGCATTGGACTTCCGCGCCACGGTCAGCGACCGTTCCGGCTTGTCCTTGGTAATTTCCTCAAACGTCGGCAGCGTTGTGTGCCGCAGGCTCGGCGTCGTTGGTCGGTATGTCTTCAAACCCATGTCGCGTCCCCTTATTCGAGCTCGATCTTGTCGCCCGCCTTGAGCGTGACGATGGCACGCTTCCAGTCCGGCTTGCGCCCGTACTTCAACGTACGTTCGCGATGCGGCTTGCCGTCGTAGTTCATGGTGTTGACCTTGAGCACCTTGACCTTGAAGAAGTCTTCAACGGCCCGCTTGATCTCAATCTTGTTCGCCGCCGGATCGACCTTGAACAGGTACTTGTTCTGGCCCGCGAGTTGGGTCGTCCCCTTCTCGGTAATCTGAAGGCCCTTGACGGTCTGGAGAGCGTTCTTCATGGCTGACTCCCGGCCTCGCCCTCGATGCGGGCGCGCAGCCCGTCCAACGCCGAGCGCGTGACTACGGCCACAGGGTACCGAAGCAGTTGATAGGTGCTGACGGATTCCGCCGTCGTGGCTTCCACATTGGGAAGATTGCGGACCGCCGATACGAGGTTCGTATCGAGCTTGTCTACGAGGATGAGCGCGCCCTGCGCGAGTCCCAGCGACTTCAGGAACGCTACAGCCACTTTGGTCTTCGGCTCGGCAATGGCGAACTGATCGATGACACGCACGCGTCCTTCCGTCACGAGATCACTGACCGCACGACGAAACGCAAGACGAGCAACCTTACGGAGCACCTTCTTCGCGTAGCTTCGGGGATGCGGCCCGAAGGCAACGCCGCCGCCGCGCCACACGGGCGATTGCTGATAGCCTGCCCGGGCGCGACCGGTGCCCTTCTGTTTCCAGGGTTTCTTGCCACTGCCGGCGACTTCGCCCTTACGCAACGTCGAGGCTGTCCCGGCGCGCACGACCGCTCGGTGAGCGACGATCACATCGTGGACCGCCTGCTCCCCTTTCCCATCAGCCAGCAGGGCGTCCGGGAACTCCACGTCCGCAAGCGTGGCGCCCTTCATGTCATAGACGGACAACTTGCTCATTTCGCCTTCCCCGCCTTCTTCAACGCCTTCTTAACGACCACAATCGACCCCGCCGGACCGGGAATGGCGCCGCCGACCAGGATCAGGTTCTCCGTCGCGCGAAGTTGGACGACTTCGAGATTCTGAACCGTCACGTTTACATGTCCCATGTGCCCCGGCATGCGCTTCCCCTTGTGGACGCGTCCAGGGTACGATCGGCAACCGATCGACCCGATGCGGCGCTTGGAATGTCCGCCGTGCGTCATCGGACCACCGGACATGCGGTGACGCTTGACGACGCCCTGAAAGCCGCGGCCCTTCGTCATACCTGACACGTCCACGTAGGCAACGCCCTCGAGCACCGCCGCCGTCACGGTATCGCCCGGCTTGAATGTGTCGCCGCCCTCGGCGTCGAATTCGTGAAGGTGGCGCTGCGGAGCAACGGCCGCCGCTTTGAACTGGCCCATCAGGGGCTTGGCCACGCGCGACTCCTTGTCGCCCCCGAATCCGACCTTCAACGCCTCGTACCCGTCGCGCTCCTTGGTCTTGCGCTGCACGACGACGCAAGGTCCCACCTCGATCACCGTCACCGGTATCTGGCGACCTTCGGTCCCGAAGACCCGCGTCATGCCGATTTTTCTGCCCAATATGCCTTGCATGGTTCCCCGCTCAAATCTTGATCGTGATGTCAACGCCGGCCGGCATGTTGAGTTTCTTCAACTCATCTACCGTCTTGGCCGTCGGCTCCACAATGTCGAGCAGCCGCTTGTGCGTCCGAATCTCAAACTGCTCCATGGATTTCTTATCCGCGTGAACGCTTCGGTTCACGCTGTACCGCTCGATCCGGGTCGGCATGGGGATCGGCCCCACGACGCGAGCCCCGGTTCGCTTGGCGGTCTCAACAATGTCGGATACTGACTGGTCCAACACGCGGTTGTCGTAAGCCTTCAATCGAATACGTATGCGTTGCTTTTCCATCGTTCACTCACCGGTCTAGAAGTTGCTTCCGAATCGCCTCCGGCACCACGTCGAAACAGGCCGGTTCCATCGTGTAGCTCGCCCGCCCCCGCGTCAGGGACCGGATGGCCGTCGAGTACCCGAAAAGCTCCGCAAGGGGAACACGCGCGTGGATGATCTGCACCAACTCGCGACCCTGCATATCCTGCACGTGCCCCCGCCGCGAACTCACGTCATTGAGCACGTCGCCCATGTGTTCGGGCGGCATCAAAATCTCGAGCGCCATAATCGGCTCCAGCAGCGCCGGTTGGGCCGCCTTCGCGGCCGCCCGCAGAGCCATTACCGCGGCCGTGCGAAACGCCGTGTCCGTCGACTCCTGATCATGGAAGGCCCCGCCCACCACGCGTACTTTCACGTCAATCAGGGCGTAGTTCGCCACGACGCCGGTCAGGAGCCCGTCGCGCAGCCCGTCTTCGATGGCTGCCCGGAATTCCGTCGGGATCCGGCCAGCCGGCACATCGAACTCGATATCGTTTCCCTGGCCCCTAGGCCTGGGTTCAACCTCGATGACCACTTCCGCAAACATATGCTGCCCGCCGATGTCGCGTTCGAAACGGTGCTCTCCCCGGCCTGGGGCAGTCACCGTCTCGCGATACGAGACCATCGGACGGCCCGCATTCGCCTGCACCTTGAACTCGCGGAACATGCGGTCCTTAAGAATTTCGAGATGCAGTTCGCCCATGCCGCTGATCAGCGTCTGGCCGGTATCTGGATCCACGGTGACCACGCAGGTCGGATCCTCGGAAGCCAGCGCCTGCAGGGCTTCATTGAGCTTGTCGCGGTCTGAGCCCGATTTGGGCTCGATCGCCATCGCTATGACTGGCTCAGGAAAACGGATGCGCTCGAGTTCCACGGGCGCATTCTCGGCGCACAGGGTGTCCCCGGTCGTGACTTGCTTCAGACCGCCGATCGCCCCGATCTCGCCGGCGTGGATCGTCTCCACCTCCTGGCGGTCGTCCGCGTGCAGGAAGACGAGCTTGCTGATGCGGTCGCGCTTGCGCGTCCGCGAGTTGAATACGTTCTGCCCCTTCTTGAGCTGCCCCGAGTAAACCCGGACGAAGGCAAGGCGACCCATGTAGGGGTCGTTCATCAGTTTGAAGACCAATACGCTCAAGGGGGCAAAATCATCGGCATCGCGTTCGACCGCCTCGTGCGTCTTGGGGTGCGAACCTTGGACCGGCGGAATATCGAGCGGCGACGGCAGAAAGTCCACAACCGCGTCCAGAAGCTGCTGGACCCCCTTATTGCGAAGAGCTGAGCCAGCCAGCACGGGGACCAACGTCTGTGCGACGGTTGCGCGCCGCAGACCGGCCCGCAACTCCACGGCGGAGACATCAGGGTTGTCGAGATACGCCTTGAGGACTTCCTCATCCTGCTCAGCCAACTGCTCGATCAGATACGCCCGGGCCCGCTCAGCGGCGACCGCGAGTTCTGCGGGTATCGGGACCGTCTGCATCTTCGATCCCAGGCTGCTGTCGTCAAAAACAATCGCCTGCATGGTCAGAAGATCAACGACGCCACAGAACGTTTCCTCGCGCCCCCAGGGAATCTGAATGGGAACGGCCCGGGCGCCCAGGCGCGTGCGGAGCTGTTCAACCACGCTCTCGAAGTCTGCGCCGATCCGGTCCATCTTGTTGATGAAGGCGATCCGAGGCACGCGGTATCGATCGGCCTGATGCCAGACCGTCTCGGACTGCGGCTGCACGCCACCCACGCCGCAGAACACAACGACCGCGCCATCCAAAACACGAAGGGATCGCTCGACCTCGACCGTAAAATCCACGTGCCCGGGGGTGTCGATCAGGTTGATCTGGTGATCACGCCAGAAACAGGTGGTTGCCGCACTCGTGATGGTGATGCCGCGTTCCTTTTCCTGCGGCATCCAATCCATTGTGGCGGTGCCCTCGTGGACTTCGCCCATGCGGTGCACCCGGCCAGCGTAGTACAGGATGCGTTCAGACGTCGTTGTCTTGCCCGCATCGATGTGGGCAATGACCCCGATGTTCCGAACGACGGCGAGCGGACGGAGCCGATCCGGCGACTCACGCCGCCGTGTCTCCCCCGCCTGCCCTTTTCTTGCCTGTTCCAACGCCGTTTCCATTGAATATCCGTGCTCGAGCTGCACTACCAACGGTAGTGCGCGAATGCCTTGTTTGCCTGCGCCATCTTGTGCGTGTCGTCCCTCTTCTTGATCGCGTTCCCCTGCTCGCCGTACGCGTCCAACACTTCCATGGCCAGCGCGCGCCGCATGGGCACGCCCTTGCGTCCTTGCGCGAACCCGATGATCCAACGCAACGCCAAGGCCATCTGGCGATCAGGCGACACCTCGACGGGCACCTGGTATGTGGCACCGCCCACGCGCCGCGACTTGACCTCGACCCGCGGTTTCACGGAGTCGATCGCCTTGATGATGACCTCCAAGGGATCACCCTCGGGTTGCTTCTGTTTGATGAAATCCAACGTATCATAGACGATCTTGGTCGCCACCGACTTCTTGCCGCGCTGCATCAGCATGCTGATGAGCCGACCGACCAATTCGCTGTTGTACTTCGGGTCAACCCCGGTTTCACGCCGTACCGCTCTGCGTCTGCGTCCCATGGTTCCGCGCCGTCCTATGCCTGCTTAGGCGTTTTGACACCATACTTCGAACGGCCCCGGTGCCGTCCGTCAACTCCCAGCGTGTCC
>CAITUY010000143.1 GCA_903895695.1 uncultured bacterium
GCATCCCGCGGGATTGGTCAACAAGTCCTTCGCCACCCACCACGCAGGCAATCGGCGACAGATGGGTTACCAAGGGGGAGGACCTGCTGTTGAGTGTTCCAAGTGCACTCGTGCCCACCGAGCGGAATTACCTGTTGAACCCTAAACATGCCGATTTCGCAAAGCTACAGATCGGAACTCCGCAGAGGTTTAAGTTCGATCCTCGGTTCTTCACGAAGCCCTAAACTAGAAGGGCGTCGCCGCCACTACGGTGTAATGTCACGCTGTCCTGTCTGGCGCCTCCGCCATGGCATACCCGTCTTCCCCGCGCAGGTCCTGCTTGCCGTGCCTAAGTCGAGATGCGCTGGAATTTTTGGACGTTTAAGGGTTGGCCCCAATTGGCGCCCGCAAGGCGGGCGCCGTACCGCAAGGCGTTGACTCGCCAGCCTGCCCGACACTAGGCAACGGCGGGACAAGCCGGAACCGTCACTTTCGCCTGACAACTTGTGCAATGCACGATCTTCCCTGACGCTTGACCGTTAACAACAAGGTGTTGCCCGCATTTGTCGCAAGCGAAATGAATGTCAGCCGGTGGGGCAGGTTCGGCAACGGCTTCCGACTCTGGCGTCTTCCTCTTCAGGTTGACACCGCCGGAAGTCGCAAGGGAAATGGCTTCCTTCCATAGCACGGGATTGTCAACAAGGTAGACTTGGCTCTTTGCCCGTTTTGCCGATGCGATTTCAATGGCGTCGGAATAGGTCTTCATTGAAAGGACCTGCGAAACGCTCATATTGCGATTCTGCATTTGCCCGTCAAACACAAGCCGCTGTGTCGTCAAAGTCAATGTGCCGGTATCTATCCGGGTGAGTCCGTCGACGGGAGTTGACGCACCGCCGCCGATGTAAATGCCTTTGATCCTTGTGCCGACTCCGCCATAGAACCGCACCGCCTTTGCTTCCATCAGTGTTGCCGCTCTATGCAGTATCGGAACTTCACCTTGAAGCAACACTAAGGGAGTTTCCGGCGGTGTGAATTGTCCGCTCCGAAAGCCGTTCAACTCTAAGGAAGCCGCATAGGCTTTCATTTTGGAGTTGTCCACTTGAACGGCTGAATTCCCTTCTGTCGATATTGCCTTTATGATCAAAGCGACAACGACCACGGCAACCACTATCCCGACAAGAATCAAAAGGGTGGAAGAGTCCGAAAAGATATCTGAGACGGACCCGCCGCCGGATGGCCCCGAACTACTGTGACTTGACCCGGTGTCATAGGAAGAAACGGTTGTGCCGTCTTTGCGGGTGTAAGAATTGACGTGTCTGGCTTCAGCGATGCCAGCAAAGAGGGTGAGAAGCACGACAAGCAAGACGGATAGTTTCACGGCTGTACCCTTGTCCTGTTCCATACGCAAACGGCAACGGGAACCCGGGGCGGGTTCACTACCTCGCCCCTTTTCGTTTCAGTGAGGATGGGCAAGGCTCAACATACAAAGCACGAGAGCGGCACACACAACCAGGGTGAAGATGCCTTGGGCAATACTTCCCGCCGTCCGCTTGCTCATTCCCTTTGACAACAACCACTTTTTGACGGGGATGGAAACAACTGCGCCGATGATACACCCGACGATCATAAAGACGCCGAATGTCAGGATCAAATGATTGACGCCTGAACTCATTGCGCCCAAGAGCATTGTTGCATTCGTGTCCATAGCCTGCCCTTTCCCAGTCAGTTACCATTTCACCTTCACATACTTCACATTTCGAGAATCGAGTTGCGCCGATAGGCTCTCTTCCGATTCCTTCCAGTCGGGAAACTCTCTTACTCCATAGACTCTCTCATCACTATCGGGCGTCTCATCGTCAGCCTTGAGGGCTTCCCGTATTCCGTTATACATCATCAGAATGGCATGATCGGAGAAGCCCGACAGGTGAAGTTGTATCAGGTCCGGCGGCGGCACCAAGGTGATGATCGTCGGGCTGACTGGCTGCCCAACCAAAGCCTTTGCTTTGGCGACTGCGGCGCACGGATCAATGTCAACCACTTCAAGTGGCCTCCATTTTACATCCGGTAGAAGTGCTTTCCCATACCGTTGCCCACGGTAGAAAACTTGCTTATTGGGATCAATCATCTTGATGACTCTGTCGGACGGTCCTATGGGACAGATGACGGCGGGTATCTTGGATGGAGAAAAAGCGTAGTGACCATCTGGGTTGTCAATTTCGCCAATCTTGAAGCCTGCTTTCTTCTCTGCCTCTGAAATCGTTGTTGGACACATCTGGTACACCAGGGTTTTCCTTTCTAGTGGGTTCAACCACCTATTACCGGCGAAATCTACGCCGTGAGACTCGCCACAGCAACCACCTTTTCGGCTAGGGTCCCCAGTGGGTCCCCAGTGTCAGACCTAGAAAATAGAAATTAGGCCGCCACAGGCGCAGGGTCAGGCCCAGAATAGTGCTTGAAGGCTTCCATCTTTGCGCACGATTTGCGCTACCGAGTCCAGTCGGTTGGACCCATGTGGACAGGATGATCGCGTTCCTTGCGTTTGAGGCGGCCGATATCCATTCCCGTTTGCGAGCGACAGGCGGCGGTGGCTGCGGCGCGTAGATCCTTTCGGATTGCCATTTCATTGGTAATTGGTATCGTATTCCCATGAAAGCAAGCGTCACGATGGATGAGGTCGGGCGGTTGGTGTTGCCCAAGAATATCCGTGAAGCACTCGGGATCGCCGGACGGATGGTGGTCAGCGTCGAGATCGTGGACAACGCCGCGCTGATAACGGCTCCGGCTGTCAGCGGCGGCACCGTGACTCGCAAGCACGGGCGGCGCGTATATTCCGGACCGTTGCCGCAAGACTGGGACAGCGGCCAGGCGGTTTTGAACCTGCGGCAACAGAGGCTGCAACGATGAAGCGATTCCTTGACAGTTCGGTGCTGGTGGAATCCTGTCTGAGCGCCAGCCCGAACTTCAGCGCGGCTGATGCGCTGGTGAATAACGCCAGCGCAGTGACTTCCGCGCACGCGTTGGCGGAAACCTACGCGACGCTGTCCGGCGATGCCCGGCTGAAGATTGCCCCGGCCGATGCTGCCGCGATGGTGGAAGACCTGGCGAAGAGACTGGAGATTCATGCGATTGGCAGCGCGGATTACCGGCAACTGATCGGTTCGGCACCGGCCAAGGGAATTCGTGGGGGAGGGATTTATGATGCGCTGCAAGCTCAGACCGCCCGGCTCTGCCACTGCACCGAAATTCACACCCTCAACGTCAGGCATTTCAAACATGTCGCCCCGGATCTCAGTGTTCTCGGGTTGTGAGCACACACTGGTTCGGCGCCCTGCCATCTAAACAGGTGGCGCACATCCGTGTGAGGAATGGTTGGATTTGCACCCCGACGTTTTCCGCGTCCGCATTGAGCGGGGAAGCGGCCCGCATACACCCCTGGCACTTCCCGCCGATCTGCAAAAAGTGGTGAGTGCTTGGCCACTTCTCTCCCATCAAGCTCCGACCCTGAAACGATGGCCCGCCTCCGTTGCTTCGCCACTCCGGCGCGGCAGCCTTCGCTCGCGAAGAGCGGGCATGCCAAGCCGTAGTCTCGCAGCGCAGATCGACCGTCCGCCTACGCATCCTCGCTGACGCTCAGATGACTCCGGCGTGACAGCCTTCGCTCTCCGCTGCGCTGCGAGCGAAGGCTGGTCGGGGCGGTGGGATTTGAACCCACGACTTCCAGCGCCCAAGAGTGAACGGCAACCCGCATGAAGTCACACAAATAAGGCATATTTGCGCCGATTGCCCCTTTGTGGGTGCGCTTGTGGGTGCTTTTTCCTTGCTGTGTGTTCCATTCCGTTTCATAATCCCGTCAACAGTTGAACACGGGAGGGCGAGACAATGGGACTCATGCTAAAGACGCAACGCGACGGCACCTTACGGGCGGAATGGTACGGAGTCTACACGGACAACGGCCGCCGCAAGGTCGTCAACCTGGACGTGAAATGGGCGGGCACCCCGCCGAAGTCCGGCCGGGTGGGGGATGATGGCGACCCCGCCTTTGAGAAAAGCCGAGAGGCGGCCGAGGCGGCGCTTGCCAGCATAGCCGAGAAATCCTCACACAAGGGCCGTGCCGAGCATCTGGTTGAACGCCTGATCGAATCCAAGACCGGGCGGGCCGTGGAGTACGCGCGACTTGACGCCCTGCCGGACCTGTGGCGGACCGTAGGCCGGGAAGTGGCTTGTGTCGAAAAGCACCTTGAGAACTGCGACGCACGCTTCCGGCGGTTTGTGGACTTCATGCACGCCACGAACAAGGCCGCCGTCTACCTGTACGAAGTGACCGCCAAAGACGCCGCCGCCTTTGTCGCCACGCTCCAAACCGGGAAGAAACAACTTGCCCGTAGCACCGCCCGCGCAACGGTCCGGCTTGTGAATGCCGCCTTCAATCGTTTCCTGCCCGTGGGGGTGGCAAATCCTTTCGCCGCTTTCATCGGTCGCCGGGGCAAGCAAAACGTGGAGGCCATACACCGCCGCCCGTTGACGGCCGCCGAACTCCAAAGGCTTTTCGATTTGAGGGAAGATGACTTCATGCACCCGCTTGTTGTGACCGCCGCTTGTAGTGGAATGCGCCGGGGCGACGTGTGCGGGTTGAAATGGGCGGACGTTGACCTTGCGGGGGGCATGGTGACGGTGAAGACGAGCAAGACCGGGGAAGCGGTTGAAATCCCGATTTTCGGACCGTTGCGGGGCGTGTTGGAAAACCGCCACGGCAAAGGCAAGGGGTTTGTCTTCCCCGAGGCCGCCGCCATGCTGCGGGACAATCCGCAAGGGCTGTCCTATCGGTTCAAGACCTTCCTTGTGCGGGCGTTATCCGATGCGACCCCGGCCGCCGATTTGCCGCAACCCACCCCGGCTGCCGAGATCGAAGACGAAGGCGCCGCCGCGATTGTGGCGAAGATCCACGAAGGAACCCGCCGAGACCGCACGCTTGACACCTTCCGGCGCTACTGTGCCGGGGAATCCGTCCGGGCGATTCACAAGGCCACGGGCCGCCCAAAGCCGACAATCTCTTACGACTTGCATACGGTTGAAGACATAATCGGCAAGCCTTTCATGCGGTCCGGGCAAGCGCCGGGCGTGAAGGCTGACATTGCGCGAATGACCCGAGCGCCACGTCAGCACGGGCAAAAGGCCGCTTCAATTCTGGACTGGCACGCGCTCCGCACAACCTGGGTGACGCTGGCCTTGTCCGCTGGCATACCGCTTGAACTTGTCCGCCGTGTGACCGGGCACGCCACGGTTGAAATCGTCTTGAAGCACTACTTCCGACCTGGCCGGGAACAATTCAAGAACGCCCTGGCCGGGGCAATGCCCGCCGTCTTGACCGGGGGCACGGCTGCGAGGATGAAACCCGCCGATGAACTGGCCGCGCTGGCCGGCAAGGTTGCGGCGGGAACGGCGAACGAGACAGACAAGAAGCGGTTGCGATTGCTGGCCGCGAAAGTGTAGAACGATAGGAGAATGCAGACCATGAAGACGCCAGACAGAGAAAACTTACCGACCGAAGACCCGATACCGAACAAGGCGGAAGCCTGCAAGGCTTTGGTGACGCTACGGGATATTGCTACGGAGCAACCGGGAACCGACCGCGCCTATTACGCGGCGATGATTGCATGCAATTCGCTTCCTGAGTGGATTGTACGCAACCAAGTAGGGAATACGGCTTCCCTTTTCGCCTGCACATACAGGCTTGACCCGCGTTTCAAGATTTGGATACGCATGGGTTTTGCCGACGATTCGGCGAACTTGCCGCCGGATGTTGAAGCGCGAGTTGATAAGAACCGGTTCGCCGAACTCTTTCAAAAGGCTGCACTGAATTGGATTCGGTACCTTGAGAACATGATGCCTGTCTTGCCTGCCGAAGCCGAAGCGAAGGCAATGGCGGCCGGCGAGGTTCAGTGTGGCTGCCTCAGCGTCTTTGATGGCTTTCGGCGCGTGTTGTGTCACAAGAAACCCTATGACCTAACGGACGCCACGCAAGCCCGCGAGCTGCTGCGTTTCCTTTGCGCGAAAAAGGCACACAGCGAAAGCACCGCACAGAAGAAAGCCGACATTCTGGCAACGTTGAAGAAGGCCGGCGGAACCGTGGCAAACGACTGGAGGCCCGCGCATGTCTTCCGGGGAAAACACACCGCACTTTACCGGGATGCCATAGGCCGCAACCCCACGAAAGGGCTTTACTGGATTAATCCCTAGACGTTACCGATACACGCCCCGTACACGCCTAGCCCGCCCCGACCAATAGGGGCGGGCTTTTTTGTTGCCCCTACACTTCCCCGCCTGTCCCCAATTTTCGCCAGCAAAGAGTTGCGGAATGATTGCGCCAGAAACCACCAGAAAGAAGGCGCAACGTGAGCAAGTCCGAACTCATAACCTTACTGGCGCAAGTGCCAGACAACGACGCCGCCCGGCTTGACCGTGTGGCCGCCGCCCTGGACAACAACAACGAACCCGCGCGCCCCGTTTCCCTGCGGCTGTACCGTATGCGCGACGCTGTGAAGGAAACCGGCCTTTCCCGCGTTACGCTGTGGCGCGCAATTAAAGAGGGGCGAATCCGGTCCGTTGAAATTCGGCGCGGTTCGCACCGCATACCCGAGGCGGAATTGCGCCGCCTGGTGGGGGCGGCCGAGTGAACGCGGCCGAACTAGCCGACCGCCTGGACGCCCGCACCACGTCAAGCGGCTGGGCGGGGCAATGCCCGAGTTGCGCCGCAAACGGAAAAGACAAAGCAAAAAGCAACCTATCCATTACGGAAGGAAACGACGGCCGAACACTTTTGCATTGTCACGCCGGTTGCACCTTTGCCGCTATCGTGACCGCAATGGGATTGAATGCGGGGGACCTATTCCCGACCAAAACTGACCGCCCCGGACCGCAACGCAAGGCCAAAGGCAAGCCGGCCCGGACCTATCCCGACCCCGAGGCCGCCGCGCGTGCCTGTACGCCGCAAGGCTCCACGTTTGAAGCCGTCTATGAGTACCCGCTTGACGGCAAGCCGTTTGCCGTCGTGGGGCGCTACCGTGTGCCCGGAGACAAGACCTTTCGCCAGTTTCACGCCGTGGGCAACGCCTGGGCCGTCGGCGGACCGTCCGGCGCCTGGCCGTTGTATCGCCTGGCCACGATCCCCGCCATGGGCACGCTTGACCTTTTCGAGGGTGAAAAGAAGACGAACGAGGCCGCCGCCGCTACCGGGTTGCACGCTCTCACGTCCGCCGGTGGGGCACAAGCGGCAACGAAAACCGACTGGCAACCGCTGGCCGGCCGTGACGTGAGGATATGGCCGGATGCCGACGAACCCGGCGAACACTACGCCGCTACCGTGGCCGGCATTCTCGCTACGTTGACCCCACCGGCCCGCGTCAAGATCGTCCGGCTACCGTTTGAACCGGGAAGCGGGAAGGACATTGCCGACTTCATAGAGCAACACGACGCGCAAACCCCGGCCGAAATTCTGGCCAGCGTCGAGGCCCTGGCCACGGCCGCCCCGGAGTGGACGCCACCGCAAGCGGATACCCCCGCCGGACTTCCGAACGTCGAGACCGCCGCCCCAGTTGACCCGATAGAGGCCGCGCGATCGGGCACGCCCTACGCTCTCACCGACCTGGGCAACGCCGAAAGGCTGGTTGCCTACCACCGCGACGCCATCCGCTTTGACGTGTCCCGCAAAGGGTGGCGCGCCTGGGACGGGCGCCGCTGGGCTGTAGACGATGCCTTGGAAGTCAACCGACGGGCCGCCGATACCGCGCGCATGATCCGGCAAGAGGCCGCCGCCGCCCCCGCCGGCAACGGCAATGGGAGCGACCTGGGCCGCGACTTGTTCACCCATGCCGTGAAATCGGAATCACGCGACAGGCTGGCGGCCATGCTGGAAGTCGCCAAAGCAAGGCCCGGAATCGCCGTTGCCGCCGATGCTCTTGACGCCGACCCATGGGCGCTAAACGTCTTGAACGGCACGCTCGACTTGCGGACGGGCAAACTACGCCCGCACGCCCGCGCGGACCTGATAACCAAAATCGCCCCCGTCGAGTATCGGCCCGGCTTCCGTTGCGACCGCTGGGAGCGCTTCCTTGTGGATGCCACGGGGGGCGACGAGGCGCTTATCCGCTTCCTTCAGATAGTGGCCGGCTACACCCTCACCGGGGACACGTCAGAGGAAAAGCTATTCCTGGTCTACGGTCCCGAGGCGTCCGGCAAGACAACCTTTCTTGAATCGTTGCGGGCCGCGCTGGGGGAATACGCGCGCACAATCCAAGCCGACCTATTGACCCGGCAACGGGAATCCCGAGGCGGGGGCGCCGCAAGTCCCGAGCTTGCCGGGCTGGTGGGGGCACGCCTTGCGGCCGGTTCTGAGATGGAGCAAGGCCGCGAAATTGCCGAGGCCCTGGCTAAGAATCTCACCGGGGGCGAATCCATCACGACGCGGCACCTGTACGCGGAGTGTTTCGACTTCCGGCCGCAATTCAAACTTTGGCTTGCGCTGAACCATTGCCCGAAAGTGGACGCCGCCGATGGGGCGATATGGCGCCGCATTGTGCGGATCGGTTTCGAGCACACCGTACCCCCTGAGCGCCGCGACAAGACGCTCAAGCCGTACCTGAGAGACCCCAACGGCGGCGCCCCCGCCGTCCTCGCCTGGGCCGTCGAGGGGTGTCTACGCTGGCAACGTGAAGGATTGACCATTCCCGCCGCCGTCGAGCGGTCAACGGCCGCCTATCGCGCGGAATCCGACCCGCTGGCCACGTTCTTTGAGGATTGCTTACGCTTCACCCCGGCCGCCTGGACGCCATGGGGCGACATCTGGACGGCATACAACGAACACGCCCAAGAGAACGGCACACCCGAGCGGTATCGCGTTGCACCGAAACGGCTACAGGAACGGCTACGGGCGCATGATTGCGAATCCGAACGGCGCCGCATAGGCCGGGGCTGGCATGGCGTCGAGGTTCAAGCCGGATGGAAAACAGGCGAGCGTGACGCCTGTGACGCTTGTGACACCTTTCCCAAGACTTTCTTTAGGGAGAAAGGACAAAAAGACTTTACAGAAATGGCGTCACATCCGTCACAACCGTCACACACCCCCGAACTACATGAGGCCGCAACGTGACTTTCGAAGTGGAAACCACGTTGCCGGGTTGCCGGGGAATCGCCGCGCGGTTGATTGTCGAGCGGTCCGCCGTCGAGATTGAAAGCAAGGGCGGACACGCTACACCCGAGGAGACCGCCGCCGCCCTGCCTGCCCTTGTGCAACTGCTATCTGATCGGGCCGGGCTGCCCCTGCGATACAACGGCCGCGCGTACTACCCTACGCCCCGCCCTGGCCGGCGGGAATGGGGGGAAGGGGTATGAGCCGGGGCGCAATCGTTTGGGCCGTGTGCGTGGCAATCCTGGCCGGGCTGCACTGGCTGGGAAGGCACCGGGGCACCCCCCCACCACCATTAGGTTCTTCTTTGCCCCCTACCCTTTATCACTCCCGTTAGACGACCCTTGGCGAATGAAATGACTGACGAAAAACAAACAAAGGATGGCTAACATGAACCCTACACCGACCGAATCGAAACTTGCCCAAAGCATCCTCAGTGCGGAACTGGCCTTGCTGAAGAAAAAGGTGGCGGACGGCCAAACGCTTCGCGCTGGCGAGCGGCGGCACCTGCTGGCCCTTGCTCCCGAGCGCCTGAACGTGCGGGAAATCGCCGCCTATGCCCTGGTATTGGCCGCGACAGATTACAAGGCCTTCTCCAAGCCGGGACACCCGTTTGATTTTGAATCGCGCATCCAGTATTGGATCGAAAAAACTGAAGGTTGGTTTGACGACCTGGATGACGTGGACCCCGAGCAGGAGCCGACCGACTGGCCCACACTGAGCACCGAAGTATGCACCGGCGCTGATGGTGCGTCCTCCAGTATGCAAAGGCCGGAAGGCGGCGCGGCGTGAACTGGCTTTTTCCCTTCAGTCGCCCGCGACCGTTCGCGGAGATCCCCGACGGCGGCCACGCGGCGCAATCGTTCGCGGCATCATTGCGCGTCCGCATGGGGCGGGAGGCGTGCGTTACGGTTGCGCCTGGTGGGGCAGAACCGAACGGGCGCGCGATGCACGCGGCTGATGAGCACGAGGCCGCCGTTACCGCCTTGCGCCGGCTTTGTGCGGAGGCCCGCGAATGAATGCGGCCCGACACGAGGCCGGGCACGCGGCGGCACTGTACCTGCTTGACCTTGCCGGCGTGTTACGGCCGGGTGGCGCCGCCATCCGCCAAGCCGGTGGGGGCGCTCTCATCCTGGACAGGCCCGACTATACCGCCGCCGATTGCATGCGCTCCGCCGATGCCGCCGGGGAAATCCCGCCCTGCCGTCTGGCGATTGATACAGCACGCGAACGCCCGGAACTGGCGCCGGCCATCATGCTGTTCTTCCTGGCAGGCTACGGCGCGACCCCGGACAGGTGGCGCGGTGACTTCTGGGAATCGGTAGCGGTCCGCACTTCATCCGACTTCGCGACCGCGCGGGAGATCATCATTGACCTGGCCGGGGACGATTGCGAGGCCGTGCAATGCTTTGCTTCCCAAACGGTATATGACGCCCTGGGCCGGGCCGTCGAGTGGGCCGCGCTGCCCCACGTCCGCACGATGATTGACGCTGCCGCTGCGTATCTCGAAGCCCACGGCGCGGCATCCTGGCTTGGACTCGAAACCATCTTTTCCGCGACCGCTGAAACGTCGAGGGGTGGAACCCTCACGGCATCAGTGTGCACGCCCGATGAAAACCCCCTGGCCGGGGCTGAATCGGGGACCATGGCGGGCGAAGCGCCGCCCGCTGCGGTTGGAAGCCAAGCGCCACACGACACAACGACGGAAACGAAAGGCAAGGTATGACGAATGCACACGAATGAGTTGAACGACCTGAAACCACGCGCGCGCGTGCTCCTCTATGACGCGGCGCCCGAGACTGCCGGGGCAATCCAAGCGATTGACGCGGCGCTCGCAACGCTTACGGAAGCGTTTAACGAGACCGTTGCCAAAGGCCAACCGCCGGCCAACCACGAAGAGAATATCGAGACCCGCCGGCTGGCGCTGGGGCTGGCGTTCGAGGCCGGGCCGCTGCGGAAGTTTCACGAGGCGCGGCTTGTCGAGGCACGGAAGGCGGCCGGGGCACTGGCGCGGCTTGTCGAGGCCGAGAGACTTGACCACGAGAAACGCGGCGCCGCCATCGGCGTAGGGCTTGGCCGCATGATGAGCGATGAGCAAGCCGGGCGCGACCTGTGCGGCTTCTTGCTCCGGCTCTTTGGGGGCTTCCCCGTCGAGCCGATCTTACATCAGCGCGCGGAAGCGTGGGCCGCGATGGTTACGAACGCGGAGCGAGTGCTTCGGGAACTGCCGGGCATGGCCGCTATCCCACCGCAACGGCCGGACCTGGCCGCGCAAACGGCGCTGACTGAGAATCTTAAATCCACGATCGAAGGAAAGTGAGGAAGCCATGATTGACCTGAAACTTGGAATTCTGGACGGCGAACACGTCGAGTTACTCGGGCGGCAATGCGGTGTGCCTGAACGTCTGGTGCAGAATGCGAATAGTTCGTTCTGCATCCTGGACGGCGTATCGCGTCAACTGACGGAAGCCGACCTGCCCAGCGAAATCAAGGCGCTTGCGGCGAAATCGCGCCGACTGGCTGAAGGGCTGGCGGCGGCGGCGCCCGTGCCGCTGGCGTTGGCGCTCGAATTCTGTGAGGCGCAAGCGACACTTGCCGCCAAGGCTCACGAGATTCTGGCCCCCGTGCTGGCGCGGCGCTGTGAGACCGTCGAGGCCACCATTGCCGCCGTTCAACGCCAACTGACCCCCGCCGGGAAGGGTGTCGAGCCTGACTTGGTGGCGGCTGGCGTCGAAGGGTTCATGCCGGAAGTGCGGCGCCGTGTCGAGGGGGCGGCTAAAGTCGAAGCGCTCCGGGCCGCCGTGTCGATCCTGCGGAGTGCGGCAGACCCCGGCCGGGCGAGGCCCCGCTGGTTGCGGCAGGCTGTAGGCGAACACGAAGCCGAACGACACAAGGCGGCCATCGGCTGAGATCGTCAAAAACCGGGCTGCGGTTTGCTTGCTCGCCGTGGCCCTGTTTCCCGCCCGCGCTTCATCCGGGCGGGTTTTTCTTTGCCCCCGTGACCCGCCACGAACGGGCACCGGGCAAGGTGTAGACACGCCGCGCGCGTCCGCCCTATTCTTCTGGCGGTTTCGAGTTCTGCATTTCCTCGAAACCTTCTTTGGTTGAACACTTTACTTGAAGCGGCTGTGAACTCGCAACGCACTTGATTATGTCCTCCCCCTGAAGGACAACGACAACATACGCATTCGGCTTTGAGTTAGTGCCGAAGTAGATGTCATAGGACTTGGCGACAAGTTTTTCAGAAGTGGCGGTAATGTTCGTGCCTTGACCGCCATTTAGCGTGATGGCTTCGTCACCTTGGCTGTATGTCCAAAGTTTTCTATTCTGCTCACTCTTCGCTACAAAGAGCCACTTGACTGTCACTTCCTCAGGTTGCGTCCTCAGGTTCCGGACGACAATGTCGATCGTCTGATGTTGGATGCGGTCGGTATCACCGAACCGGTCTTTCGCTTTTTCCGCCTTCTTGGCTATGGATGCTTGAAGAAATATCGCCGGGTTAGCCCGCGAAAGACCGGCGCACGCAACGATGATAAGCAGGGCGACGGAAACACGTTTCATGACCCTCTCCTTTTTCGTGACTCTTGCGTCACTGTCGGCAAGGTAGCCCCCGGCATGATCGGCGGCAAGTCCTATCCTGCCCCACGATCCCCGCCCGGCGCCACGCTACGCCGTGCCCTGCCCGTGGCCGCTGTGTCGAGATAGCCGGACGGACGGCGGGCGCCTGGTGGCGAATCGTGAAGGTTTTTCAATGGACCCGGCAGGCGCCGCGTGGGTGCTGTGGGTGCTTTTGTGGGTGCTTTCTTCTCTTTAGATTCTTGTGGTTTCGTTTGGTTAAGGGAAACGACAGAAAAGGGCTAAACGTGAGAAAAGGCCAATAAAAACAGGGTATTTTGAGGCGGGAAAGTGGTCGGGGCGGTGGGATTTGAACCCACGACTTCCAGCGCCCAAGGCTGGCGCGCTACCAGGCTGCGCTACACCCCGAAAAAGGTCTCTGTGCCGCGATCGTCAATCTGCCGAACCGCGGTCCATGCAACAAACGGGCGGGAGTGTAGCGGAAGGCGGTAGGTCGCACAAGCGCGGCGACAGCACTGTCAACCAACCTTGCGCGCGTGCTCGATCATGGCCCTGAGATTCTCTTCGGGGGTCTCGCGGCCGACCTGGTCGCCCGTGCCGACGATTACGCGGGGATTGCCGCGAAACGCCTCCAGGATTTCCTCCACCTCGCGCCGGACATCTGCGGGGCCGCCGCGGATGAGCGTCTCCACCGTGTGCACGTTGCCGTTCATGGTCGACCGCCCCGCGAGCAGGCGGGCCACCGTCCGCAAGTCGGCCAGCCCGGCGACGTCGCCGCCCGGCGGCCGTTCGAACGGGCAGATGCAGTCGGCGCCGATCTCCGCACAGTCAGCCACCGTTTCCATGCACTTGCCGTGGACGTGGATATGCAACAGGCGGCCGTGCCGATGGACTTCCTCGGCGACCGCGCGGATGCCGGGCTTGTCCCAGCGGCGCCACAAGTCGGGTCCGAGCAGGGAATTGCAGCTCCAGGAGCAGCCAATACAGAGGCTTTCGAAAGGCGTGCGTTCACAGAGGGCCCTCGCCATGGCGACCATATACTCCTCATGACGCGCTCGCAGGCGTTCGAGCAGGGGCGTCAACTCGGGATCGAGGAAGTCGTAGATGCCGGCCTCAAAGCCGCCTTCGCGGGCGCCGGCCCAGGTGTCGAAGAAAGGCACTCCCACCCAGACCTCGAGCAGGTAACTTTCGCCGACCTCGTTCCGTTGGCGGATCAGCGGGGCCACGTCCAGGGCCGCGAAATCGCCGCCGAAGGTCGCAATCTCCCAAGCCGCCAGGTCGCGTCGAATGTCCTTGAGCGGCCGTTCGACGGTCCACCCGGGCTCGTCGCGGTCCATGTGCGTGCTAGAGGTCAGCGTGCCGGCCGGCGTCTCGAGCTCGACATGGGATTCAAGGGTTCGGTCGTCCAGGCGGACATCGCGGTGGCGCCACTTGACCCGATCGTTAGGCGGCCCTGCAAAGGCGGCGCCCCAGCCTTCGCACCCGAAATGCTCGAACGTCTTCTTGAGCGCGAGATGGAACGGCACCTCGCGCGAGAAGGTCATCATGTCGACGCCCAGGAGTTTGGCGGGGTAGTAGTACCAAAACTCCGGCGCCACGGCCGGCCGGTCGTTCGGCACGCCCCGGTAGGCGTTGAGCATGCGCTGTTTCGGGGTCATGGGCGAAGGGAGGTGTCCGGCGGAACGCCGTCCGGCCGGAACACCTCCAGCACAGGCAATCAGGGGTCGATCAACCCTACTTCTGGATAATGCCGGCTATACCGAACTCCGCCGAGCGGTCCTTGATGACCTCGATCGGCTTGCTGTTGGGGCAGTTGTCGGCCAGCATCACGCGCGGCTTGGCCCAGCGGCTGGCATTGGTCAGCACGCGGATCACATCGGCGTTGTAGTAGATGGGGTAGGTCTCGTGACCGGGCCGGAAGTAGAAGACACGGCCGTGACCGCGCTCCCAGCAACAGCCGCTGCGGAAGACCTCGCCGCCCTCGAACCACGAGATAAAGATCAGCTTGTCGGGCGTGGGGATGTCGAACCGCTCGCCGTACATCTCGGTATTGGGCAGTTCGAAATACTCGCCCAGGCCCGCGGTGATCGGATGGCCGGGCTCGATGTTCCAGAGGCGTTCCTTCTCGCCGGCTTCGCGCCACTTGAGCGAGCAATTCGTGCCCATGAGCCGCCTGAAGATCTTCGAATAATGGCCGGAATGCAGCACAATCAGGCCCATGCCCTCGAGGACGCGCTTCTGCACGCGGTCGACCACAGCATCGCTCACGTCGCCATGCTTGCAGTGGCCCCACCAGGTCAGGACGTCGGTCTTGGCCAGCACCTCGGCGGTCAGTCCGTGCTCAGGCTGGTCCAGCGTCGCGGTGCGCACCTCCAAGTCGGCGGCCTGCGACAGCCCCTTGGCGATGGTGTTGTGGATGCCGGTGGGATAGACCTTCTTGACGGCTTCGTTGTGTTTTTCGTGCCAGTTTTCGTTCCAAACGGTAACTCGAGTTTTGTCGCTCATGGGTGTCATGTCCTCCAATAGATGGGCGGCTATACTCCGCGGGGGAGGCGAAAGAAAGCTTTTTCTTCTCCGTTTGCATAGGGAACGATAGTTCAGTATACTGGCGGGTAGAGAAAGGAGGACCCCATGAGCGATACCCCCCTGATGCTGAGTTCCTATCCGCGGGCCATTGTGCATCTCGATGGTGATGCGTTCTTTACGTCGGTCGAGCAGGCCATGGTGCCGGCGCTGCAGGGCCGGCCGGTGGTCACGGGCAAGGAGCGGGGGATTATTGCCTGCGCCAGTTACGAGGCCAAGGCCCTGGGCATTGCGCGCGGCATGCCGTTGTTCGATGCCAAGCGGGTCTGCCCGGAACTGGTCATTTTGCCGAGCGATTACGAGACCTACGGGATCTATTCCCGGCGCATGTTCAACATCATGCGGCGGTTCACGCCGGTGGTGGAGGAGTACTCGATCGACGAGGCGTTTGCCGACCTGACGGGCCTGCGCCGGCTGTATCACACGTCGTACGAGGACATTGCGCGCAAGATGCAGGGCGAGATCCAGCGGGAACTGGGCCTGACCGTGTCGGTCGGCCTGGCGCCGACCAAGAGCCTGGCCAAGCTGTGCTCCAAGTTCCGCAAGCCGGCGGGGTTCATGCCGCTGGAAGGGAACGAAATCCACCGGTTTTTGCCGCAGATTGCGCTCGAAAAGGTCTGGGGGTTTGGTCCCAACACGGTCAACCTGCTCGAAAAGCAGGGGTTGCGCACGGCCTACGACTACGTGCTCCGGCCCGAAGGGTGGGCCGGGAAACTGCTGGGCAAGGTCGGCCGCGAAATCTGGCATGAATTGCACGGGAATGCCGTCTATCCGCTCGTCACCGAGCCGCAGGCGCCCAAGGCCACGATCGTGAAATCCAAGACCTTCACCCCGCCCTCGGCCGACCGGGCGTTCGTGTATGCGCAACTGGTGCGCAACGTGGAGGCGGCATTTGCCCGGGCGCGGCACCACCGGGTCCGCCCGCGCCTGGTAGGGGTGGTGCTGCGGCGGCAGGATTTCCGGCACGACGGCCTGGAGGCGACGCTCAGCCGGCCCACGGCCGTCACGTTGGAGGTGTTGCCGTTGATACGCGAGTTGTTCGACCGCGTGTATAGCGAGGGGGTCGACTACCGGGCGACCCTGGTGGCGCTGGGGGCGCTGGATAACGACAACGGCGAGCAGTTCGACCTGTTCGACGATCGGGTCCGGATCGACACGCTCCAGCGGGCGGAAGCGGCCGTGGATGCGGTCAACGAGCAGTTCGGCCGCTACACGGTCCGCTCGGCGGCCTCGTTGCCGCTGGCCGCCAAGCCGGGCCTGACGCGCGACGAGCAGCCGGCCCGCCGCACGACCGAGTTGTTCGCGGGCGAAACCGCCAAGCGCCACCTGGGGATTCCGCGGATGACGGTCGCGGTCTAAGATCGGTTTTTATTCTTTTTTAAGGCTTTTCGAGGCCCTTTTTACTGCCCGCCTGTTCGGTCATGAGTGCATACTGGCCTCATGAAAACGAACGACATCGTCCAAGTGCTGGTGTTCTTCATCCTGTTGATCGGCTTGGCGCCGCTGCTCGGGCGCTACATGGCTCGGGTATTCACGGGGGAATCCACGCTTCTGTCCAAGCTTCTGGCGCCTCTTGAAAAGGCGGTCTACCGGTCGGGTGGAATTCAGCCGAATGAAGAAATGTCCTGGAAACAGTACTTCCTCGCCGTGCTGATCTTCAACCTTGTCGGCATAGCCTCTTTCTGGGGCATCATGATGACTCAGGCTTGGCTCCCCCTGAATCCCATGAAGATGGGTAACGTGCCGTGGGACCTGGCCTTGAACACCGCCATCAGTTTCATCACCAACACGAACTGGCAGGCTTACTCAGGTGAGAACACCCTGAGTTACTTCACTCAGATGGCGGGCCTCACGGTGCATAACTTCCTGAGCGCCGCGACCGGCATCGCCGTGCTGCTGGCCCTGGCCCGGGGAATGCGCCGCGCTACGGTGCAGAAGCTCGGCAATTTCTGGGTGGATGTCACCCGCAGCACCATTTACGTCCTCCTCCCGCTTGCCCTCTGCATGGCGGTGGTCCTTGCCGGTCAGGGCGTCACCCAAACCCTTTCCGCGTACGCCGAGGCCCAAACGCTGGAAGGCGCCAAGCAGGTCATTCCGCTTGGGCCCACGGCCTCCCAGGTCGCCATCAAGCAACTCGGCACCAATGGCGGCGGCTTCTTCGGGCAGAATAGCGCACATCCCTTCGAGAATCCGACGCCGCTCACTAACTTTATCGAGGTCTTCGGACTGCTGATTGTGGCCGCCTCTCTGGTCTTCACGTTTGGGCTGATGATCGGCGACCGGCGTCATGCCTGGTGCATTTTCAGCGTGATGCTGATCCTGCTGGCCGGTTCTTTCGCGGTGGCCTGGTGGGCGGAATCGCAGCCGAATCCCGTGACTGCGAACGTGCTACCCCAACTGGAAGGCAAGGAAATGCGTTTCGGGGTCATGAACAGCGTGTTATTCGCGACGGCCACGACCGGTACCTCTTGCGGCGCCGTAAACTCGATGCATGACAGTTTCATGCCAATCGCCGGCATGATGCCGCTGTGGAACCTGATGCTCGGCTGTATCGTCTTTGGCGGGGTCGGCGCCGGGCTCTACGGCATGTTGATGCATGTGCTCATCGTCGTATTCATTGCCGGCCTGATGGTGGGCCGCACGCCGGAATACCTGGGCAAGAAGATCCAGGCCTGGGAAGCCGCCTGGGCGATCGTGGCGATTCTCCTGCCGAACATCCTGATTCTGGTGGGTTCGGCTATCGCGGTCAGCGTGCCGGCTGGACTGGCCGGACTGGGCAATTCAGGACCGCATGGCTTGAGTGAAATCCTGTATGGCTATTCGTCCTGTGCCGCCAACAACGGCAGCGCCTTTGCCGGCCTGAGCGCCAACAGCGTGTTCTTCAACCTCTCGCTCGGGGCCGCCATGTTCATCGGACGGTTCGGCTGCATCTTCGCCGTGCTGGCTATCGCGGGAAGCCTGGCCGTGAAAAAGACCGTGCCGGCCTCACCCGGTACGTTCCCAACTGATGGCCTGACGTTTACGCTGGTCCTGCTCGGAATCATTCTGATCGTCGGGGCCTTGACGTTTTTTCCGGCTCTGTGCCTGGGACCGATCGTCGAGCACGGCTTAATGGTGTCCGGGCGGGCGTTCTAACTGGAGAAGTCATCATGAGCGCAAAAGTTGAAATTCAGTATTCCGAACTGGTCCGCCAAGCCATCATTGACGCTTGCCGGAAGCTGCACCCGCGCGAGGAAATCAAGAATCCGGTCATGTTCGTCGTCTGGATCGGATCCATCCTATCCACGATGTTTCTGGTGCATCAGTTTTCCGGGTTCAACCTTCAGATCTGTCTGTGGCTCTGGTTCACGTGTCTGTTCGCCAATTTCGCGGAGGCCATGGCCGAGGGGCGAGGCAAGGCCCATGCCGATGCGTTGCGTAAGATGCGAACCGCCACCATGGCGCGGCGCTTCAACCAGGGCAAGGAAAGCGCCGTGACCGCCACCGAATTGAAGATCGACGATCTCTTTATCTGCGACGCGGGCGACATCATTCCCGCGGATGGCGAGGTGGTGGATGGGATTGCGACGGTGGACGAGTCGGCCATTACCGGTGAATCGGCGCCGGTGATCCGCGAAAGCGGCGGTGACCGCAGCGCCGTAACCGGAGGCACCCGCGTCATCAGCGACCGCATCGTGGTGCGGGTAACGTCCGAGCCCGGCCATTCGTTTTTGGACCGGATGATCTCGATGATTGAAGGCGCGCGCCGGCAGAAGACGCCGAACGAGATCGCGCTCAACATCGTGCTGGTCAGCCTTACGGTCCTGTTTATCCTGGTGGTTCTGACTCTGCCTGCCTTCGCGGCCTTCAACGAGCGCGCGGCCGGTCAGACCGGCGTGGTTCTCACGTCATTGCCGGTTTTGCTGGCGTTGATCGTCTGCCTGATTCCGACCACGATCGGCGGGTTGCTCAGTGCCATCGGCATTGCCGGCATCGACCGGCTCATGCGCCGTAACGTGCTGGCCACGAGCGGCCGGGCCGTGGAAGCGGCGGGCGACGTGGACGTGCTGCTCCTCGACAAGACCGGCACAATCACCTTGGGGAACCGCATGGCGACGGAACTCATTGCGGCGCCCGGCGTTCGGCCCGAGGAACTGGCCGACGCGGCCCACTTTGCCTCACTCGCCGACGAAACCCCGGAAGGCCGGTCCGTCGCCGTTCTGGTGAAGGAGAAATACGGCATGCGCGGGCGCGAAGTGGCCGAGGGGCACGGCCATTTTGTCGCCTTCACGGCCCAAACCCGGATGAGCGGGATGGATTTCCCGGCCCTGTCATCGGGCGCGCCGCGTCGTATTCGCAAAGGCGCCGCTGACGCCGTGCGGCAATTCGTCGAGGCCCAGGGCGGGCTTTATCCGAAAGCGGTGGAGGATACCGTGTCCGATATTTCTCGGGCTGGCGGAACGCCGCTGGTGGTAGCCGACGACAGTCGCGTGCTGGGCGTCATCCGGCTCAAGGATATCGTCAAGGGCGGCATCCGGGAGCGGTTCGCCCAACTCCGGAAGATGGGCGTGCGAACCATCATGATCACCGGTGACAACCCGCTGACCGCCGCCGCCATCGCCGCCGAGGCCGGGGTCGACGACTTCATCGCGCATGCCAAACCCGAGGACAAGTTGCAGCGGATCCGCCAGGAGCAGGCCGATGGCCGGCTGATCGCGATGATTGGCGACGGCACCAACGATGCGCCCGCGCTGGCCCAGGCTGATGTCGGGGTCGCCATGAACACCGGCACGCAGGCGGCGCGTGAGGCCGGAAACATGGTGGACTTGGACAGCAATCCCACCAAACTGATTGAGGTGGTCGAAATCGGCAAGCAGCTCCTCATGACGCGCGGCAGCCTGACTACCTTCAGTATCGCGAACGATGTCGCCAAGTACTTTGCCATTCTCCCTGCCATGTTCGGCCTGCTCTACGCCGTGCATCCCGGCGCACACGGGCCGCTTGAAAAGTTGAACGTCATGCATCTGCATTCGCCCGAGAGCGCAATCTTGAGCGCCATTGTGTTCAACGCCCTGATCATCGTGGCGTTGATTCCGCTGGCGCTGCGCGGGGTGAAGTACGAGGCAATCGGCGCCGCCGCCGTGCTGCGCAAGAATATGGTCATCTATGGACTGGGCGGCATCATCGTTCCGTTCATCGGCATCAAACTTCTCGATATGTTTCTCGTCGCCGTTCATCTCGTTCGCTGAAAAGGAGTTGCACCATGACTAAACTGATTATGCAATCGTTGAGGCTGACACTCGCGTTCACCGTGCTAACCGGGTTGGCCTATCCGCTGCTCGTCACAGGAATCGCCAAGGCATTCTTCCGCGATCAGGCCAACGGCAGCCTCGTGAGCCGCAACGGTCGGACCGTGGGCAGCGCGCTTCTATCGCAGAAGTTTGAGGGCCAGCGCTTTTTTTGGCCCCGGCCTTCCGCATCGGATTTCGGGGCCGTGCCGTCCGGCGCCAGCAACCTGGGTCCCACCAGCCAGATACTCCAGTCTAATGTTCTGGCCCGCGTGCAGGCATTCCGGGGTGCGCACGCGATGTCGGGAAGCGCCTCGGTTCCCGCCGATATGGTGTTTCAGTCCGGCAGCGGTCTTGATCCTCACATCAGCCCCCTATCCGCCGAGTTGCAGATCCACCGAATAGCCGGGGCCCGGAAGACGTCCGATTCCGCGCTGGCGGCCCTGGTTGCGAGGTTCACCGAGCCGCCTCAGTTCGGGTTTCTGGGCGAGTTCCGGGTAAATGTTTTGCTGCTCAACTTGGCTCTGGATCAAGAGCCGAAGGTCGGATCCGACGTGCACTAGCAGGAGCACCGGCGGAGGACCGCCGGCGCCAGTCCATATTGAAGCGGTAGAGTAGAGACTGTTGAGAGTTAGGGAGTAACGCCATGAAAACGGTCATCGGAAATCGGGCACTGTTCATCAGACTCGCGAAGATCCTCGTATTTGCTGCTGCCATTCTGGGCGCGACGAAGCTTACGTTGGAGTTCGCCACGCTCACCGGCGCCTCCACGGCTGCCTTCGGGTTCCTCATTATCGTGCTTTTGTCGGCATTCTTTGGCGACTTCGCTGTTGCCGTTACCACATCGGTCGTGGCGACGCTATGCTTCGATTACTTCTATTTGCCGCCGGTTGGAACGTTCAATATTGCCGCCTTCTCGGATTGGATTTCGTTGGCAGCCTTCCTGCTGGCCTCCGTGATCATCAGTCGTCTGACGGCCTCGGCGGCCGAGAACAGGGCAAGAGCACTTATGCTGAGCAAGAGCCTGGTGCAATTGAGAGAGTTTGGAGAGTGGATCTTATGCGTGCCTCCCGACCAGATCACACTCTCCGGCATAGCCAGGCAGGTCCTGCATGTGTTCTCGCTCGAATACTGTTCGATCCATGTGTACGGCGAGGGGAAATGGCAACACTACACCGGGGCCGCAGCGTCCGACGTCTCGCGGGAAGTGGAGAATCGGGTGGAACGCGTTCAGGACCATTTGACGGATTTGGAGGAACTGGCAGATGAGCATCTGCTGGGGGTGCGGTACATGCCGATCAACCGGGGCATGACACCGCTGGCGGTGCTGGCCATCAAGAGCGACACGTTGCCGGTCGATGCCCTCGGATCCTTGGCGTATCTGATTGGCGTCAAGTTGGGCGTCAGGGCTGACGACAAACGATCACCAACGCCAAATGCCAATCTCTAGATCGCCTGTTTCGGTGCGCGGCGGGGCCGATGTTTTATTCTTCAAGCCGGGCCCTGATGCGTTACTATCCCCTCTGCCATGAGTGACGATACCCGACCGAACCCCGACGCCTTGCTGGCGGCAATCAAGCAAGCCGAGAGCGACCGGCACCGCGGCCGCCTGACGGTATTCCTCGGCATGTGCGCTGGGGTCGGCAAGACCTGCTCGATGCTTAAGGCGGCCGCTCAGCGCCAGGCCGAGGGCGTCGACCTGGTGGCGGCCGTCGTCGAAACGCACGGGCGGTCCGAGACGATCGCATTGTTGAAGGGCTTGCCGACCGTTCCGGCCCGGCGGATCGAGTACCGGGGCGCCGTGTTGGAAGAGATGGACCTGGACGCGGTTCTGCAGCGCCGGCCGCAGGTCGTGTTGGTGGACGAACTTGCCCACAGCAACGCGCCGGGCAGCCGCCACCCAAAACGCTACCAGGATGTGCTCGAATTGCTCGATGCGGGGATCGACGTCTTCACGACGCTCAACGTCCAGCACATCGAGAGCCGGGTCGACGTGGTGCACCAGATCACCGGCGTTACGATCCGCGAAACCGTGCCGGACACGGTGCTGGACCAGGCCGACGAGGTCCAGTTGGTCGACGTAACGCCGGAGGAACTGCGGGAGCGTTTGGCGGACGGCAAAGTCTATCTCGGCGACATGGCCCGTACCGCGGCCGACTGGTTCTTCCGGCAGGAGAATCTGACGGCCTTGCGCGAACTGGCGCTGCGCCTCACGGCAGAGCGCGTCAATCAGGATTTGCGCGATGTCATGGCCACACGGCAGATCGCTGGTCCCTGGAAGACCACCGTCAAGCTCATGGTGGCGATCGGTCCGAGCCCCTTTGCCGAAGGACTGATCCGATGGACGCGGCGGGCAGCGGCCACACAGGGCGCTAACTGGGTGGCCATCCACGTCGATTCCGGCCGGGCCCTCACGGAGCAGGAGAAGGCCCGCCTGGCCAAAACGCTGACCCTGGCCCGGCAACTGGGGGCGCAGGTGATGACGCTGCCCGGCGCCGACCTGATCGAAACGGTCTTGCGCGTGGCGCGGGAAGAGAACGTCACCCAGATTGTCGTTGGCAAGACCATGGGCTCCCCGTGGATCGAATTCCTCAGGGGCGGCTCGTATGTCGAGCGTCTCATCCGGCGGAGCGGCGAAATCGATGTGTGCGTTGTGCCGGCGGAGCAGGGGACGGGCGCCCGTCCAGTCTGGCGCGCAGCCGCCTCGTTCCGGCCGTATCAGTTGGAGATTGGCGTCGGTCTGGCCGCGGTGGTGGCGGTGACGGCCGTGTGCTGGTGCGTGCAGGCCTTCACGGGCTACTGGGCCATCGCCTTGATCTACCTGTCGCTGGTCGTGTTCCTGGCCACGCAACTGCGTCGCGGAACCATGCTGTTGGTGGCGGCCGCCAGCGCGGTGCTGTGGGATTTCTTCTTCATCCCGCCCGCGTTCACTCTCAGGATTCACCAGTTCCACGACGCGTTAATGTTTGTCATGTATTTCGTCGTGGCCATGGTCATCGGGCAGTTGACGGCGCGCCTGAGGTTCCGGGAACTGGCGGAGCGCAAGCGGGTGCAGCGGACGGCGGCTTTGTATCGGCTGGCCCAGGGCGTCGTGGAAAGCACCACGCTGGACGAAGGGTTGCGCCGGGCCGTGGCGGAGATCGATACGGCGTTCGCGGCGCAGTCGGCGGTAGTGCTGGTGGGGGATAACGGGCAACTGGGCGAGCAGGCCCATCCGGCCAGCACGTGGCAACTGAGCGAGAAGGAGAAAAGCGTGGCGGCGTGGGCGCTCATGCATGGGCAGCCCGCGGGCCGCCACACCGACACGCTGCCCGAGTCGGATTGCCTGCACCTGCCGCTCCACACCCCCAAGAACAAGGTGGGCGTGCTCGCGGTCCATTTCAATACGCGCCAATCTCAGGCCCTCGACGAACGCGAACTGCTGGAGACGTTCGCCGACCAGATTGCCGTGATGGTCGAACGCTACTGGCTCATCCAGCAGGCCGGGCGTGCCCAGTTGGCCGAAGAGTCAGAACGGCTCTACAAGACGCTGTTCGACTGCGTTTCGCACGAGATAAAAACGCCGCTGTCCGTGATCCAGGCGGCCACCGGCGAACTGGCCCTGGTGTTCGACCTGGTGGCCGAGGCCCGCGGCGCGCTGCCCTTTCTCAAGGATATCGAAACCGCCTCCCGCCGCCTGGGCCGCATCGTGGACAACCTGCTGAGCATGACGCGGATCGAATCGGTCCGCTACAAACTCGAAGCCGTGTGGTGCGATGTGGACGAACTCGTGGCGTCGGCGCGCCAGCAGGTGGGCGACCTTCTCACGCGCCACCGGCTGGATGTCCGGGTGCCGGAGGGCATACCATCGGTCAAGGTCGACTCGGGATTCGTGGAACAGGCGCTGGCCAACCTGCTTGCCAACGCCGCGCAATACAGCCCGCCCGCAACCACGATCACGGTCACCGCGCAGATCGACGGGCCGTTCCTCGTGTTGCGTGTTGTTGACGAGGGGCCGGGGCTGCCCCCGGAGGTAGGCAACCACGTGTTCGAAAAGTTTTACCGGGCGCCCAGCGCGCCGGCGGGCGGGATCGGCCTGGGCCTCTCCATTGTTCGGGGCCTGATGCACGCGTTGGGCGGCGAGGTCTCCACCGAGAACAACACGGACCGGGGCGCCACCTTCACCTTGCGGATTCCCGTGGAAACGAAGACAGTACCGGCCAGCCCATGAGCGACGCCCCTGGCAAGCCCGTAGCCCTGATTGTTGACGACGAGGTGCAGATCCGCCGTCTGCTGCGCGTGGCCCTTGAGTCCGAAGGCTACCTCGTCCATGAGGCGGCGGCCGGGCAGGAAGGCTTATCCGCCGCCGCGTTCCGGCGGCCCGACGTGATCGTCCTCGACCTCGGCCTGCCCGATCTGGACGGCGCTGTGGTCCTGAAGCGCCTGCGCGAATGGAGCCAGGTCCCGGTGCTCGTGCTCTCGGTCCGGCAGGACGTGGCCGGGAAGGTGGCCGCCCTGGACTTGGGGGCCGACGACTACCTGACCAAGCCGTTTCACGCCGCCGAGTTGACCGCGCGTTTGCGCGCGATCCGTCGGCACTCGCCCCAGGAACCCGCCGTCGCGGTCTACGCGTCCGGTCCGCTCCGCGTGGATTTTGTGGCCCGCCAGGTGTTCGTGGACGGCGATGAAGTTCACCTGACCGCGACGGAATACGCGCTGCTGCGCGTGCTGGCCCAGCAGGCGGGCAAGGTCGTGACGCACCGCCAGTTATTGCGGGACGTGTGGGGCCCCCAGTCCGAGGAGCAGTCGCAGTACCTGCGCGTCTACATGAACCACCTGCGCCGGAAGATCGAGGCCGACCCCACGCAGCCCCGCCTGATCAAGACCGAGACCGGCATCGGCTACCGCCTGCTCGATGCCGAGCGCTGAATTCGTGTTCGAACCGGGGCGGCGGCGTGGGACGCGTCTTCAGCCGGCTGCTAAGCCACCTTCACCACCATCTTGCCTAAGTTATGCCCCTGGAAGAGCCCGAGGAAGGCGTCGACCGCGTTGTCGATGCCTTCCGCGATCGTCTCCTTGTGCTTTAGTTTCCCGGTGCGAAGATAGCCGGCCATCTCTTTTTCAAACGCGCCTTGACGAGCCAGCCAATCTCGAACGAGGAACCCCTTCATCGTCAGGCGCTTGGTGATCATGTTGGAAAGGTTGGCCGGACCGGGGATCGGCTGTTCGGCGTTATAGCTGGAGATACCGCCGCAGGCAACGATCCGACCGTGCGTACGCAGCGCCGAGAGCGCGGCTTCAAGCGTTGCTCCGCCCACATTGTCAAAGTAGACATCGATTCCGTCCGGCGCCTCCTGCGCCAGTTGGTCAGGTATCGGCCCGTCTTTGTAGTTGAAGGCGCCGTCAAAACCGCACTCATCGCGCAGAAACCGGACCTTTGCCGCCGACCCGGCTGACCCGATGACGCGGCATCCCCGCAGTTTGGCGAGTTGCCCGGCTACACTGCCGACGGCTCCGGCGGCCCCCGAGATGAAGACGACATCGCTCGCGGTCACATCCGCCAGGTTCAGCCCGACCCAGGCGGTCATGCCCGTCAGGCCGAGGGCACCGAGGTAAACCGAGAGCGGCTGAACGTCGCGGCTGACGGGATGTAGAAATTTCGGCGAAGCGACGAAGTATTCCCGCCAGCCGAAACTGGACGTGACGAAATCGCCCGGCTTGAAGTCCTTGGCACGCGACTCGATGACTTCGCCGACAGCGCCGCCCTCGAGCGGTTGGCCCAACTCAAACGGAGGAATATAGGATTCCCCGGCATTCATGCGGCCGCGCATGTAAGGATCCACCGACATGAATAGGTTGCGCACCAGCACTTGCTGGTCGCGGCGTGGCTCGAGTTCGGTTTGCGCCAGGGCAAAGTTGGCAGCGGTCGGCATGCCGTTGGGGCGTGAGGCCAGGCGAATCTCCCGACTGATCATGCGTGTCATGGGTGTCTCCTCTGAAAGCAGGCCAGGGGCTCGCCCGCGGCCCGGGGAAAATCCGGCCATAGGGCTTAGGCGCCTATCGGTTTGGTCAATGCCGGTTGGCTCGGACTGACTGCCTTGCGGGGAAAGGTGTGAAGATGGGCGTTGTGATCGACAATGTGGCCGACAACCAGCACACTGTTCGTGGTGCCAAACGGGTTGGGAACCTGTTCGTGCACGTCCGGCCCGTTGCGCCACTCTCCATTGACGATGAACTTGTACTCGTATCGTCCGAATGGAAGCAAGACCATGGCGGTATAGGTTCCCTTGCTGCTATGGCCGAGTTTGATGGCGGTGGGATCCCAGTTGTTGAATGTTCCGGCGACATGGATGGTCGCCCCGCGTGGTGCGTGGAATTTGAACATCACCCACTCGGTGCACGCCGGCTTCTGCAAATGATCGCGCAACTGGCCTTCATAAGCGCCGTCGACGGGTTGCGACGGGTCGTACACGGGGCTCTTCCTGACGGCCTGACGCGAAAGATCGGCGAAGATCTCCTTTTCGATCCAATTCACCGCCCTGATCCACTGGGGCGCCACAATCACGCGGCGGTTCTTTAACCACGACCGAGTGTTGACCACCAGGTAGCGAATGGCCCAGGTCTCGTCGTCGAACAGGGCATCTTCCACGTGGCCGATCTTGCCGTCGGTGGCGTGAACGTGACAGTCCGTGAGTTCCCGCGTGCCGCGCAGGTGGGGATCGATCCGGCGCACCCCGGGCTCGGGAGTCTCTGCGCCGGTCCCATTCTCGCCGTCTTTCGTCGCGACCATTCCGGAGATGGATGGCACGTAGAAGCCTCCACCCCAGTAGATGGGCCATGCGAAGTATTCGTGCAGATCGAGTTCGTGCTGCCGTGAGACCGGTTCCTCGATGCCGGTGCTGGGGCAACCACGAACCTGCGCCATGGTGAGGTTCACGGGGAATACCCGTCCCGCCCAGTCCGGTTTGCCCAAGGCCGCCAGTGAAACGAGAACGGTGCGGCTGGTCCCCTTGTCTCCCGTATGTACAGCCAGGTAACGCAGGGTCCACGTCAGGTCGTCGAAATAGAATTGGGCGACCGTTCCCACCTCACCATCATTGGCCCGGACGCTGCAATCCACCCACATGCCTAGATTTCGGTTCACGTTGTCTCCTGTGACGCTCGTCTGACCATTGTCAGGCTCCGGCGTTTGATTCCAGTCTATGGCGGTTCAAGCTATAAGTTTTCATAACTCTGCGTGCCGAACAATCGGACGGAGCCTTGAATTCGCCCTCGAAATCCCTTACATGCTGTGGTCCTGGCAGGTGTTTCACCTGGAAACGGCGGCCATGACGGTGATGCAAACGACCTTCATCCTATTCGCGCTGGTGCTGATCGGCGTCGCGGTATTTCATCGCCGGACGTTTGAGGTGGCCGTTGCCGGTGCGGTGGTCATCACGGCCTACCGACTGCTGGCCACTCCTTTCAACCTGATGCATCACCTGCAGGGCGAAGCGCCGCTGCTGGTCAATCTGTTCGGCCTGTTGATGGGATTTGCTCTGTTGGCCAGGCATTTCGCGGAGTCGCACGTGCCCGCCGCACTGCCGCGCTGGCTGCCTTCGGGTTGGCCGGGCGGCCTGGCCCTGCTGGTTGCTGTCTTTGTCCTATCCGCATTTCTCGACAATATCGCGGCCGCCCTGATCGGCGGGACCATCGCGATGATCGTCTTCCGGGGCCAGGTCCACATGGGTTACCTCGCGGCGCTGGTGGCCGCCAGCAATGCAGGGGGCGCGGGCAGCGTCCTGGGCGATACGACCACGACCATGATGTGGATCGCCGGGGTTTCGCCTGTGGATGTCCTGCGAGCCTATATCGGTGCCGGGGCCAGTCTCCTCGTTTGTGGTTTCGTGGCGGCCCGTCAGCAACACCGGCACCATCCGATCGTGAGCGGCGGCGAGAGCCGGCCGATCGATGGCGGCCGGGTGCTCATCGTGGTTGGTATCCTGGTCGGCGCCATCGCGGCGAACGTAACGGTAGGATTCCCGGCCGTCGGCGTGTGGCTGGCGATTCTGCTCGGCGCGCTGTTCCGCCAGACGCACTGGCACGAACTACGCAAATCCCTCAAGGGCAGTTTGTTCCTGGTGGCGCTCGTCTGGTGTGCGTCGCTGATGCCGGTCGACGCGCTGCCTGCGGCGAATTGGCACAGCACATTTGCCCTGGGTGTTTTGTCGGCGTTCTTCGACAACATTCCACTGACCAAACTGGCACTCGACCAGGGCGGGTATGACTGGGCGTATGTCGCCTATGCCGTCGGCTTCGGCGGCTCCATGGTGTGGTTCGGCTCGTCGGCCGGAGTCGCCTTGACGAGCCTGTTCCCCCAGGGCAAATCAGTCTGGGCCTGGCTGCGGCAAGGCTGGCATGTCGCGCTTGCCTACGTGGTGGGCTTTGCCGTGATGCTAGCGCTCACGGGCTGGCATCCGCACGCGCTCCACAAACCCGGCGTTCCGACGGGTGCGACGCGGCCGCCTGTGGCCGGATCTCGGAACTAGCTGCTGAACTCCGACACATCCGTGTCGCCCGCGATCCACTGCCAGCCCATGACCTTAAGTTGTTCGCAGAAGGGGCGCTCGACCAGGTCGTATTCCCATTGGATCTTCATACAGGCCGGTTATTTCAAAACGTAGCGCCCGTTCTTCAGCGTGCCCACGCGTTTGATCAGGCCTGCTTTCATCAGCGGTCGGAGCAGGTCCATCGCGCCTTGTTTGGAAATGCCCAGGCCATCCCAGATTTCCTGCGGGCTAAGACCGCCGTGCGCCCGGAGCAGTTGCAGGAGTTTCTCCTGCCGGGGCCGTAGAACGAGTTGCGCACGGCCGGCACTCGGGATTTCCTGGATGCGTCGCCAGACCCGTTCGAGTGTGTGGTGCAAGCCCTCCGCCGTGTATTCCAACCACGACGTGAGGTCATCGCCCTGCAGGCGCACCGCCTGCAAGGCCGCATAGTAACGCGGGCGGTCTTCCCAGTAGAACTCGTCCACCGAGAAGATGTGATGCGAATCGAATCCGCGCCGGTAGAGTTCCCACAGCGCCAGCGCCCGGCCGGTGCGGCCATTGCCGTCGGCAAAGGGGTGAATCGTCTCAAACCGGTAATGGACAATGGCCGAACTCAGCACCGGCGAGAGCACGCCGGTCTCTTCGTTCCACCATTTCAGCAATTCGAACATCAAGCCGGAGACCTCTCCTGGCGGCGGGGGCACATAGGTGCCCACCCGCACCCGAATCGTTCGGTAGCGACCAGCTTCGCCTTGGTCCATGACCTCGCCAGCCAGGATGGCATGCAGTCGCAGGATGTCGTCGTGGGTCAACCGTTTCTTGTCGGCGTGCTCTTCGATGTGTCGGAGTGCCGCGAAATAATTGACCACCTCGCGCCGCGCACGGGTCGACGCAACCAGCGGCGCGCCCTGTTCCACCGCCCGCACGTCCGCCAGCGTCAGTGGATTGCCTTCGATGGCGGTCGAGGAATGGGCGTTGCGAACGCGGGCGTCCTTTTGCAGGGCCGGAATCCACGCCACCTGCACCGCCGCGCTCTGGATGCGCTCGCGCACCGCCGCGATGGCCTCCACCCGCGTCAGCAACCCGGGTGTGATCTGGAACTGCGGCCGGTAACTCATGGTTCGGATGCTACCAGTGGGTCAAGTATGGGTCAAGTGATGAGTCAATTCCATTGCGGCACCCGCACCCGACCCGTGAGCAGGTCGGTTATTTGACCAATCCGCGAATTTCCGATCGATCACGTTCGAGAAAGGCTTTGAGTTGCGCCGCACTGGGCAGGACCGTGAGGTAGCGCGTGACGAATAGTTTATGGCTCATTCCAGCCGTGGCGAACTCCACTTCAGCGTTGTCCCTATCGCTGCACAGCAGGATGCCGACAGGCGGGTTGTCGCCTTTGGCCATCATGTTGGCTTTGAACCAGTTCACATAGAAGTTCATCTGCCCTGCATCGGACGGCCTGAAGGTCCGGACTTTCAAATCGATCAAGACGTGGCAGCGCAGCAGTCGATGGTAGAACACCAAGTCCACCCGGTGATGCTTGCGCCCCTCGGTCATGCGGAACTGCCGGGCCTCAAAGCAGAAACCGCGTCCCAGTTCCAGCAGGAAGCGCTGGAGATGATCGAGCAGGGCTGTTTCCAGTTGGTCCTCTGAGTATTCCGGTCGCTCCGCCAATCCCGCGAATTCCAGAATGTAGGGGTCGCGCAACATGTCGGCGACCGTTTCTTGCGGTTCCTGCTTGCGGGCCCGCTCGATCACGGCCTTCTTGTTCGTCGAAAGCCCCGTCCGCTCGTAGAGCAGACTCTCAATCTGACGCTGGAGTTGGCGCACTGACCAGTGACCGCGCAGACACTCAGTCTCGTAGAAGGCGCGCTTCCAGGGATCGTCGATGCGGATGATTTCCTGCAGTTTGCTCCACGAGAGCTGGAGCAGCACATCGGGTGGCATCACTGTGAGGGATCCGGGCGACTGTGTCATCCGAATGGCGCTCGCCATGCCTTTGACCGCGGATTCGACAGACACTGTCTGTCGAATTAAGGGTACGCCAGCCTGCATCAATTTCGTAGATAGTGTCTGTCGAATTTGGGGATAGATCACATACGCCACACGGCATGATCGTAAAACCGCCGCGGTCAGCCCTTTTGTGCCCTTCTTCTTCAGATCCCCCGCCAGCGTCTCCAACAGCCGCATCCCGTACTTCGCCCGGTCCGCACCGTGCTATTCGAACTCCACGACGTACGCACCGACGATCCAATTGCGCAGCACCAGCGCCTGGTTTGCCGCCGTGGCTACCCTCGCAACCATCTGCGTATTGAGCGAGGCAATGGCCGACACAAGCTGGGAATATCTGCCGCGTCCTGACTTCGATTTCGCGACCGGCAAGTTGCTGTTCGGATCATTTCGTTCGCTCATGGGTTTACTTCCCTAGTGAACGGGAGCTTGTCACATCGGCACCGCCGGGTAAAGCATTGCACGCTACGGTCATCCTGTTCAACACTGTAACTGGCTTGTCGCCGGGCAGATCGGCCAGCAGGCAGGCATGCATGCCGTCCTGGGCGAGTTGCCCGATAACGATCGCATCCGCCACATGCAACAGGTACTGGTTGCACCAAGCGGCACGCGGGGCGCTGAACCGGACTTCGGTTTCCGGAAATGGCGTCATGACGAGTAACCGCCCCGCGTCAATCGTGCGTTGCACGCGCGGCGCAAACGCCGCCGGCAAACCGCGCGCCAACACCTGGATCATGGGCGTCCCGGCGGTGAAGCAGGCATCGAACATTGTCCGTTCCATGGGGCTCAAAAACCCGCTGATGATGCAGGCCGGGGCCGTATCAATTGGGCAGGCACGGGGGCCTGCCCCTACGGGGCCCCGCGATGCCAGAAACGCGGTCTTGGGCAAATCCAGCAATGCCCGGTTGCCAACCATGAATCGCGGCTCGCCATACCGCACCACATCCCAATGGGCGGGGTTGTCGTGGATGTATGCGCGGATGTTCGCCAGCGCCCTGTCGCCGCGCACGATGATTTCGTAATAGTTGCGTTGCCACAATTTCCCCGGGAAACGCGGCCACCCACATTGCATGACGCCGTCGATATACCGTTTGGTCGTCAACGTTTTGATCCGGTGCACCACGTCCGGTAACGACATCGTAGGGGCAGGCCCCCGTGCCTGCCCGTTTTGTTCAACAGGCCCCCGTGCCTGCCCGTTTTCTGCAACAGAAGGGCAGGCACGGGGGCCTGCCCCTACGAGCCGCACCACCCCATGAAAATGGTCGGGCATGACCACGAACGCATCGGCGACCACGCCGGGATAATGGGCCGGCAATTCGTTCCAGACGGTTTGCACCATCCGGCCCGCGTCGTTTAATGCCATGCGCCCGTTGACCACCGTGCCGAACAACCGCCGACGTTCCTGCGTGCAGAACGTCACGAAATACGCGCCCTGCCTTGTGTAATCGTAACCGCGCAACCGGATCGATCGCCGATGGAATTCCGCCGCCACACCCGCTCCCTTACGGCACCCGCACCCGGCCCGTGAGCAGGTCGGTCATCAGGCCGCACTTGAGGGCTTTCAGTTTGGCCAGTTCTCTATCTGTTGATCGACGGCAAGCGTCGTGGTTGTTGATTAGTGCAAGCATCGCCTCTTGTTCTTGGGGCAATGGGACAATGACCGGCAATGGATTCACGGCATCCTGATTGACGCTTGCCTGGTTCGAAAGGTTCACTTTCGCCTTCAGTAGGTTGCGAATTCGTGGTGTCTGGAGCCAGTGGAACAGTAGCTGAGGCGCCAGAGATCCATGTCTGAGGCGGAGCCTCATCATGTTCGACTCGTAGACGGCGGCTTCCGGCAGCACCGGAACCAGTGCGGGTTGACCGACACCATCGAGCGTGGCGAACACACGGGACACGAGTATATCGCCAGGGTGCAGGCCATATCGTTCGCACTCCTGGTCTGTCATTTCAGCACGCCGCGCAAAGGTTAGATCGAGCGACCGCTCATCGGTGATACTCGCTTGTCCGATCAGAAGAACGCCATGGCCGATCGCACCGGCAGGCTTGTAGATGCCATTTTGCGGGTTGAAGTTCCCCCCGTTTTTTGGACAGGTGGTTAAGGTATAGCCAACGGTCCAACAGGACGGGAGATTTGATATGGCAGCGAAGCGGAAAGTGCACACGAATGAGTTCAAGGCGCGGGTGGCGCTGGAGGCGGCGAA
>CAITUY010000144.1 GCA_903895695.1 uncultured bacterium
CGCTCCTGCCGCCGCCGCGCCCCCCGCGGCGCCCGCGCCTGCGCCGGCCGCGAAGCCCGCGCCCCCCGCTGCGCCGCCACCGGGAGGACGGCCATGAGCGCCGCGCTTATGACCCTCAAAGTGCTCCTGCCGTTCCGCGTGTTCGTCGAACGCGACAACGTGAAGCGCATCGTGGCGGAGACGCCCCACGGCTCGTTCGGTCTCCTGCCCCACCGCCTGGACTGCGTTGCCCCCGTGGCCCCGGGAATCTTCACCTACGAGACCGAGACCGACGGCATCGTGTACGTGGCCGTCGACGAAGGCGTGCTGGTCAAAGCCGGGGCCCTGGTGCTTCTCTCGGTGCGCAATGCCATCGGCGGCGCCGACCTCGGCAGCCTGCGAATCGAAGTCGAGAACCACTTCAAACGCCTCGGCGAAGGCGAGCAGAGCACCCGGAATGTGCTGACCAAGATGGAAATGGGTTTTCTGCGTCGCCTGGCGGAGGTGCGCCGTGAGTAGCAACCCTTTCATCCACCAGGTGGGCGTGAAGGAAACGCGCAAGCTGAAAGCCTTGCGCCGGCACGGTTCCCCCGTATGGCTGGGAATCGGCGTATTCGGGGTCATCGGCTGGTCGGTGGTCGTGCCTACGCTGCTGGGCACGGCGCTCGGGATCTGGCTCGACAAGCGTTACCCGAGCACGCACTCCCGGACGCTAGCCCTGCTGGCCGCCGGCCTGGCCCTGGGATGCTGGAATGCCTGGCACTGGTTGACGAAAGGCGACGATCGCGAGCCGCCGGAGGTCCACCATGACTGAATCGTTCAAGATCCTGGCGGCCGGCGTGGCGGGAATGGCGCTGGGCGCCTTCTTCTTCGGCGGCTTGTGGTGGACCGTGCGCCGGGGGCTTACGGCCCGGCAGCCGGCGCTCTGGTTCCTCGTCAGCATGCTGCTGCGCACCGGCCTCACGGCCGCCGGATTCTACATCGTCTGCCGCGGAAACTGGGAACGCGCGCTGGCTTGCCTGGCGGGATTCATCATCGCTCGTCTCGTCGTCACCCGCCTGACCCACCCGCGGCCGGAAACCGCGTCTGCCACCCCGGGGAGCGGCGCGGCTTCCCGCGCCGGTTCGTCGCCAGCGTTCGTCGCCCAAGCAACCGGAGCCGGAAGCGGCTCCGCTCCTTGTGGCGAAGCAGACCCCCGCCCAGGCGCTAAGGAGGCACCCTATGCACCTTAGCCCCGACGAACGGATCCTGTGGGAATACGGCGCCGTGAAGCTCAATGTCACGATCCTCACGACGTGGGGGCTGATGCTGCTGCTCGCCCTAGGCTCGCACCGCATCACGCGCCGCCTCGTGATCGCGGATCGTATCCCGCGCTGGCAAAGCTTCGTCGAAATCATCGTCGGCGGTATCCGCAGCTCCATCGCGTCCGTCGGCCTGGAGCAGCCCGACCGTCACCTCCCTTTCCTGGGCACCTTCTTCGTCTTCATCGCCACCGCGAACCTGTTCACGGTGGTGCCCGGGTACGAGCCGCCCACGGCATCGCTCTCGACCACCGGCGCCATGGCCGTTTGCGTCTTCGTCGCGGTGCCCCTCTTCGGCATCACGGAACGGGGGCTGCTGGCCTACCTGAAGTCGTACGTCAAGCCCACGGTCATCATGCTGCCGTTCCACATCATCAGCGAGTTCTCCCGCACGCTCGCCCTGGCCGTCCGCCTGTTCGGCAACATGATGAGCGGCAGCATGCTCCTGGCGATCCTCCTGAGCATCACGCCCTTTTTCTTCCCCATCTTCATGACCGTGCTGGGGCTGCTCACCGGCATGGTACAGGCCTACATCTTCAGCGTTCTCGCAACCGTGTTCATTGCTGCCGCCACGCGGACGCACGAGGAGTGGGATTGATTTAAGGAAGGAGAACACTATGGACAGTATGACTTGGATCGCCGTCGCATCGGTCTTCACCGCCGGGATCACGACCGGCATTGGTTGCATGGGCCCGGCCCTGGGAGAAGGACGGGCCGTCGCGAGCGCGCTGACGTCCCTCGCCCAGCAGCCCGATGCCGCGCCGACCATCACCCGGACGCTCTTCGTGGGTCTGGCCATGATCGAGTCGACCGCGATCTACTGTTTCGTGGTCTCGATGATCCTGATCTTCGCCAACCCGTTCTGGAACCACGTGCTCGCCCAAGCCGCGGGAAAGTAAGCCATGCTCTTCGACTGGTTCACATTCGCGGCGCAGTTGGCCAACTTCCTGATCCTGGTGTGGCTGCTGAAGCGCTTCCTCTACAAGCCGACGCTCCACGCCATCGACGAGCGGGAACAGCGCATTGCGGCCCGAATCAAGGAGGCGGAGGCCACTCAGGCGACTGCCCAAAGCGAGCGTGACGCCTTGCAGCGCGCGAACGACGACCTGGCGCAACAGCGCGAAACGCTCCTGGCCAAGGCCCGCGACGAGGCGCAAGCCGAACGCCAGCGCCTGCTGGAACAGGCGCGGCAGGAAGTCGACACGCTCCGCGCCAACTGGCTGCAGGCACTGCAGGCCGAACAGGAAAACGTCAGCCGCGAACTGGCCTCCCGGGCCCGGACCGAAGTCTTCGCCACGGTCCGGCGGGCGCTCACCGACCTCGCAGACGTTGCCCTGGAAGACCGTCTGGCCGCGCGCTTCGTGGCGCTCCTGCGCGCACTGGACGAGCCCGCCAAGGCCGTCCTCGTGGCGGCCGTCCGCGACTCGTCGCAACCCGCCGTGGTGCGCAGCGCCTTCGAACTGCCGCCCGGCCCGCGGGCCGCCATCGAACAAGCCTTCCACGAAACCCTGGCGACCGGCGCTGCCGTCCAGTTCGAGATCGTGCCGGCTGTGATCGCCGGGATCGAACTGACCGCCGGCGGCCACAAGGTGGCGTGGAGCATTACCGACTACCTGACCGGCCTGGAGCGCGTCGTCGCGGAAATCGTCGAACAGGCGCGTGGGCCGCACGCCGAGCCCGCCAAGGCACCAACTCCCGCCCCACCCTGACCATGCCTGACTCCAGCCTCCAGAATACGGTCGACCGGACCTTCGCCGAGTTCAGCGCAACGCGCGACGGCTTCGCCCCGCACCTGAGCCCGCGCGAGGTGGGCACAGTCACGACCGTGTCCATGGGCATCGCCCGGGTGCGGGGCCTGCCGGGCGTGGGCTCCGACGAGCTCGTCAAATTCCCGGGCGGAATTCTCGGCATCGCCTTCAACGTCGACGACGAGGATATCGGCGTGGTGCTCCTGGGCGACCATCGCCTCCTGCACGCTGGCGACGAGGTCGAACGCACGGGCCGGGTGACCGATGTGCCCGTGGGCGAGGGCCTGATCGGACGCGTCATCAACCCCCTCGGCCGGGAACTCGACGGCCGCGGCCCGGTGGCTTTCAGTCAGCGACTTCCCATCGAGCGCGACGCCCGCCCCATTACGGACCGCTCGCCCGTCACCGTGCCCCTCCAGACCGGTCTCAAGGCCATTGACGCGCTCATTCCCATCGGCCGCGGTCAGCGCGAGTTGATCCTCGGCGACCGTCAGACCGGCAAGACCGCCATTGCGCTGGACACGATTCTCAACCAGCACGACCAGAATGTGCTCTGCATCTACTGCGCCATCGGCCAGCACGCCTCGGGCGTCGCCAAGGTCGTGGCCCAACTCCGTGAACGCGGGGCCATGGCCTACACGATCGTCCTGGTGACCGAAGGCAACGAAGCGCCGGGACTCTCCTTCATCGCGCCCTACGCCGCCACCAGCATCGGCGAGTATTTCATGGAGAAAGGCCGCGACGTCCTGGTCGTCTACGACGATCTGACCCATCACGCGCGCGCCTACCGCGAGCTCTCACTGTTGCTGCGCCGCCCCCCGGGCCGCGAGGCTTTTCCCGGCGACATCTTCTATATTCACTCGCGCCTCCTCGAGCGCGCCACCCATGTGCGCCAGGAACTGGGCGGCGGCTCCCTCACGGCGCTGCCGATTGCCGAGACCGAAGCCCAGAACATCTCGGCCTACATCCCCACCAACCTGATCTCGATCACCGACGGCCAAATCTGCCTGTCGCCCCTGCTGTTCGAACTCGGGGCCCTGCCCGCGATCGACGTCGGCAAGTCCGTGTCGCGCGTCGGCGGCAAGGCCCAACGGGCGGCCTACCGGACCGTGACCGGCGCGCTCAAACTTGCCTACGCGCAGTTCGAAGAACTGGAGTCGTTTGCCCGGTTCGGCACGCGCCTCGACGAGCACTCGCGCGCCATCATCGAACACGGGCGCCGGGTCCGGGCCTGCCTGAAGCAGCCTGAATTCGCGCCGGTCCCCGTGCCCGAGCAGATTGCCGTCCTGCTGGCGCTCACGGACGGACTCTTCGATACCGTGCCGATCGAGCGCATGCCCGACGCCGAGCACGCCGTCCGCGAGGCTTCCGCCGCGGTTCCGGAGGAGGTGCGCCTGCGGCTCGTGTCGAGCGCAAAACTTGAAGACGCCGATCGTGCCGCCATCGTCGGCGCCGCCGTCAAGGCATTGGAATCCTTCAAGCGCCCGCCATGACCGACACGCTTGACAGTCTGCGTCACAAGATCGGCGGAGCCACCGAACTCCAGTCCGTAGTCCGGACCATGAAAGCCCTGGCCGCGGCAAGCGTCGGCCAATATGAACGCGCCGTCCGCGCCCTGGCGGACTACAACCGGGCCGTCGAACTCGGCCTGTCCGTGTGCTTCCGTGAGGAACCTGATCCCGCCTCCTGCCGCCTTGCGCGGCAGGGGCGACCGACTGAAGGGGCCAGCCCGCTCACCTCCCCAGTCGATTCACCAGCGACGCAAGGTCGCTGGGGTCAAACGGCGCAACCGCCGGCCCTCTTCGCCGTCGTGTTCGGTTCCGACCAGGGCCTGGTCGGCCAGTTCAACGAGGTGGTGGCGGAATTCGTCGTGCGCACGCTCGGGCCATTGCCCGGCCCCAAGCGCGTGTGGGCCGTCGGCGAACGGGTCCGCTCCTATCTGGATGACGCCGGCTTGCCGCAGGCGGGACAATATGCGGTCCCCTTCTCGCTCGATGCCATTACCCCGCTGGTCGGTCAGATTCTCGCCGAGAACGAGTCACAACGCGGGAGTGACACTGAGGCGCCGCTCTACCTTTTTCACAATCATCCCACAGGCGGTCCGGTCTACGAGCCGGTCGTCCAGCGCCTGTTGCCGCTCGATGCGGAGTGGCGGCGGGGCTTGGCCGCGCTGCCCTGGCCGGAGAAGAATCTGCCCGAGGTCGTGGGGCCCCGCGAGCAGGCGCTGCGGGGGCTCGTCGGGTTGAAGTTCCCCCCGTTTTTTGGACAGGTGGTTAAGGTATAGCCAACGGTCCAACAGGACGGGAGATTTGATATGGCAGCGAAGCGGAAAGTGCACACGAATGAGTTCAAGGCGCGGGTGGCGCTGGAGGCGGCGAA
>CAITUY010000145.1 GCA_903895695.1 uncultured bacterium
CCGTAGCGCGCGACCGATAGGCTGCGGGTGACCGGCCTCACCGAGGCCGGTCACAACAAATGCCAGAATCACAGATGCGCCCCCGGCTACAGACGAACCGACTTTCTGTTTTCTTTTCGGTTTGCTCCCGCTATGATTCGACGCATGCCCGACGCTTCCGGACAGCGCAAACTGACGGTTCTCGTGCCCTTCCTTAACGAGGTACAGAACCTTCCGATGTTGTACGAACGTCTGAGTGCCGTGATGGCTACTCAGCCCGAGGCCCTTGAATTGCTCCTGGTGGACGATGGCAGCACCGATGGATCCGCCGAGTGGGCTGCCGCGAAGGCGAAGGAAGACCCCCGGGTACGGCTGCTTCGACTTTCCCGAAATTTCGGGCATCAGATCGCGATCACGGCTGGAATGGATCACGCCGGGGGCGATGCCGTCGTCATTATGGACGCGGATCTCCAGGATCCGCCTGAGGTCATCCCTGACCTGTTGGCCAAGTGGCGTGAGGGCTTCGAGGTCGTTTACGCCGTCCGGCGCAGCCGCGAAGGCGAGACCTGGATGAAGAAGTTTTTGGCCGCGTCTTTCTATCGTGTGTTCCGCGCGATGGCCAAGGTCAATGTTCCCATGGACGCCGGGGATTTTCGACTGGTCGATCGGAAAGTCGTGGAGGCGCTTCGGGAGGTGCGGGAACTGCACCGTTTTATGCGCGGGCTGACGTGTTGGGTGGGTTTCCGGCAGACGGCCGTGAGTTACGACCGTGCCGCCAGGCATGGCGGCGAAACCAAGTATCCGGTCTGGAAATCGGCGCGTCTGGCGGTGGATGCAATCACGGCGTTTTCCGCCTCCCCGCTACGGTGGACGGTGGGCGTCGGGTTGGTCGCCTGCCTGGTCGGGCTGCTGTGGTCCCTGGAACTCGTCGTGGCCCACTTCACGAATCCCGGTGGTTACGAACGCGGGTGGGTTTCGGTTATCGCTGCCATTGTATTTATGGGCGGCGTGCAACTGGTCTCCATCGGTATGTTGGGCCAGTATGTCAGTCGGATCTTCGAGGAAACCAAGCGACGGCCGCTCTATTTCCTCAGGGACCAACCGCCCACCCGGTGAATCATGGCGACGACCCCGGCTCCCGCAAGCAAGAATGACTACGGGTTCGTCCGCTTCCTCGATCACGCGGTCGGCGCGTGCGCGCTGCGGATTTTGGGCTCGTGCCGTCTCCGCCGTCACGCTCCTCCCGCGGATGTTCGTTCCATTCTCCTGATGAAGTTCGATGGCCTGGGCGACCTGGTTCTGGTGACAGGCATTGCGGACGATCTTCGCAGGAGGTATCCCGGTGCGTCGATAACACTGCTGTGCGGGCCCTTCAACTATCCGCTGGCGAGCATTCTGGCCGCCTTTGACCGGTGCGTTTGCCTGGAGTTGCACGCCCCTTGGCGCACGGTCGGCGAGTTGCGGCGATTGAACGTGGACCTTTGCATCGACCTCGGCGAATGGTCACGGATTGAAGCCCTGCTGACCCGCCTGAGCGGAGCGAAGTATACCACAGGGTTCCGTACGCGGGGTCAGCACCGGCACTACGCGTACGACCGCGTCGGTGACCTGCGGTTTGACCGCCACGAGATCGAGAACTACCGGGCTTTGCTGCGTCAGCTCGACATCCCGGCCGGTGCACCGCCAACACTGGCATTGGTGCCGGGAGCGTCTTCCGCGTCGCCCGTGACGCTGCCGGGCGCACGCTATGCCGTTATTCATATGTGGTCCGGCAGTGCGAGATGGGCTCACCTCAAGGAATGGCCTGAAGATAATTGGGTTCGCCTCATCCAATGGCTGACGGCCCAGGGATTGACCGTCTACGTAACGGGGTCTTCGGGCGACCAAGCCCGGTTCGACGCCTTCGGCCAGAGGTGTCGCTCGCAAGGGGTGTCAGTCCAGTCCGCCATCGGGTTTCGTTTTCCAGCATTGATGGCGTTTCTTCGGGAGGCAGAGGTGGTTGTGTCGATTGACACCAGTATCGCGCACTTGAGCGGGGCCTTGGGCGTGCCGACGGTAGGTTTGCACGGCCCGACCAGTTCGAAGCGGTGGGGCGCCGTGGGCAAGCGCGTGGTGGCGATCGACTCACCGACTGCCGGGTGCGGGTATATGAACTGGGGCGCCGATAGCGACCGGAAACGCGCAAGCCTGAAGTGTATGGAGGCCATCGATGCAAGGGTGGTGTTGGATGAAGCGGCACGACTGATGAGTCTGCAGGAAGGCGAGCCATGAACCGGTTGAATTACGGATGCGGGCGTGACTACCGCGAAGGTTGGGTCAACGTCGACGTTAACCCGGCGGTCAGGGCTGATGTGCACATTGCTATGGGCGCCCGCCTGCCGTTCCCTGACGGCATGTTTCAGGAAGTTCTGCTGGACAACGTGCTGGAGCACGTCAGCAAGGACCACGTGTTCGCATTCCTGGATGAAATCTATCGCGTGTGCTCGGATGCCGCCCGCGTGCGAATCTATGTGCCCCATTTCACAAGCGTTTTTGCGTGGGGCAACCTTTCGCATCAGTCCACGTTCGCGATCGGGGCTTTCGATTGTTGCAGTCCCGAAGGCGGCATCGGCTCAGGGGAACGCTATGGAGCTGGCGTGTTCAAGGTCCGACAGCAGCGCCTGCTGTTGATCGGCCACAATCCCGTGCGGTTCCCGTGGCTGGGACGGTTGCCGATAAACGGGATCTTCAACCTGGGCTGGCTTTGGCAGAAATGCATGGAGCGGTTCCAGGTCTTCGGTTTTGACGAGGTATACTTTGAGCTGGAGGTGGTAAAGCACCCATGAAACGAATTCTATTAGTGAGCCCTTGTGAGAACGACGGCCTTAAAGGCCTGGACACCTATCCCTCCGGGGCGCTGGTGCTCATGGGCACCATGCTGGTCAATAAGGGACATGAGGTCAAGATTGTCCACATGACGAGCGACAGGACGGACGTGGACGGTATTCAGGCGATCGTGCGATCCTTCCGGCCGGACATCGTGGGCGTCACGGTCAACACGTTTCAGACCAAGGCGGCCAAGCGGGTCACGGCTGGCGTGAAAGCCGTTAGCCCGGACACCATGGTCGTCATCGGGGGGCCCCACCCGTCGGCGTTGGGCCTGGCCATTTTCCGCGATTTTTCCCATGTGGATGTGGCCGTGATCGGCGAGGGCGAGCACGCCTTCATGGAACTCGTTGACGGCACGAATCCGCGGGACGTTCGCGGCGTATGTTACCAGGGGGTCTTCACGGGCCCGGCTGAACTGGCGCATGACCTGAGTTTTATCCCGCTCCCCAATCTGGGTTTGGTCGATCTCCATCGGTTTTCGGGCGCGGACCCGTTGGGCGCGTATCCCAGCATGTTCATCATGGCCTCGCGCGGGTGCCCGTTCGGCTGCACGTTTTGCAATAAGTCCATTTTCGGGCGGACGGCGAGATTCCGGACGCCGGAGGCCGTGGTGGCCGAGGTCGAATGGCTGCACCGGCAATACGGGATCCGGGAGATCTATTTCCAGGACGACACGTTCAACCTGAACCGCGCCTGGGCGACTCGGGTCCTGCAGTTGATCATCGATTCCGGCCTGAACAAGCGGATTGTCTATAAGACATCCTTCCGGGCGAACCGAAACCTGATCGACGAAGACCTGCTGCAGTTGGCCAAGAAAGCGGGCGTTTGGTTGGTATTCTACGGCGTCGAGAGTGGGAATCAGGCGATGCTCGACCGAATGCAGAAAGGGCTCACCCTCGATGAGATCCGGCGCGCCTTCGCGCTCACTCATCGCGCCGGGTTGAAGACGATCGGGGCTTTCATTGTGGGGTTGCCCGGCGAGACGGAAGCCACGTTTGAGGATACCCTGAAGCTCTGGGCCGAAATCCGGCCGCATTTCATCGGTTGCGGCGCGGCCATTCCGTTTCCTGGTACAGAACTGGATGAGGAAGTCACGCGCAAGGGTCACAAGGTCATCTCGGACTACGATGAGTATTCCCTGAGCAAGGTGGTGGTTCGAACCGACGCGCTCACGGTCGACCAGTTGCGGAACATGCTCCTGCGATTCCGGCGCCTTTTCATGCGCAACCTGGTGATGGACATTTTGCGATTCCGTACCACGGGCTTTCTGCTCATGGTGTTGCGCTCGCCCCAATACTTCTGGTACATGTTGCGACGAGTCGTTACGTATTTTCGCGTCTGAGGCGGTCCAAGGGTGGTTGGCTTGGACCCCTCCCTTTGCGGGCGGCTGGCCGGTTGACCGACGGCAATCGGAGGAAGATCATGACGATGGCAAAGTCGGTAAGTCCGGCGGTACGTCGCGGGACAGTTTGGGTCGCCTTGGGATGTCTAATCCTGCTTGGCGCCTATTTCAGACTGGCGCGCCTGGGAGTGCCGTCGCTCTACATGGACAACCAGGATTTCCTGCTGCCCTGCCAGCAGGGCGTTTCCTTCGTGGATGTGTTCACCCACTGGCAGGAACTGCCGACGGGCAAGAATCACCTGCCGTTCCCCGTGGCGGTTACCGCCGGGGTGCTGCAAACCTTTCATCTGCCGGTAACCTTCGCAAATCTTATTCTGCCGTCGGCGCTTTGGGGCGTGCTGGTGATTCCCGTGGCCTTCGCGATTGGGCGCGAATTGAGGGGGCCGCGCCTGGGGTTGGTGCTGGCCGGGATCGTGGCGCTGAATCCGATCTGCATCCAGTTGTCCCGCTTGGCGTATTACTACAGCCCGGCCTTGTTGGGCTGTTTCCTGTCGCTATGGGCCGTCCTGCTTTTCTTTAGGCCGTCCAAGACCGCGGCGTTGCCCCGGGAATTCCACGTCGTGGGTCCGCTGTCCGCGTTCATGATGGGGTACTCCGATGCCAGCGTGTGGCCTTACGGTGGGACGGTCGTGCTGCTGTTCCTGGGCGTTCTCGGCTATCGCTTCCTTCGTCACCGCCAGGGAGGTCGTGACCTGCTTCTTGCGGTGATTCTGTTTGGTGCCGTGGGACTTCCCGTGCTCCTTTCGTCTTGGGGGCTCAGGGGCGTGGTGAAGGGGGTCATGGGAATGACCGCCGAGGAGAATGCCTACTGGAGACTTGTCTTCTGGCATATGGGTTCTCCCTGGCTGAAGCTCTGGCCGGCTCTGAAGTCCTATGCATGGGGAACGACGGCTGCACGGACGCTGTTCTCGACAGTGGTTCTGGGAATGGGCCTTGCTTGCGCGGTCCTCGGCGCGCGGCGGGACCGTCGGCATGGCGTGCTCCTCGGACTGGGGGGCGTGGCGCTTACGGTGACGCTGCTGGTCCTCATCCAGACGCCGGCCGCGTTCACACCTGCGCGACTCATGTCGGCGGTTCCGATGTACCTGACGCTGCTGTCATTGGGACTGATGTGGCCCGCCGAGGCGGCCGAGCGGTGGCACCGGGTTGCCCGCGCCGGTTGGTTCGCCTCGGGGGTGTTGATCGTGGCGGCCGCACTGTTGGCCGTGTGGCCGGCCTGGCTTTGCACGCGCGTGCTGGGGCGTCCCATGCCATTTAAGGCTACGGTGGCGTGGCTGGATGCGCACCTGCCGGCCGATACGCCGATTCTCACGGAACGGTTCTTTGACGCGTACAACGAGTTCCACGTTCATCCGGCAACAAACGTGATCTTCATGTCAACGGTCCGGAACCAGGTGCCCCCCGAATACCTGGGAAATCATTTCCGCGACCGGTCCGAGGCCTTTCTTTCCAATAATCCCGTCTCGGGTGTCTTCCTGAGGCACCTGCTGTGGGATCGTCCGGAGGTCGGGCCCTGGACGTGGCCGGAGCGGTTCTTCGCGCGGAGCATCGTGATTACGAACGAGGCCAGCCTGGCGCTGCATCGCCTGGGGCTGAATAACGACACGCCGGCGGACGATCCGTCGGGCGACGCCGAATGCACGATGACCGTGCTGTACAATCTGCCTGAGGACGTCGTCGAACGGGCGCGACGTGAAGGCAAGTCGGTCGTCGGGTTCTTCGGGCCCGGTTGGAAGTATGTGAAGACGCAGGATTACCGCGACTGGCGTGTGTTGGGCGAATCGGCTTCCGTCGACGTGTACAACCTGGAGACCAACGCGGTATCGTGTCAGCTTGCGGTGCGCGGGGTTGCGGTCAACGGCACGAAGAACGTAGTGTTGTCGTCAGGCGGCAAGACGCGTCTCGATAATGGCGTGTTGGGCGAACACTCGCTGGGAACGCTTATGCTCTCCCCGGGGCATACCCGCTTGACGGCGCGTGATCCGAACTGGCAGGGAAGACAGATCCCGCTGCTCGTGGAGAGCATCGAATGCCGGAAGGCCGATCAAGCGGGCCAATGACACACAGCGCCGCTCAAGTGCCTTGTACCTGTTGAGTCTTCCCGTCTGCCTCTTGTGGAGCGGCGCGGCTTCCCGCGCCGGCCTGCCCTGAGCGCCATCGAAGGGCCGGAGCCGGAAGCGGCGCCGCTCCCTGTGGCAGGGGGCGGATAGGCTTTAATTCCGCTTGTTCGACTTTGCCTTCGGCATCGGCTGTGTGGGTCTTCTGGTCTCGGCTGTGGGGCTGTCCGCGCCGTCGCTGAATAAAGCCGGCCACCGGCGCGCCCGGGCAAAGTCGAACAACTGGAGCAGCGTGATCGCCGCGCAGCATCCCATCAGCATGTACAGGAACAGCATGTAGGGGATGTAGAAAACCACCGCGGCCTGGTGAAGGTGGTGCCACATGTGTCCCTTCATCATAAAGGCCCACGACAGGCTGGCGCCGAGGCTGTAGATCGTCGCCGCGCTTAGAGATACCAGCAGTTTTCGGTTCGCCTCGAAACGCGGGAACCGTCGCCCATCCAGCAAGGACATAAGCGAGAACGGGACGACCGCCACCAGGAAGGCATAGAACGATAGATAGATGTGATAGCCGGGGAATTTGTTCTGGTAAAAGGGCAAACTCATCATGGGCTGAGTCAGGTACTGTTCGAAGATTTGGAAGACTGAAATCTCGGGCGGGGCGCCCCAATCCACGGAGGCGAAGCGCGCCTCATGCCCGTACATCCGGTTGAAGGCCGCGTGAAAGACGGTCATCGCCTTGTCGGCGTTGCCGAAGAAGAGATAGCCCTGTACAGCCGTGGCTATCATGCTGATCCCGACCGCCGCCGTGCCCACGGCGATGGCGGCGAGAGTCCACTTGGCGATGCGCCGGAATGGAACTCGATGCAACACGCCCCAGAAGACGGGGCCGACCCCGATGCCGAACACGACATTGGTTATGAAGGGGTTGCTGCACAGGCAGAGAAATATCATGGCGGCCCCGATGATCAGGAGGAACTGCCAGAACTTCAGCCGTCCGCCGGTGACGACATGCCGGAACAACATGAAGGAAAGCAGGGAGGGCAGCAGCCGCAGGCAGAACAACAGATCGATGTTGCGGGCGATAAAGACCAGCCAGTCGGAAAGACATGTCAGGGCGGCAAGCGTAATGGCGGCGCCCCAGCCGATGTGCCGCCGCACAAAGAGCACGAAGGCGGCCAGCATGACGGCAAAGCAGCCCGAGACGACCCACTCTGTCCGCTCCACGAATGTGGCGGAGTCCAATGCCGTGTGGCTGAAGATCCAGCCGTATATCTTCACGTGAAGAGCAAAGGCGCGGTCATAGACATCGGTCTCCTTGGGATAGCCATAGATGAACCCGCCGGCCGGCCAGTGGCCGTCGCGGCGGGTCATGTCAATCGTTTGCTCGATGGCCTTGTAGGTGTCGATCTGGAACGTCTCGAAGACCCGGGGGCGCCACTGCTTGGGGTCGCAGGGGTCCCCGATCTGGAAGGGATTCCTCATGAAGGTGACCGTGAACAGACACGCGAGTGCGAGGAAGATGACGATTTCTGGTATGCGTCTCATGGGCGGATTTCTCCTCTATCCGGAGGGCGTGTGTTCGGTCCGGTTTGTTCGTGGCGGGAAAGATAGTCTGTGTGCGTGTCGGGTCAATCCCGAAAATCAGTCGCCAGGCGCCGGCGATTTGTCTCCTTGCGGTGCCGACCGTCTTTTTGGGATACTTTCGGGCTGAGAACCGAAACGTGAATCGGCGGGTGGGATCGGCGGGCGGCCCAGACGGACAGGTGCCGCCTGCGCAGGCGGTGGACCATACGGAAAGGCGAAGTGTGAATGAACGTGTTGATCTGCACGCCGACTAAGTTCAAGTCGTCTGCCTCCATTCAAGCGATCGACGAGGTTTTCAGTTATTCCGAGCACCTTGGGATAGCCTATCTGGCGGCGGTCCTCCGCGAGAGCGGGTATCCGGTGCAAGTGCTTCACAGTGAAGCCGAGAACCTGGACGTGGACGGCCTGCGCGATTGGATGCAGGGCAAGCACTTCGATCTCATTGGGCTCAACACCGATACGCCCTCGTGGCAAACGGCACGGCAGGACTTGCGCGAAATCCGCCAGGCCTTTCCCGAGGCCGTGATTGTCGTAGGCGGGCCTCACGCGAATGCGCTCCACAAGGTTGACCGGCTCGGCGATATGTTCCGGGAGTCCGGCGATTTCGACCTGGCGGCCTTTGGTGAAGGCGAGTACACGCTGCTCGAGATCGCGCAACGGCAGGCCGCAGGCCAGGAGTTGTTGACAGTGCTGGGCACCGCCTCAAGGTCGGGGACCGAGGTCAAGGTCAACCCTGCCCGGCCGCTTGTCGAAAACATTGACACTATTCCCTTCCCCGCGATCGATTTGCTTCCTCTCCATAAGTATTCCCGGACGCCCTCCAGTTACCGTCGCGAACCAGTAAGGTCGATCTTGGCGGCCCGTGGGTGTCCATTCTCATGCCTCTTCTGCGATCGGGGAGCTTTCGGCAGAACGGTGCGCCTGCGTTCCGTGGACAACTTGATGGCGGAAGTCGATCTCCTGGTAACGAAATATGGAGCGCGCGAACTGCGGTTCTGGGATGACGTGCTGACCATCAATGAGGCCCGCACCTTGCAGGTGTGCGAGGCGCTGTCGAAGTACGACTTGACGTGGAGCTGCAACGGGCGCGTCAAGATGCTGACCGACCGGATGCTGGCGGCGATGAAGAAGGCAGGGTGTTGGGAGATCGATCTGGGCATCGAGGCCGGCAACGACACCGTGCTGCGGACCATACATAAGGGGTTCACCGCCGTTCAGGCGCAGGAGACCATTAAGAAAGTCTCGGACCACGGAATCGAGGTTCGCTGCTTCTTCATTCTGGGTTTTCCCGGGGAGACCCGTGAGACGGTAGCCGATACCATCAACTTCGCCTTGAACAATCCCATTGACTACGCGACGTTCTACCTGCCGCAGGCCTATCCCGGCACGGAACTCTACGAGATAGCCGTCCGCGAAGGGGCGCTGGGCGCGGATTACTCCAACTACCTCATCACGGGCTCCATTCCATCCTATACGAATCCCAACATCCCGCCCGGGGAACTGGCCGACATGCAGCGGTCCGCCTATCGCCGATTCTACCGCCGGCCCTCGTACATTTGGAAGAGACTCAAGGCAATCCGCAGCGTCGAGGACATTCGGAGATACTGGAAGGCGCTGGCTGTCTTGAAAATGTGATACGGGCGGGTGGCGATTGGCCGAAGCGAAAGGTGATTCCATGGCGGATGAGAAGCGAGATTCGGTTACGGTCCTTGTCTGCGCCAAGAACGAGGCCGGGGGGATCGGTCAGATTGTCGAGCAGCTCAAGGCGTATGCCGATGAAGTGCTGGTTGTCGATGGGCATTCCACCGACGATACGCGTGCCATTGCCGAGCGGGCTGGCGCCCGTGTGTGTCTCGATCATGGCACGGGCAAGGGGGATGCCTATAGGGTCGGGGTGCAAGCCGCGTCATGCGATATCATTGTGTTCATCGATGGCGACGGCTCCCACGAGCCCGCCGATATCCCTGCGCTCATTGCCCCTATCGTGCAAGGCAAGGCGGAACTGGTGATCGCCTCCCGGCACAGAGGGGGCAGCGACGAGTGGGGCGGCGATCTGACGACGTGGCTTCGGGCGATGGGCGGCGGCTTGCTTAGCGTCTTGATCAATGCGCGGTTCAAGACCAACCTCACGGACGTTCTGAACGGGTTCCGGGCAGCCAGGCGCGACGCGGCGCTTCAGGTGCCCATGCGGGCGAACGACTTTGACATTGAGCAGCACATGATTGTGCAGTTTCTGAAATGTGGATTCAAGGTTGCCGAGGTGCAAAGCCACGAGTACTGCCGGAAGTGGGGGCATTCGAAGCTGCCCACTTACCGTAAAGCGTATCTTTTCTTCTGGCGTCTGTTTCTGGACCTGCTGAGGCGAACGGAGCGACGCAATCCTGGCTGTTGACCGTGAGGTCTGGCGTGGCTCAATGACTTGGTAATACAGGGTGGATGTCAGATAATCTGCGACGAGAGGAGAGACCATGAAAGTGTTCGTTACCGGATCGGAGAGTTTTGTCGGCAGGGAATTGGTCAAGCACTGCCGTCAGCACGGCGTGGAATTCACGGGGATCGACGTGGTCGCCGGTGAGCACACCCACTCGTGCGACATTCAGTCGCCGGAAGTGGCCGACGTCATCCCTGAAGGGACTGATGCGATCATCCATCTTGCCGCCATATCGCGCGATCAGGACTGCCGGAGGGACCCTGTGACCGCGTTCAATGTGAACGTCGGCGGAACGCTGAATCTGGCCCGGGCGGCCCAGGCCCGAAAGGTGAAGCAGTTCGTGTTTGCGTCCAGCGAGTGGGTCTATGGCGGCGTGGCGCCGGGCGTACTGCAGAAGGAGGACGACCCGATCGACATCACGCGGATGGCCTCTGAGTATGCGATCACGAAGATCGTCGGGGAGCGGTTGCTGGCGCTGGGGCATCAGCGTGGATTGTGCCCGGTCACGGCGCTGCGATTCGGTATCATCTACGGGCCGCGTGCGAAGCCCGGGAATTTCCTGGAGGGGTTGTTTAACGAAGTGCGCACGTTGGACACCATCGAGGTGAAGGGCTCGCTCGGCTCGGGGCGCCGTTTCGTCCACGTTTCCGATATCGCGGAAGGCATTCTGGCGTCGTTGGGGCAGCAGGGATTCCAGGTGGTCAACTTGACGGGTGACACGGTCGTCACCATGCGCGACATCATCCAAACGAGTGCCCGGCTGCTGGGGCGGAACCCGCGGGTGATTGAAACGGACCCGGCCGCGATCAACCTGCGCAACCCCGATAACCGCAGGGCTCGCGAGTTGCTGCATTGGAGCCCGCGGATCGGGCTGGAAGAAGGGCTGGGGACGTTGCGCGCGTTTCACGCAGAGGGAGGTGAACGCCGTGTTTGATCGACTCGATATTGCCCAACGGCATCTGGCCGTCAAGGTCTTGCAGGTACGCCATTGGCAACACGTGGTCAATGAGGCCCTCAAGAAGAACGTCTTTCCCGTTCCCGTGCATGTCGCCTTCGGCCACGAGGCGGCTGCCGTGGCGATCGGCGCGATGATGCAGGCGGAGGACAGCCTCGTGCTCACTCACCGGAACATCGCCTACAATCTGGCGCGGGCGGGCGCCTTGCAGCCCGTGTACGACGAGTACATGCGGTTGCCGAGTGGCGCGGGTGCGGGGCGGCTTGGATCCATGAACCTTTCGAACCCCGGCCATGGAGTGGTGTACACGTCCAGCATCCTGGGCAATAATTTCGGGGTGGCGTGCGGTGTCGCATTGGCGAACCGGTTGGCGGGGCGGGCTGGCTTGGTTTCCGTCCTGACGGGCGACGGCGCCATGGAAGAGGGGACGTTCTACGAGAGCGTGGCGTTGGCGCAGTCGCACGGATTGCGGTGCCTGTTTGTGGTTGAGAACAACAATCACGCTCTGGCGTCAACCATCGATCAACGACGATGCCCCATTGACTTGGCGAAGCTTTGCGGGGGTGTGGGGGTTCCGTTCCTGCGGTTGTCGGGAAATGATGTCTTTGCCTATGCATCGGCGTTCGCCGAGGTAAGGAACACGGTGATGTCAGCCTCGGCACCGGCTTGCGTGGAGATCGACGTGACGACCATGAACCGGCATGCCGGCGCCACGCCCGGGTGGCCTACCGACCCGATGAATGTCGACTTCCAGCGCGGACTGGTGATCGCGGAGCGGACGATCGATCCGGTATTCGTCCTGAAACAGGTTCTGGCGCCGGCGCTCTACGCGGAACTGGAACGCGAGGTCCTCATGCACCCCGGGAGCCCCTGACATGCCTAATTACATCACAGCCCTCAACCAGAAGATCACGGCGACGGTAGCCGCCACGCCGGGTATCTGCGTGTTCGGGCAGAACATCAACACGGGAACGTTCATCACCGGTCTCACCAAGAATCTCGCTGTGCCGCCGGACGGCCGGATTATCAACACGCAGAACAGCGAGAACTCGCTGTGCGGCATGGGGTTCGGAATGATGCTGTCGGGGGCGCGGTGCATCTACTTTGCCAAGCAGCTCGATTTCATGCTGCTGGGGGTGGACCACTTCGTCAACACCTACAACTTCATCCGGTGCAGTCGGCCGACGGCGACTCTCGGGAGTTTTTCCATCCTGGCCCTCGTGTGTGACCAGGGTCTGCAGGGGCCGCAGTCCAGCTTCAACAGTTTCGGGGACTTTTGCTCGATAGCGCGGATCCCTTGTTACTCCGTGACCAACAGCCAGGACGCGGCCCGGATCATCGGGACGGAACTGGTCGCGCCGGGGTTTCGCATGATCGGTTTGAGCAGCCGTCTCTTCAAGACGGAGTTTCTGGAGCTTCCGCTGGTACATGCGGCCGGTGACGGGTCGGTGTTTCAGTACACCGAGGGCGGGGATGCCACGATCGCTTGTTTCAACTTCTCCCTGCCGCACGGCCGTGCGCTGCAGCAGGCGCTGGCGGCCAAGGGCCGTCAGGCGAGTCTGTTTTCCGTGAACTATGTGCCGCAGCCGGATTGGAGCCCGATCCGCGACAGCGTGGCGAAGACCGGGAAGCTCATCGTATTCGACGACAGTAAGAGCGTTCATCTGCCGGCCTATCGTTTGCTTGACGAGGTTGCACAGGCCGGCCGGCCTTTCCGTCGGTGGACCGTGACCCGGGGTGAGGACGTGGATTTCGGCATGTCAACCGACGAATTCCGCGTGGATATCGGCGCGCTTGTGAGCCAAGTGCTGGCGTAGCCGGGCCGGGGGCATCTGCGAACCTTGGCACCCGAACTGTAGCCGCGCACGTTGGGCGCGGAGAGACTGGCGCGTAAGCGGGACAACGCGGTCAACGCCCGCGTCTACAGAAAGAGGCTAGCGAATATGATGTCCTTCTTGCTCTGGCTGGACGCAGACCCGAGTCGATACTGGAACGCTGCGTTCGGCGCGCTGATTGCCGTGTTTCTGGTCTCGCTGTTGTCTCTGGCGGCCCTCTTCTACCCGCAACTGACTCGATCCAGAGTGATCCGCTGGCTTCTCCATCCGCTGGTGTTTTGCGCGCTCGTTGGACTGGCGCTTTTTGCCTTTCGCTGGCCCGCGTTTTTTTATCCCAGGGACCTCAACCCCGACGAGAGCGCCTTCATCGCCCAGGCCATGAGGTATCAGATCGCCCCTATCCCATGGAGGGATGTGGATGCAGGCACGAGCGGGCCGCTCAACCAATATAGCTTGCTTTTAGGCCCTTGTTTGGGACTGCCACTCGGGTACCTGTCGGCGCGAATTATCGGGGCGCTGTGCGTGGTGGGGATCATCATTGCCACCTACCTCACGCTCCGGCGTTTCTACGCGGATGCCTGGTCGCGACTCGCTGTGTGTCCCCTCCTGTGTTTCTTTGCGCTGACCATGCATGGCGACCTCGTTCACTATTCCAGTGAGCATGTGCCCATCCTGCTCCTCTCGGTCGCCACCTGCCTGCTGGCTGCGGCGCTGGGAGGCTCGGAGGTGCGCAGACGCACGTTATTTCTGGCCGGGGTGGTGTTGGGGGCGGCGCCGCTGGCGAAATTGCAGGCTGTGGGGCCGGCCGTTCCGTTGTTCGCGGCTGGAACGGTCGCCGTAGTCTGGCGGGCCCGCACCTGGCTCAAGGCATTGCAGTCACTCGGCATCTATATTGCCGGGGGAATGGTTGTTCCGTTCGTCGTCATGGCCATGGTCGCGGCAGGAGGGGCTCTCCCGGATTTCTGGCAATCTTTTGTCGTGGGCAACCTCAACTACTCACACCCGAACCCGATTCCCCTATGGTGGTTCTTCAATTACTCATACATTGTCCAGGACTTCGATTCGTTTCTGAAGGGGATTCTGGCGTTTCTGTTCGCGGGCACGATAATCCTTTTCGTTTGCTCCCAGTGGATCAAGGCGCGTTTCAGGCGATTGGCCCTTATCAGCCTGCTGTATCTCTTCGGTTCGGTGTACGCGGTGCTGAAGCCCGGCGCGACGCCCGGCCACTACCTCCTGTTCGTTGTTCATCCGTTGGCTCTGCTCGCCGGCCTCTTCCTTGCGCACCTGGGTTCTGAACTCAAGGCCGACGCGTCGCAAACACGCAAGGTCTTGTGGGCCGGATTGCTGGCACTGCTGTACTTCTCCCTTACGACCGGCCTCCAGTTTTCTCGGAGCGAAAGGGCGAAGCAAGACGAGGCGATGTTCGTTGGGCAGTTGCGTACCTTTCTGTCCGCGCCTCTTACGGAGCAATCCCAAATTGTCCTAAGCGTGGCCAAACCGGGGGATCGCGCGATGATTTGGGGTGACATGCCCGGCATCTACGTCGAGACGCATCTCCCTCCTGCTACGCGCGACGTCTCGTCTGTCTACGAGATTCTGGATAATCCTTCGATAGGGTACTATCGGCGGCGTCTTCTTGAGGACATGCTCGCAAGCAAACCGGACCTCTTTGTGGATGCTACGGTTCCCGGCGCATCGTCTTTTCAGGATCGCCGTCGTTACGGCCACGAGACCCTCCCGGAACTCAGGAAGATCGTGGACGAATCGTACGTCCTGGTCGCGGAAGACCATCGCAAAACGGGAGAGGGAATACGGGTCTACCGTCGGAAGGAGTAGGGCCGCACGCCGCAGCGGGTCCTATGGGCACTCCGTAGCCTTGGTCTGCGGCAATGCCCGGAATACGAGACGCTTCTGGCAAATGAAGGCCACTATCGCCATGACGCAGGTGGTATAGAAGCCGCCCAGATAGAGGTTCGTGGTCACGAACGTAAAGCACTTGAGCACACCTACATTGACAAAATAGAGCACGGCATACAGCGCGATAAATCGTACGACGAGACGATTGTCCCGGTTCTTGAAGACGATTCTGCCGGTCGTGAGGAAATTGAAGAAGGGGCAGATCAATGTCGCGAGCAGAAGCGCCATGGGGTAGTTGAACCCCAGGTAGATAAACATCGCGTACATGAGATAGCCAAAGCCGGTATTGATCCCTCCGACCAGCAGGAAGAGGATAAACTGCTTCGTCACTACGTTTCGCCAATCCATGACAGTGTCGTCTCCTTAAGCCACGCCGTCGGCAACCCAATTCCGTGTGCCCTTTAGACTACCGTCTCGCGTGGCCGCTTGCCCAGAATGATATACCGTACGGCATCCTCGACGAGGATGAAGCTTCGAATGTGTTGCTTGCCAGGATAGTAGCGACCGTCCTTCAAGATCAACTGTCCGGCACGGACCAGCCGGTCGAGCCGGATGTCGAGCATGTCGCGGGCGCTGTAATGCTGCAGAAGCTCCGTCAAGGTCAATCCCTTTCCGGCATCCCGCAATTCCAATAGAATGCGCGTACTCACGGACGATACTCCTGACTGGATGATCGCAAAGTATCCGTAGTTGTAGGCGGCGTAGATCAGCAGATTGGCGAGGGTGAGACCCAAGCCCTCGGTTCGCGAGCCATCGGGCAGCGAAATCAGCATGACCACTTGAGCCGCGACCATGCCCATGCCCCCGCACGCGAATCCCGTCAGCCAAGCCATGACATAGCCGACGCGCCTGACCAGATGCGTGCAGATCATCTGCACAGCGAAACAGAGAAGAAACGCGGCAAACAGCACGGCGAGAAAAGCCAGGTCCCATCCCAACACGGTGTCATCCCACCTTTCCAGGGAGCCGGTACAATTGCCGAACGAATGTCGCCGCCTTCAGCAGTCGGAGCCCGGTCACCCCCAGGACATAGTGGCCATCCTTCACGACAAGGAACCCGGCCGCCTCGAGTTGTTTCAATCGGGGCAAAATGAAGTCCTTATCGTTGTAGAAACAAGCCAGGTCGTCGCGCGAAAGCCCGCGAAGTCCACTGCGACCCACTTCCTGGACGGCAATCCGAGCCGGACTGCGGGTGGTCGCCCCTACGTAGAACAGCAGATAAGGGCCTGCAAACGCCGCGTAGAGCAGTGCAGCGTGGAACATTGTGACGGCGATCTTCGCAGCCACTTCCATGCGCAAGTACCAGGCCAGTCCGCCTGCGCCCACCACGAAAGCCGCCCCGAATAGGCCGGCGGTATTGGCCGCCGAGTGCCGCCGTGGGAAGAAACGACAGAAGACGATGTGCAGTGCGAATGTCGGCAGGAACCACAACAAACTCGACAACAACACGTTCATTCGTCGGCTCGCAAAGGGTTTTCGACGCTACCTGTCTGGAATGCCTCAAGACCCGTCCGGGGTTGTTTGCACCCGGTCATTCAATATCACAGCGCGATCCGGCCATCAATGACACATCCGTACGCCGCTCGCGAAGCGGGCGCCACGGCGCCCAGAGTCCTGGCCCGGCCTGGCACGGCATCACAGTTGCGCCGGCAGGGCCTATCTGTTTTACTGACCTGCATGTCTGACTCAAGCCAACGTTCCCCTTCGGGGCAGGGCCAGCCGATACTGCGCGCGGCCGCCGCACGCACCGGGCCTGGAACGATGGATCGGGACACCAATGATGCCTGCGAGATGGTCAACGCGACGTGCCTGCTCTGTGGCGCCCCGGCTCTGCGTCTGCTCGGAACGGTGGCTAATCGCCGCTTCCGCTTCACGCCCGAGCTTGGCGACCTGCCGGCTCAGTCGGCCATCTTCGAATGCCCTGCCTGCGGCCATATCCAGAAACGTCACGACGGATCCGACGTCGCCATCATGGAAGCGCTCTACGCGAACTACAACGCCGGCAATTTTTCCCCGCGCATCAGCCAGGCCGTGTTTAACCAGGCCGGAGCGATCAATCGCGAACAACACGTGCTGGCACGGTGCGCCGACGCCCTCGGGACATGCCGTGACCTGCTGGATATTGGCTGCGGGCCGGGCACTTTCCTGAGATGGGCGGGGCTGGCGCTTCCAGGCGCGAACTTGCACGGATTCGATGTCACGGACATTCACCGCGCTGAGATCATGGAGTTGCCTCACGTGGCGAGCTTCGTCTGCGGCCGCCTGGCCGCGCTTCAGGATCGGCGCTTCGACTGCATTGTGTTGTGGCATTCATTGGAACACATGCCCGATCCCCGTCACGATCTGGCGCTTGTGCGGGGCATGCTGCGGGACCACGGGAAGGTGCTGATTCAGGTACCCGACGTCGAGCAGATGCCGTTCGATCTGGCCATGTTCGAGCACTACTCGCACTTCACGACAGCCACGCTAATCGCTCTCGCCGAGCAGGCAGGCTTCAGCGTGATTCTCAACGGTAGAGGATGGGTCCATAACTGCATCACGCTGCTCCTGGAAATGACCGGAGACTTGGCAGCGACGCACTTGCGACCGACCCCAACACGCCCGGCCCGCACGGGGGATGATGGAAGACGACGTGTTGCGTGGCTCAACGCCGCCGGACGGCATCTTACTGATGCAGTGGCGGAGTGGACTGGTGATTTTGTTATCTTCGGCATCGGAACGGCGGCCGGGTGGCTCCACGGCCAACTGTCCGGAATACCACGGGCTTTCGTTGAGGAGGACCCGTCACGGATCGGGATTTTGGTGGATACCATTCCCACAATTTCCGCCGAAGCTATTCTCGATGGTGACCTTGTCATCCTCCCTTTCTGCCCCGAAATCGCCAAGTCCATAGTTGCGCGGCTGCGCAAGGCACATAAGCGACTTCCCGTAAGCCAGATCGTGTTTCCCTCGCTGCGCTATGACTGACGGAACTGAGCGGCGATTATTGGATGAAGTCTCAGCGATGAATGCCAGACAAGGAGATAGTAGCCAATGAGTGACTTTGCAGGCTCAGCATCTTCCGATGACATCAAGCAACGGTATTTGAGCTCACTAGGCGAGGATTATGGAGAATTCGTTCTTGGGAAAAACACAACGCGCATCCTGCACGAGGACCCTAAGCTCCTGCTCTTTACGCTCGCCCGATACAAGTTCGTATCCAAGATGCTGAATGGGTGCGGAGCTGTTCTCGAAGTCGGTTGCCAGGAGGGCTTCGGCGCCATGTTGGTGAGCAAGGTTGTCAAGCGACTCCATGCCGTTGATTTCTACGTCCCCTACATAGCCAGTTGCAACCGCCGAATCAGGGCGACCAATATCGTGTTCGAGGCACGCGACATGTTGGACGGTCCGATTGATGGTCCGTTTGACGGCGCCTATGCGTTGGATGTTCTTGAACATATCCAGCCTCAGGCCGAGGATCTGTTCATGGGAAACATCGTCCGGTCTATGGGCACGTATGGCACCCTCATCCTTGGCATGCCCAGCCGCGAATCCCAATGCTATGCGTCTGAAGCCTCACGGGCAGGGCATGTGAACTGCAAGAGCGGACCGGAACTGGCTTCCTTTGCAGGCAAGTATTTCTTGAACGTGTTCTCGTTTTCGATGAATGACGAGGTCCTGCACACGGGGTTCTATGCCATGTCGCACTATCTCTTCGTTGTGTGCAGCAACCGAAGGGAATAGCGGTGGCGCTCCCGCCCGTCTTTTGGGGCCAGGAAGGGCGCGCATCGCAACACCGTGATGGCCTAGGTGCGCCGCCAGCATCGCCCGTGCAGCTTGTCACGCCAGATACGTCGTGCCATGCTAAGCACGTCGCGAAACGTACGCCAGCAGACCACCTTGCTGCTTCCCCGTTCCTCGGGGTTTTGCGGAACCGGCACGTTGCGCACGACCATCGGACGACGCAGCAGTCGAAGCAGGATTTCCACTGCGTAGGTGTTCCCGGTTGGCAACGGGACGAGCTCTCGGACGCGTTCGACCGGCCAGATGAACATTCCAGTCCAGTCCCTGACGCGGAATCCGAACTGGAGAGAGACGAACAGGCGGAACCCGATCGATATCATTTGGCGTGCGAGCGGGCGCCTCAGCCGCGTGCGGTAACCCACCACGAGATCCGCCGACCCAACGGATTCGAATAATTGCTGAAGTCCCTCGGTGGTGTTGGCACGATCCCCCGCCACCATCGTGAGGTTCGCATAACGCGTTGACAGGATGAAGTCCCGAAACATCGCACCAATGCCTTCCGGCTTGGCGTGGTGCTCGACACGGATTTCCGGCGCCTCCAACGCCAGTTCGTCCATGATGGCGCCCGTTCGGTCGGTGCTGCCGTCATCCACAAGGATAACCTCGAACTCGTCGAGGGTGCGGCGCGCGATCGGGATCAACTCTCGCACGGTCAGCCCGATCAGGCGCTCTTCATTGAGAGCCGGAACAACGATCGTCAACGATCGCGGCCTCACGCTAGTTGCTTCGGTTGTCGACATGCATGCCTTTCCCTGTGCCTTCTGCCAGGCAGGGACCCGCGTTTGCCCGACGGCTTTCTACCAGTGCGTAGCGCCTGTGAGCAAGGACGAATGCGTTTGGCCGCCCGCCACGGTTGTCAAAAGTTGTCAGCCTGATAGACGAACGGCCAGCAACGCGGAAAGAGAATCGACAAGGGTCCAATCAGGGCGGCGGGGATTCGCACGCCGGGGTCCTGCCGCAGGTCGCCGGGAGTGTAGTACCCGGTCAGCAACCCCGGCAGCCAGCGCTCGGAGATGAACGCTACGGGGGCCCGGACGCCCTGCGTCACCGTGCCGCCGGCTGCCGAAAGGCGCAGGCCAACCTGGCAGCCCTCGGTCGCCAGCGTGAACTCCAGCACACGGGTGACTTGGCAGGCGCGAAGCCTCGCCGCCAGTAGATCCATCATGCCCACCATGACCTGAGGCAGGTCCAGGATGCACAGTAATGCCCCGCCGATGGGATTGCAGTACTCGTGGAAGACACCGCCGACATGCTGCCGACAGAAGGTCACCAATGCATCGTCACGCGGCACCTTGAGTTCGACCTGTTCGACCTTCTTCCGTCGCGCTGCCTTGTAGACGGCGCCTAGGGCGGCCTGGCAGGCGGCGGGCCGCTGCGCCACGACGATCTCCCTGAGATGAAAGGCATCGACAGGGTCAAACGTCACATAGCCGACAAGGCGGTCGCGCGCGTCACGAATCGTATGTGGCTTGTGGAAGAAGAATGCAGATCGCCCCGGTCCGGCCAGCCATTGCCAGACGCGGTCATCGCGTCGCGCCGCGCACAGGCGATCTCGGGTGGCGCGGTCATACAGACGGCCCACCTCACCAAGGTCCGATGGCCTCATCGGCACCAGACGACCGTACGTCGCGCAGAATTGCATGTTGTCCCGCGCCACTACGATCTTGCTCTTCGCAAGGAAGGGAAAGAAGCCGAGGCGCCCGTAGAAGCCGCGTACTCCTTGCAGATAAGCCAGCGGGATGCCCCGAGTCCGCATGTAGGCCTGGGCGTCTCGAAAGAGGGCGGAGGCAAAGCCGTGCCCCTCGAACTCGGGATGCGTGGCGACGGGACCGATCGTCATGGCCGGTATGGTGCAGTGCCCGAAACGTATGCGCCGAAAGCCCAGAAACGCCACACTCACCACGCGTCCGTCGGCGACGACGACACGGGTGTGCTCGGGATGGTACGCCGGTGGTTTCCAGAGGGCCTCAGTGACGTGTCGTTCCCAGACGTTGGTGCGGAATGCGCGCGTCAGTGTATCGAGAACCTCCCCGCGTTCACGCTCCTCGCGCAAGGAGCCCACGCGCTGTAACACGTACCGTTTCCGGCGCACAACGTTCACGTTGCCCGTCAACGCGCCTGCTCCTTGGCTATGGCGGCAAACGCTGCGGCAGCCTGGCGCATGTGGGACGCGTCAATCGGCGGGTGTACGGGCAGTTCCAGGACCCGCCGATCACAGTAATCCTCGATAACTGGGAAACTTAGATCCGCGTAGTGGGCAGGCATCCGGTCACGTCCCTCGTATAGCGACCACTTCCACGGGCATCCGCGCGCCGGCTCCACGGTTGGGTTGAAAAGGGGATGCCGATGCAGGGGTTGCCAGGTGCGTTCAGCCGGCACGCCGGCATCTCGCAGGCGCGCGGCAAAATCCGCCGCCGTGCCCACCCGATCCGGGTCGCACTCGACGAGCACGCGGTAGTATACGCCTTTCGTGTTCGGCAGGGGTTTGCGGACCCGCACGCCGGGTATGGCGTCAAGAAGCGTGCCCAACCGTTCGGCATTCCGGATCCGCACGTCATTGTCCGCATCCAGACGGCGGAGCCGAACCCGTCCGATCGCCGCCGCCAACTCGGTCATACGATAGTTGTAACTCAATTCGGTATGGCCAAAAGAACGCAGCCGAAAAAGGGCGGACGCAATATCCGCGTCATCGGTGACCAGGATCCCGCCGTCGCCCACGCAAAGGGCCTTGCGCTGGTGCAAACTGAAGACGCCCACGTCTCCGAAGGTGCCGATCATGCGGCCCTTGTACGAGGCGCCGTGTGCATGAGAGGCATCCTCGATCAGGCGTAGGCCGCGTCGCCGACACAGGGCCACAATCGGGTCCAAGTCCGCGGGATAGCCGAACATGTGCACGAGAATGACTGCTTTGGTGCGATTTGTGATCTTCGCCTCGATCGTCTCGGCCGACAGTGCGAGAGTGGCCGCATCGCAGTCGGCGAATACCGGCACGCCGTTTTGCATGACCACGCACGACGCCGACGAAATCCACGTGTACGGCGGCACGATGACCTCATCGTTGACGCCGATATTCAGCGCCGCCAAGGCCAGGTGCAGTCCTTCTGTGGCATTCCCGACGCCGCGCGCGAACCGGGCACCCACGTAGTCTGCATACTCCCCCTCGAATGCCGCTACCTCACCGGCGGCAAAGAGCTGGTTGGATGCGATGACCCGTACGACGGCCTCCTTCTCCGCCTCGCCGAGGATGGGCCACGGCGGCCAAGGTTGGGAATTGACTGGAATCGGGGAGTTGCTCATTTGGCTCCAGGCCTTTCTTTGGCAGTTCGAATGTGGACGTCAGGGGACGGACCGACCGGGATGAGCGGCGCCGACCCCGTCGTGCATGCGGATCATACACCGGCCCGCAACAGTGCCGGCCCGCATGGCATCCAGCGCGCCGTTGATATTGCCCAACGCATACCGGTTGGTGATGAGCCGGCCTGCGGCGAGAACGCCGGCTTTGGTCAGGCGGACATAGCGGGGGATATCTTCGGTCGGATTCGCTTCGCCGCCATGGGATCCCGTGAGCACCTTGCCGAAATGCAGCGGGAGCGAGTAGATGGAAATGTTTTGGCCTTTGCGCGGCACGCCGACCAACACCACGCGCCCTTGCGGTCCGGCGACCTCGTACGCGAGTTCGATCATGCCCGTGTTGCCGGTCGTCTCAACGACGACATCGGCCCCGCGCGTGCCCAGAATTCCCGCGATCGCGTCCCTGACGACGGTAGTTCGCGCGTTGATGGTGTGGGTGGCACCGACCTCACGCGCCAAGGCGAGCCGCTCCTCGACGAGGTCGACCGCGACGATGGGATGGGCGGACGTCAACGCGGCCCCTTGCACGACGTTCAGACCCACGCCACCCGTGCCCAGTACAACGATCGATTCCCCAAGGGACAACTTCGCGTTGTTGACGATCACGCCCAGGCCGGTTGTGACGGCACAACCCATCAACGCCGCAATCTCCGGGTCCACATCGGCGGGCACCGCCGTCAGGCGATTCTCGGACACGACCGCATATTCGTTGAACGTCGTGACCCACCCCGCATTGACCGTCTTGCCGTCCCACCGGTACTTAGGGGGATCGGCCTCGATCCCGACACCCTTGCGCCAGTGCAGCACAACGCGGTCATCCTGGCGCACCGCCTTGACGCCCGGCCCCGTCTCCAGGACGATCCCGCCGCCCTCATGCCCGAGCAAATGCGGCAGGAACCGGTCCGGTCCCTTGGCGCCGTCGATCTCGCCCAACTGCGAACCACAGATGCCGCTGCACAGCACCTTGACCAGAACCTGCCCGACACCCAGCGTCGGGAGCTCAATCTCGTCGACAACCAAGGGTTGTTTCAACTCGACCAGGATCGCGGCGCGACTCTTCATGGTGCGGTCCCCAAACGAAGGGCGGAGGGCGTGGAGCCAAGAGCAGAGGGCAAAGAGCCAAGAGCAGAGGGCAAAGAGCCAAGAGCAGAGGGCGAAGAGCGATGAGCGGAGGGCGAAGAGCCAAGGGCGAAGAGCGGAGGGCGGAGGGTCATGTTGGCCTCAGGGTGCGGGAGAAACTGGTCAGCATCCGGCTCAGTTGATCGCAGTCGTCGAGCAGCGTGTCAACCTGCCCGGCATCCCACAGTCCCATGGCCTCGAATACAAGTAGCATGGATGCGTTTTCGAACAGTGAGCGCCGGGCAATGTTGAGAAATTGCTGAAATTCCTTCTTGTGCATACTGCCGGAACCCTCCGCAATGTTGTTCGGCACCGACAACGCAGCCGCTCTCAACTGCTCTGCATACCGGTAGAGTCTCTTGGCCTCCAATTGCTCTGCCAGACGGTGCAGGGCCACCGCCATCTGCCTCGCCTTTCGCCAGACATCAAGATCCTCAAACCGAAAATGCGCCCTCATATCCCCTCTTACCTCTTCGCTCCTTGCTCTTTGCTCTTCGCTCCTTACTCGAAGTAGATGAAGGAGTGATCGCCCGAATAGCCTGTCAGTTTGAACCACCACTCCCATTCCTCTGGCGTACAGAACATCTCGCAGGTGAACTGCCAGTACATCAGGTTAACCTTCTCCTCCTCAGTGCGATACGATTCGACGCAGATGTACTTGTTCTTCCGACCCACGCGTTCGATTTCTTTGAGCGCCGCAAAACAGTCAAAGGCGTACAAATTATGAATTGTGTTGATGGACACGACAAGGTCAAAACTCCCGTCCGCAAAGGGCAGTCTATTGGCATTGCACACAGAAACGCGGTCCTTGATCTCTTCTTTGGCGTGTTCGATGGCATACCGTGAGATGTCGATCCCGGTGACCTCGACGCCCGGCACCACCTGCGTGAAGTCGTACAGCAGGAAACCCTTGCCGCAGCCCACGTCGAGAATTCGGTCCCCCGCCTTGAGCCCGTAGTGGTCCGCCATCGCTTTGGCGACTTTCTGCCAGCGCCCGTCGTAACGATAGCCCCCGTAGCCGGTCGTTCGATCGCCGTCCCAGTATTCCACGTCGAACTTCTTCGCGATCTTCGCCACTTCGGCCTTGGGTCGTTCCAGGACCCGGGCCACATAGTCGCGCTTGGTGCTCTTATGCACAGTCGATAGAAAATCAATGTAGGCCATGGAACGGTCTCCTTCAGTTTCAACCCTAATGCTGCTCCAACGCCTGCGCCAGTGCGGCCCGAGCCTTCTGCAGTTGGCTCGCCTTGCGCTCCTCGGCAGCGACTCCCTTGCGGGCAAAATGGCGCCGCCGTCCACCGACCGGAAGAAAGTCGTTCAACATGATACAGCACCATTTCAACCTGTACACAGGCATGAGTACCTCGACGCGCCGACGGCACTTAGCTGCCCCGTGGGCGGCGTCCGCGACCCCATCCAGAAAGGCGCCCAGAAACGTCCGGGGAACCGGCACGGCGGGCTGGCAGAAGAAGTCACACACCGCTTTGGCGGGATCGTCCCACCCGGCATACTCGAAGTCGATGAAACGCCAGTCCCCGGTCCCGACCACGATGGCGTTGTGATAGCCGAAATCGGAGGGCGAAATGCAGCGTTCGGCCGCGGCGAGCGGGCGATCCAAGGCCAGGCCCAACTCGCCAGCCTGCCGCCTGGCATTCTCGATGATGCGCGCCGCGCCGCCGCTCAAGGCGCTGATCACGAAACCACGGGCTTCGGCTTGAATGCCCGCCCCGCCTTCCATCGCTTGCAAGATGCCGACCCGTCGTTCGAGGCATCGCAGGTGCTCCTCCAGCGTGAAGCAGGCTTCGGACGCGGTCGGCAGCAAGCTGGCCTCGCAGGCATCCCGATGAGCGTTTAGGCCTTGCCAGAAGCGCAGCGCCGCTTCGATGGCCGGGGCCCCGATGTCGTCAGTCGTCGGCGCCCGACCACGCAGGTAGCCGTAAAGTCCCAGCGCGTTCGCGGCGTCACACCCTAACGGTTCCGGGATGCACCGTACCCCCTGGCTCCAGGCGAAACGCGAAAACGCGAATTCCGCGCCGAGGCGGTCGCGCGTATCGCCGGGGTGCCGGAAGTATTCCTTCAGCAGCCACGTATCGACGCCGTTTTCGATGCGAAAGACCCTGTTGTTGCCGCCGCTGGCCAGGACGTGCACCTGAACGCCGACCCGACCTGTGGCCTGGCGGACCAGTTCAACCATGGCAGGGGTGGCGGCCGGCCTCACACAGATTCCTCCGCCTGCAGGACGAAACGCTCCAGTTCCTGCCACGACGAGAACCGCTCGCCGACGCCGTGCTGCAGCCGATGCTCGCGGGCGGGGTCGAACAGCAGTTTCGTAACCCCTGCCGGGAAGGCCGGTTCGGCCAGGAACTCCGGCAGGTCGTCGATGAAATGCGTGCACGCGGTTTCGGCGATGCGCCGCAGCTTCTCGGCTTTGGTCAGCTCGAAGCGCACGTGCTCACGCGGCAACCCGACCCGTGCCGGATCGAAGAACCCTTCCTGCTCCAGCCAGCCATAGGCCGCCGCATGCAGGTCGTAAGCGGGGCCCAGGTAGGGCACGCGGGTCTTGTGGCTGATGATATGAACATCGATGCCGCGGCGCAGCCAGTGGGCCAGACAGTCGCAGACTCCCTCAAACGCCGCGGCATCCGCCATGCGCGCGCCATAGACGTAGCCCTGCAATTCGGTCCAGGCGTCCTCGCGGCCGATCGCCCGCAGGTGGTCGCGTACGGCCTGTTTGTGGACGGGGAGCGTGTCGGGGATCAGGCCCTTCTCGACGGCAACGCGGTGGAAGACACGATCGTAGCTGACAATGGTGTTGTCGAAATCAACGCCGATCAACATGAGCCTCACCCGTCTCCATCATCGCCAGCGTTTGCGCCACGATGCCCCCGGGCGTCAGCCCAAAATACGCGCGCGCATCGTCTTGGCTTCCGGCCTCGTGCAGGAATCGATCCCCCGTCCCGATCCGGCATAGACGGCCTGCTGTCACCGGATGATCCGAGAGCCACTCGGCGACACTTCCGCCCAAGCCGCCCAGACGACTGTGCTCTTCAATCGTCACCACGATCCTGAAGGACCGGAAGGCTTCAGCGAGCAGGGCCTCGTCCAGCGGCTTGACCGTATGCAAGCTGACCACCTGGGCGGAGAGTCCTTTTTCCGTGAAGCGGTCGGCGGCCTGCATGACCACCGGCAGGATGGTGCCTGCACTGAGCAGGCATACGTCACGCCCGGGTCTGATCACGATGCCCTTGCCAATCTCGAACGGCGGGGGGCTCGCATGCACGATCGGTTCCCCCTTCTTGCCGAGGCGGATGTAGACCGGCCCCGGATGCTGCAGGGCCGCCCGCAGCGCCAACCGCACCTCCACGGCATCGCCCGGGCAGATGACGGTCATATTGGGCAGGACCCGCAAGAACGCGATATCCTCGCAGGAATGGTGCGTCGTGCCGAGGCTTGCGTAGGACAGTCCGCTGCCGGTGCCGACGATGATCACCGGCACATTCTGGTAGCAGATGTCCACCCGGATTTGTTCCAGGCAACGGGTGGTGACGAACGGGGTAATCGTATAAGTGATCGGCCGCAGCCCGCACAAGGCCATGCCGGCGGCCACACCGGTCATATTGGCTTCAGCCACGCCGCAGTTCAGGAAGCGGCCCGGCGCGGTTGCCTTCAGTTTGTCGAACAGCCGGTTGCCGATGTCGCCCGAGAGCAGGACCACCCGCTTGTCAGCCGCCGCGAGCGCCGTTACTTCTGAGGCAAAGGCGTTCCTCATGACAGGCCCAGCTCCTTGCGCGCCGCGGATAGTTCGTCGGCTGTGGGCACCCGGTAATGCCAGTTGTTGTCATCCTCCATGAAGGACACGCCCTTGCCCTTGACCGTATTGGCGATGATGGCGACCGGCTTTCCTGAACCATCCGGCACTCGTTGCATCAGCTCGGCCAGAGCCTTCACATCGTGTCCATCGACTTCGGTGGCGCTCCAACCGAACGCTTGCCACTTCTCCCTGAGCGGACAGAGCGCCATCACCTCGCAACTGCGGCCGGTGGCCTGCCAGCGGTTGAAATCCACAATGGCGCACAGATTCACAACCCCCTGGGCTGGCGCCATCATGGCGGCTTCCCAAGAAGATCCCTCGTTGCACTCGCCGTCGCTCATCGTGACATAGACCCGATACGGGCGCTCTTGTATCCGACTGGCCAACGCCATGCCAAGGCCGAGGGGAAGTCCATGTCCCAGCGATCCGGTGGCTGCCTCGACGCCCGGAACGCAGTTCGGCGTCGGGTGCTCCTCAAGTCGACTGCCGTGGGAAGCGTAGGTGTCCAACAAGCTCTCGGGAAAAAATCCATGAAAGGCGAGTGCCGCATACAGAGCGGTGGCCGCATGGCCTTTGCTCAGGATGAACCGATCCCGCCCGGGGTCAGCCGGTGCGCCCGGGTCAATCCGGAGAACGGACCCGTACGCCGCCGTGAGAATGTCCACGCAGGAAAGCGCAGACCCCAGATGCGGCGTCTCGGCCCGGTGGCTCATTTCGATGACCTTGCCGCGTATCCGCCGCGCCATGCCTTCTAGGTCTTTGCCGCGCATGCCCACCCCAGGTTCCCGATCGTCTTCATCGTCTTGATGTTGTAACAACCGTCCTCATTCTTCAGCCGGCCTTCGCGAAAGGCCGCAATGATCTCCTGGATGGCGTCGTTGACGCCGTAACGCGGCCGAAAACCCGTGGCCAGCAGTTTGTCCGAATTGAGCCGGTACGAGCGCGGGTCGTTCGACGGCGTTACAACGATCTCGGCCGGCACATATTCCGTGACCCGGCGTGCGATATCGAGGATGGAGATGTTTTCGAAGCCGGCATTGTAGACGCCAGACATCCGTTCACGCTGTTCAAGAAGGTGCAGGTAGACACCCACCATGTCCCGTATATGGATGTTCGGCCGCGTCTGGTCTCCCCCGAATACCGTGATCCGCCCGTTGGCCAGCGCTTGAACGGCCAGCATGTTCACCGATAGGTCCAAGCGCATGCGCGGCGAATAGCCGCAGACCGTGGCCGGCCGGACACACTGGATCAGGATTTTGTCCCGGTAGCTTAACAGCACGCGCTCACTGACCATCTTGGTCTTGTTGTAGTCCGAGATCGGCACCAGCGGCAGATCCTCGGTAACCTGCGGCTCATCCTTCACCCCGTACACGCTTCCGGAACTGGCATAGACGAACTGCCGCACACCGTGGCGAATCGCGCGTTCCACGAGTTGCATGGACGCCAGGACGTTTACCTCCCAGGAAAGCTTCGCGTCCAGTTCACTGCAGGGATCGTTAGCAACATTTGCCAGGTGAAGAACCGCCTCCACGCCGGCCATGGGAATGCGTTCGACGTCCCGGGTGTCTTGCCGGATCACCGTAAGGTTCGCGTGGGCCGGCAACCGATTGCCAAACCACATGACATCAACGACCGTCACTTTGTGCCCCTGCCCGAGGAGCGCCTCCGTGAGCATCGTCCCGATATAGCCGCAACCGCCCGTCAAAAGAATGTTCATGCAGGACCCCCGTATCGAGTTCAAAACGACAGCATGGCCTCGCTGCCCTTGAGTAGTTTCGCTTTCCGGATCGGTTCGGAGTTGCCGACAATCCGTACGGCCTGGGCACCCGCGAGTTGCCCCAGGAAAGTGGCCGCCAGCACGGGTGCCCCCCTTGCAGCCGCGAGCGACGCCACGGCATAGAATGCATCCCCGGCGCCAACGGTATCGACAATGTTCTGCTCCAGCGCCGGGCAGGAGCAGGACTTATCGCCCCTCTTCAAGCCGATAGTCTCAGTTGCACCCCGGGTCAGCCAAGCGTACTGAGCCCCCAGATGCTGCTGGAGGTTGGCCAGTTCCTGGGCATAGTCAATGTCCCGCCGTCCGCATGCGAGAAGGAGTTCAGACTGGTCGAGGCAGAAACTGTCGGCCCGGTGGTACCGGCGGTTGATGATATTGAACCCGTGGTTGTTGCTGTTGGTCTGGCAGTTAACCGCCAGGAAAGGCGCTTGTTCCTGGACCATCTTCCGGATCGGATCGCCCATCAACCCGTGGCCGAAATCCATGGCCAGAACCACGTCGTAGTTCTTGATCTGCCGTCCGAGTCGGTCCACCACGAACTTCAACACATCCGGGCCCGGGTGCTGTGCGTCGATGTAGTTGACGGCAAAGAGCTTGATCAGTTCCTTCCCTTCGTTCAACGGCTCCACGAAGCGCTGTTTGACGATGGTGGTGAACCCGGGTATCCGCAGGATTTCGTCCTCATCGGGGTGAACGTATCGCGACAGTTCGCCTTCGACCCACGATTCCGTGCCCACCAGGCTCAGCAGTTTCACGGAGGACGTGAATTCGCGCACATGACGGAAGACTGCCAAGGCGCCCCCGGCCTGCATCTCGTCCCGCATGAACCGGCCCGACAAGATCCGGTTCTTGGATGTCAACCCCTGGACCCCCACGGTCGTGTACCGGTCAAAGATGATATCGCCCACCACGAGGACCTTCAAATCGCCAAAGCCACTCACAATCTGCCGGAAGTCACGCACGGAACACGTGGCCGCCAGGTGCCGGCAGAACTCTCTTACTTCGGGCGAATAGGTTCCGAAATGGCGGTTCAGAAGCTTCGTGGAGCTGAATACAATCGACCCCACATACCGCACCTTGCCGCCCAGGCGTTCGACGGTCTTGATATCGTCGTGAATATTGCCGGTGGCATCCGTCTCGGTGTCTTGATACTCGCGGCCTTTGCAGTACACGTCGGGATGGACGCATTCGATGGCCTCCATGGCCGCGGGGTAGGGCACGACGATCACGTAGTCAATGAACTCGATCGCCGTCAATGACTTCACGCGCATCTGGTCGTTGAAGAACGGGCGGCCGGGGCCCTTGTTGACATATTTTTCCCCGGTCACGGTCACGACCAATAGGTCGCCCAGGGCCCTGGCTTCTTCGAAATGAACGATATGCCCCGGATGAAGCAGATCGAACGTGCCGTGGCACTGTACGATCCGCTTCCCTTCGGCGCGCAGGTGGGCGAATACGGCCGGAGCTTCTTCAAATGAAAGCTGTTTGCTGGCTGTGATCATGGCTTATGAACATAGTCCCACGGCTGCTGTTTCAGGACGTCAAGATGGTCGCGCACCCACCGGACGGTATCGTCGATCCCTTCTTCGAGCGACTTGGCATCGCGCCACCCGAGTTCCACACGCGCTTTCGTGCTGTCCAGCTTGTACGCCGCATCCTTGCCCAGGCGATCGCCCACGATTTCGACGCCGTCCTCGAACGGGACGCCGACACGCGCTGCGATCAGTTCGACCAGCGCCCGGATCGTGATCATGCGCGGCGTGGAGAAGTGGTAGATCGAGCCAGCCGGCGCCGTCCGGGCCACCCGCAGAGTGCCGTCCGCCACGTCGCCGATATGGATGAACGAACGGACCGAAAGCCCCCCCCCTTGCAGCGCCAGTTTTTTGCCGGTGAGGAAGCAGAGAATACTGCGCGGGATGATGCGGTAGAGTTGCTGGCCGGGTCCATAGACATTGGCCGAGCGGGTGAAGACAACCGGGAACCGGTACGCCCGGAAGAAACTCATCAGGCTCATATCCGCGGCCGCACGCGACACGGCATATGGCGTGCTGGGATTGTAGGAGGTGTTCTCCACGACAACGCCCTCGCACGATCCGTAAACTTCCGGCGTCGACACGTGGACATACTTCTTGAGGAAGTCGCACTTGCGCAGTCGATCGTGCAGCTTCACGTTCGCCACGACATTCGTCTGGAACCAATCCTCGGGGCGCTGCCAGCTCTGCGCCACCATGCCCTGAGCGGCAAAATTCACGACGTACTCGGGCTTGCAGTCCTCGATCACCTCCATGATGCGTCCCAAGTCTCTGTTCAAGTCCAACTGAGCGAAACGGAACCGGCCTGTGGAGCGGGCCTTGTAAGGCAGGAAGGCCGGGTCCGGTTCGGCCGATCGGCTGATGCCCGTCACGTCGTCACCTTCGGCGAGCAACCGGTCGACGAAATGCGCCCCCGAGAAGGAGTTACTGCCGATCACGACCACCCGCTCGCTCACCGCACGACCCTCCGCGTCCGCCTTGCGCGTCCGTCGGCCGCGACATCCACGAGATCCATCCAGTGATGCAGCACGGCGGCATGGCACGTCTCGGCACACCCGTAGGTGCGGGCGGGGACATAGAAGCTCAGTGTCCCGGCGGACCGGAGCGGGTTGTCCGGATCCATCGCCGACAATGTGACGATCGTCAGCGCCTTCCGTCGAGCCGCAGTCACGGCGCTGAGCACGTTCGGCGACCGGCCTGAACTGCTGATAGCCACGAGCATGTCCCCGGCGCGGGCACGACGGGATAACGGCTCGGAAAACACGCGCTCGTAACCCAAGTCGTTGGAAATCGCGGTAATGAGCGAGAGGTCGGAAAACACCTCGGTGTGGATGTGTCCATTCTTGGCCAGATCCGCCGCCATATGGCTCGCCATGGACGCACTGGCCCCATTTCCGATCAGATAGAGGGTTCGCCCCTTGTCGCGGAGGTGGAGTGTCGCCTCCTTCCACTGCATAAACCCTTTTTCAGGGCCTATTTCATGGCGGCCACGACGGCGACAGGACACACCGGCCAGCAGGCGATGCATTTCCTCAATGTGCTCGTACCAGGAATGACCCGTCATAGCGTCCGCAATTGCCTTTCCGATCGGCGTCGAGGCCCCTTAGATTCTCGATGCTTTGACGATACACTATCCATCGCGCGGTTGGAACCGAATTCCGCAGCAAAGCGTTGACCGTTGACATCGCTTAGAGCCCGGAGCAGCATACGGTGCGTGGCACGACGCTCAGTGTTTCGGCCTGCTGCCGGAACAGGAATGCAGTCAGATCACATGAGCGGCGTGGCTCAAAGCGGTCAGGCGGCAGACACGTATTGGCGACCAAGAGGCGGGCAAAGATGAGATTCGTCATCCTGGGTGCAGGTCCGGCAGGATTGGGTGCTGCTTGGGCGCTTCAACAGTCCGGCGCGTCGTGGACTTTGCTTGAGAAGAACGACCGGCCTGGTGGGTTGGCGGCAAGCTTCGTCGTTGATGGCTTCACCTGGGACATCGGGGGGCACATCCTGTTCTCCCACTACCCTGCTTTTGACCAAGTGCTTGACGGGGTTATTCCGCGCGATGAATGGCATAACCACGAGCGCCGTGCATTTATCCGGATGCACGACGCCTGGATCCCCTATCCGTTCCAGTACAACATTCGACATCTGCCGTCAGACGAGCAGCGGCAATGCCTGGAGGGCGTCAGCGAGGCCAACTCGAACCGAAGGGCTGACCTCCCTGCGAATTTTGAAGAATGGATTTACCGGTCCATGGGAAAAGGGGTGTCGGACCTCTTCATGATGCCGTACAATCGGAAAGTGTGGGCGGGGCCGCCGTCAGAGATGTCAGCGCAATGGGTGGGGGATCGTGTAGCAGTCCCCGACCTGGCGAGAATGATGCGCCACCTGACAACGTCGAAGGACGACGTGTCGTGGGGGCCGAATAACCTGTTCCGATTCCCGAAGAGCGGCGGAACCGGCTTCATATGGCGGCGGGTAACCGACGCGCTGCCCCCGGAGCGGATGCTGTTCAATGCCCCCGTCGTGACCATTGGGGCCGATAGGCGCGCCGTCGTCACGAATGACGGCAGAAGTTTTCCATACGACGTTCTGATCAGCACCATTCCGATCGATCAGGCCGTTGGCATGACCGGCCTGGATCGTGGGATGAGGGCGGCAAGGGGGTTGGTTCGCACGAGCACATGGGTCGTGGGCCTCGGCCTGCGCGGTCCTTTGCCTCACGCTGCACGGGAAAAGTGCTGGATGTACTTCCCGGAGTCTGAGTATCCATTCTACCGCGTGACTGTGTTCAGCCACTATAGTCCGCGGAACGCTCCAGAAGGGTGCTATTCGCTCATGGCTGAAGTGGCATTTCGTCCTGGCGGGTGCCTGCCGGGGCGAGATGCCCTTGTGCAAGCCTGTGTGCAGGGCTTAAGACGGTGCGGGCTATTGGATGAAGAGGCCGAACCGATCCATGTCTGGACCCACATGGCCGAATACGGGTACCCGGTCCCATCCTTGGGCCGCGATGCGATTCTTGATGAGGTCTTGCCGGCGCTGGAGAAGCTGGGCATCTACTCGCGTGGACGGTTTGGCGCCTGGAAATACGAAGTCGGGAATATGGATCACACGTTTATGCAGGGCATGGAGATTGCCGGTCGATTGCTCACGGGGACGGCCGAAGATACGCTATTGCGCCCTGAATGGGTCAATAGGCAGAGATAGCCCTAAGGCGTTCCCGTTGGCCGAGCAGGGGGATTGCCGTCGGGTGAAATCTTCTTCTTCTCGAAAATGATCTTCCGCCAGCGAAGCGTTGCCGATTCCGGATAGCGAGATGCGGCCGGAATTTCGCCGACGGGCGTATAGGCTGCGTTCAACCGTTCATAGAGGAACCAACTGCTCATCTCCGTCGGTATATCGATGACCACCATGTCGAACGGATCGCTGCCGAAGTAGTCGCGCAACTCATTGGGGTATCGCGACTTATCGCAGACCCCGTTGATCCAGCAGCCCCGCGGTCCTTCTACACCGCGAAACGGCTGCCTTCCCACCAAGATCTTCTCGAACTCATAACTGACCGTGTAAACACTCCTGCCCGGCGTGGCAAGAAGCGAGAGCACTTTCGAGAACCGGTCGTCGTCCTCGGCCGTGATGAAGTCTGCGCGCAGATCCTGCACAAGGGCGCCGCCCTGCACAAGGATCAAGGCCGTCGCCAGGCCCGCGTAGAGGACGCCGCGTTGCATAAGTCTATGCAGATACGACAGTCCGACGGCCAGCAGCATCGCGTTGAAGACCAGCGCCTGTGAGGGTCCCGAACCGTACTTGAGCCGGGCGAAAACACCCACGACGGCGGAGGCGCCAAGAAACACCACGGTGGGCGAGCGGATATACTCTCGGATGCGGAATCGTTCGAACACAAATGCCGCTACCAGTGCGATCATGATGCCGAAACGGCCGAGGTTCTCGGGGAACAATACGGGCGTAAGGAACCAGTCCCAAACCAGAACGTGTGCGATGAACTGTTTGACGAGAACGAGATAGACAAAGTCAGAGCCTGGTTGCATGGCATAGTACAGCGTGCCCGCTCCCGCAAGAGATGCCATGACGACCAGGGCCACCAGTCCTTTCTTAACGCTGTGCACCAACATGTAGAAAACGCTTGCCGCCATGTAAATATAACCCGTCTGCTTCGACCAGAAGCCGGCGAAGAAGGCGAACGAGGCGAGCAACACGGTGCTCCAGCGGAGTTTCTCGTCACGAACCAGGAAGTAGATGCCAAGCAACGTAAAGAAGACGTGGTAGGGGTTGGGCCCGACTTCCAGGTACCAGGCACCTGCCGGCGCCGCAATCATCAGCGCCCCGGCCACGAATCCCATGAATTTGTTTTTGCACAAAGTCCACGTAATGGCGCCAACGAGGAAGGCGGCCCCGAGTGCGAAGAGGAAGGTCGTGAATCGGAAGACGCGTATGTCGACGCCGAACAAGCGTGCGGCGGCGCCCATGATGTCGAACCCCAGGGGCGTGTACCACAAATCCAGTAAATGTGGATCGGCGACCTTGTTGAACATGAGGTGCCCTTGACTAATTTGGTAGACGAACTGCGCATGGAGCGCCTCTGAGCCGGCAATGATCGTCGTGTGGGCCATGTAGTTGGTCAGCAATGCTCCGGCATAGAGGAGGTGGCCGAGCACGAGGACTGCAACCAACAGTTTTTCGAGCTTGCTCATTCAGTCGTCCTTCTTCATCCCTGGGCGGGCGCCAGGAACACGATTTCGCTGCCTCGCGAGTCAAAAGCAAAGCCGACTTCCCGCAACTTGGCCAGCTTCGCCCGGATTGAACCCGCGTGCTCCGGCTTCGCGAACACCAGGAGGAACCCCCGTCCGCCGCCCCCAAGCAGTTTGCCGCCCAGTGCGCCCGCGGCTCGCGCCGCGGCGTAGGCCTGATCAATGGCGCCGTTCGAAATGCCGCGTGATAGGCTCTTCTTCAGTTGCCACGATTCGTCCAGGAGACGCCCGAAGTCATCGATATCGCGCCCGCCAACCAGGATGTCCTGGGCCGTGTGGACCATGTGGGCCATCTGCAAGAGCGCTTTCGTGTTGTGCTTCGTCCTGCGCTGCTGCTCACGGACGACCCCATCCGCCGACTGCTCACGACCGGTGTAGAATAGCATCAAGTGGCTCTCCAACTCCTTGATGCGCGAAGCGCTGATGCCCAAATGATGCACGGTCACGCCGTGAGATCCCGAGAAATCGATCCTGACGAATCCGCCGTAGGCGGCCGCGTACTGGTCCTGGTGCCCCCCGGCGTCGCCCACGCGTTCGCGTTCTATAACGATCGCTTCCCGGGCCAGATCTTCCTCGGTCACCCGGTCCCCGCGGAGGGTGTGCAACGCATGCAGCAGCCCCACCGTGAACGACGACGAGGTGCCCAAGCCCGTGCGCGCCGGCAGATCGGATACGTGCGCGATCTCGAGATTGTCCTGGATGTCCAAATAGAGCAGGCACTCCCGTATCAAGGGGTGGACAAATTCGCTGGGATTCTGAACCAATTCCGTCTTGGCGTAACTGGCGCGGAAACGATACTTGAAGAATTGGCTGATCCTGTGAATGGAGAGGTAGCAATACTGGTTGATCGTAGTGAGCAGAACCGATCCTCCGTGCTCACGGTAGAATTCGGGATAGTCCGTCCCCCCGCCGAGGAAACTGATTCGAAAGGGCGTTCGCGCAATGATCATGGTCCCTCCGGGGTAGTCAACTCCTTGCGCAGGGCAAGCAGCCCGCGAAATGCTTTCCATGCTTTGCCAACCAATCTATGGGGCGGAACGCCTGTCGATACCGAGTTTGCAGTCCGTTTGCGATGCCGCACGCGGATCTGTTGCAGGCGGCACCCTGCGTAGATGCAGCGCATCATGAGTTCTGCCGTGTAAATCTCGCCCAATTTTCCGCATTTGGGCGCCAGGCGCTGGGCAACGCTCGTGCGCATAAGCTTCAGCCCGAAGTTGATGTCACGAACGCTGATGCCCAGAAAGATATCCGTCACGAGGTCGAAGCAACGCGAGACGATGATGCGGAAGGTGGGGTCGCAGCGGGGAAACTTTTCGCCGCTCACGATGTCGTAGTCCATGGACGCTCGCAGCAGGATCCAGATATCCTCCGGTTCAATCTGTCCGTCGCCGTCCAGTATCAGGATCCAGTCCTTCTTCGCCATCGCGATACCGCGTGTGATCGAGGCCGCATAGCCGATCCTTCGCGGATCCGTTACGGCCTTGAGGTTGGGGTAGGCTGTCTCGCACACCTTCAACACCGCGGCGGTATCGTCCTTCGACCCATCCTCGAGCATGAGCACTTCGAAGTCCGATAGTCGATTCAGGCACTTGGCGTACAATTCGTCCAGAACGCCCCGAATGATCCGGGCCTCATTGTAAACCGGGATCAGGATGCTCACTGAACGAGAAGCGTTGTCGTCGTTGGCTTCCATACACTATCCCTGCTGCGTCTGCGGCGTGGCCGCCGGCCCGCGGCGCAAGGCGGCGATGGTTTGATCGATGCCCGCCTCGATGGATGGCGACGGCGCCCAGCCGGTCAGGTTGCGTAACCGGTCCAGACTCGCGTAGCTGAGCGGCTGCTCCGGTTCGCCGGCTCGCATGGGCAGGGCGCCGAAGTCCATATCCCCGGGGTCGCCCCCCAGGTGCGACCAGAACAGCGTCGCGAATTCCCGCACCCGAATGGCGTGCCCGCTGCCCAGGTTCACGATCGCCGACTGCGTCACCTCGCAAAGACGGCGGATTCCCTCGGCGGCCTCGCGCACAAAGATGTAGTCGCGGTAGTGCTCGCAGGGGCCCAGTGCGGGTCGCTGACCATCCGAGAAGCAGCGGTACAGTTTATTGGTCAGCGCGCCGGGCCGTTGTCCGGGACCGAAGGTGTAGAACAGGCGTATGGACAGGAAGGCACGGCCAAGGCTTGCCGCCCGCGCGAGCCCATACTGCGAGACAGCAGTCTTCGCCTCGGCGTAATGCGTCAGGCGGCCCTCCGGGGGCATGGATTCCTCCAGAAGACCCGTTCGGCCGCCGTACTCGTTCACTGAGCTGAGGAATACAAAGCGCTTCAATCCGCACGCATACAGGGTATCAATCAGGTTCCGCGAAGCCGAGACATTGGCCCCCAGATGCTCGGGAGATCCGGGGTCTTCCATGGCTCCCCAGCCCATGTGGAGGACTATATCCGGCACCCCGTACTGACCGACGGCGCGCCGCACGTCGTCGTGACTCCGGAAATCCAAGTGGTGCCGCCGCTGGCCGCCGGGTCCACGCGTCTCTTCCCCCCTGTTGTCGTGGGTAAAACAGAGCAACTGAGAGTGCGCCGTCACCAGTTCGGGAATGACGTGCGTTCCGATGAACCCGCCTGCTCCCGTCACCCAGATCGCCTGATTAGTCATTGTGCAACACGCATTTCCCACCCGCTTCCCGAAAGCGCTGCCATAGTAGCACCCGGCATAGGCTGCGGACAAACACGTTTTTTCTTCTGTAGGCGCGGGCGTTGACCGCGCTGTCCCGTTTACGCGCCCGTCTCTCCGCGCCCAACGTGCGCGGCCACAGTTCGTGTGCCAAGGACGCTACCCCCGCAGAATTGCCACAGGCTATGGCGTAACACAATCTGGGAAAACGAGCGAAGAAAAGCATGGGAATATTTGGTCAATACTGTACTCTATCCACCCTTAATCCGTCTCATGGGGGGCTCATGGGCGCGGCCTCGGATGCGTCATACTGCGGGGGAGGCCGAGGGGTGCGCAATGAGGGTGTGAGCAGTACTTCGGAGGTGCATGCATGCGACGGACCGCCAACACAACGAAGACCGGCCTGCCGAGTGTCGGTCAGGTGAAGCCGCCGCGAGACTCGGTCTTTGCGAAGCTCGTTAGAGCGCTGCCCTGGCTGTTGATCTCGGCTCTTTCCGCCCAGGCCATATGCATGACGCTGGTTGGGGGGGTCACTCCTGATGAGTTCGCGCACATTCATTACATGTGGCTTGTCCATCGACTGTTCAATGCGAATGTAGATTTCCTGTGTCCCTATCCGACCGTGTTCTACAGGCTCTTTGGATTCCTGCTGGACGTGTTTCCCCAGAACGCCGTGTTCATTCTGTATGCCAGGCTGGTGGCGCTGCTGTTCCTGGGTACCATGGCGTTTCTCATGGGGCGGATTTGCAGGGAGGCGTGCGGCGTGTCCTGGCCGGGTGTACTGGTCATCCTCTTGCCCGTGGCGGGATCTCTCGCGACTTTCCACGAGTTTCGCCCGGATAATTGTGCCTACGCGCTGTTCCTGGCTGGCTTACTGCTGCTGTGTCGTTGGCCGAAGAGCCGCTTGGCTATCAGTTCCGCTGCCTTTCTGACGGTATTCTCCCTGTGCATTATGCCGAAACATGTGCTGCTGGCGGCCGGCGCCGCGCTCGGATTCCTGACTATGGGATGTGTCACGAAATCAATCACTATGCGGGGAAGTCTGCCATGGGCTTTCCTTGGACTGCTGGCGGCCCTGATAGGGGTCACTGTCACCATACGGCCTGAGTTGGGCGTGTTTCCTGAATTTGTGAAATTGGCGCAAAGGAATGCGCTGGCCGAAAAGGGACTCGTGCGGGCCTTCTTCTTGCAGCTGTGCAGCGCCGTGCATTGGCCGTCCGCCGTCGTGTTGCTATCCGCCCCGCTGTTTGCGATCCTTGGCTTCGTGACGCAGAGGATCCGGATCCTCAGGCGGAACCCCATGCCTTGGCAGTGCAAAGGCATCATGCTTGGAGTGCTGTGTGGTGGGATTGCTCACGCTTCCCTGAGTCCCTGTCCCTATTCACAGAACCAGTCTGTCTTGTACATGGCGATGGCCATTGGTATTCCTTTGACCGCTGGTGTTCTTTCTCTGGTTCCCTGGGCGATCCTGTCAGTGGCCCTGGGCGGCATCTATCTGGTCAATCTGTGGCCGGCGACCCGGCACGCCCTGGACACAGCGCCAACGCTGTGGAACGTCGAAGTGAACTCGTACCTGCTGAAGATCATTCCGGAGAATGAGTACGTTGTCGCGCCAACGTATACAGGGCCGGTGTTCCGGAATGAACCGACTTATCACTACTGCAGCGACAATCCCGCGTATAGAGAGGCGGTTCCCGCCGAGAAAAAGCGTTTGTTCACGGCGGACTATTTCTACCAGCGGCTGTGCAGCACAAGGCCGGCGTATTTCTGCTTCGCCTATATGAGCCATCAGCCCCCGGAGTACTTCGCGGCCTGCCAAAGATATCTTTCGGAGAACGGAGGCGCATACGCGGTCGTGTCCTATGCCTCCTACGAACCTGGCGCCGGGGGACTCGAAATGCTGGTGCGAAGCGATCTTTTGGGCCTCAAGAAGTAACTGGTGGAGGCACACTATGTCGTACGATGTGGCCGTTGTGATGCCCGTCTACAATGAGCAGGATTGCATCGATTTCGTGGTGCGGTCCTGGCTCGACGTGTTGTCAGGAACGGGTGCCAGCTTTCTCTTGATTGTGCTGAATGACGGTTCCCGCGATGGCACGGAGAAGGTGTTGGCCGGATTCAGAGACCATCCTCGTTGTCGCATCGTCAACAAACCCAACAGCGGTCATGGTCCCACCATTCTGGCGGGCTACGCCATCGCGGTCCAGGAGGCTGAATGGGTCTTTCAGTGCGATAGCGATGACGAAGTGGAGGCGCGCCATTTCGTTGACCTATGGGAGGCGCGCAAGGACTATGACGCGCTTTTCGGCACGCGCTGCGACCGGCATCAGGGGGCGGGGCGTGCGCTGATCAGTGCGGTTTCGCGCGCCACTGTTCGACTGGCATTCGGTCGGGGGGTGACCGATGTCAACACGCCATTCCGGCTGATGCGCAGTGCCCTGCTGGCCCCGATCATCAGCCAGATTCCGGCCGGGACGTTTGCGCCCAATGTGCTCATTTCGGGCGCGCTGGCGGGTGGCGGGGCCCGCATCTGCAATCTACCCGTGCCTCACCGCGGTCGTCGCACAGGGACCGCATCGATCGTCAAGTGGAAGCTGGTCAAAAGCGCGTCCCGGGCTTTCCTGCAAACGCTCTGCTGCCGACCACGGTTGCCTGCGAGGACCGACGACTGAGCTTCCCGTCCGGAGGATCTCGGGCTTTTGTGATTGAGCCGAGTCGAGCGGACGGGTATCCTTGAAGCTCATTCTGAAAGCAGGTGGCTTTATGGGGAACACATTCAAGAGCAGCCGACTTGACTTGGCCGTGGATACGATCAGCCGCGACGACATTGAGGAGTTGATCGGCTGGTTGCGCGAGTACCCCCGGTTGACGATGGCCGACGAAACGAAGCGCTTCGAACAGGCTTGGTCCGACTGGCTCGGCGTCCGGTACAGCGTCATGTGCAACTCGGGATCGTCGGCCAACCTGCTGATGTGCGCGGCCCTCGATCGCGCCCCGTCAGCCAAGGTACGGAAGATTGTGGTGCCGGCCACGGGCTGGGCGACGACCCTGATGCCGGCCATCCAACTGGGGTGGCAGCCGCTCATGTGCGAGTCGGATTCCCGGACTTACGGCATGGACCTGGCGCGCCTGGAAGAGCTGCTGAAACGCGAGCGGCCCGAGGCGGTCATGTTGGTCCAGGTCCTGGGCGTCCCGAATGACATGACCCGTATTCTCGCGCTGCAACGCCAGTACGGGTTCGACCTTGTGGAAGATTGCTGCGCGAGTCATGGGTCCACGCACCAGGGCCGCAAGGTAGGGACGTTCGGGCTGATGTCGTCATTTTCCTTCTATTACGGGCATCACATGTCGACCGTGGAAGGCGGCGTCGTATGCACGAACGAAGAAGACGTGTATCACCGGTTGCTCATGCTGCGAAGCCATGGCTGGCTCAAAGACCTGCCGCCAGCCAAGGCGAAGGTTGTAATGGACAAGTACGGCGTGGACGGCTTCCACGCGCCCTTCACCTTCACGCTCTCCGGGTATAATCTCAGGCCGACGGATATCAACGCCAGGCTGGGCCTGATCCAGTTGCGCCGCCTGGACGACACGATTCGGATCCGGGTGGCCAATCACCTGGCCTACCAGGCGGCACTCCGCGGTTGCGTGGATTTCGCGGAGTGCATCCCGGGTGATACGATCAGCAGCATTTCCTTCTGCGCCGTCGCCAAGTCGACCGCGGAGCGCCGGCGCGTCGTCGAGGCGCTCGAACGGAACACGATCGATACCCGGATATTCACGGCGGGCAATCTGGGCCGGCACCCCTTCTGGATCGATCGCTATGGCGAGTTCCGCGCACCCGTGGCCGACAGGCTCTACGAATGCGGGTTCTTCCTGCCCAACAACCAATCATTGGGTGTGAAAGATGTCGGGATGGTCTGTGACGTCGTGAAGAAGGCGCTTCAGTAGCGCGCAACAGGACCGCACCTGCGCGTTTCCCGGTACTGTAACTGTCGCGTGCTACAGGGGTAGCACGCCCACACACAGGGGACTGGAGACGACATGTCTATTCTTGATGAGGTGGGCGCGCTGCTCCGTAGCGCGCGACAGGGCTGCAACTGGAGGGCCGTAATCGGACTGTCCTATTGTAAGGCCAAGATCGCTGTGGCAGAATAGCGGTTCCTCGTGACCTTGAAACGGAAGGATGCCAGAGTGGTTCATCCCAATCTCTCGACCGAAAAACATCTGCTTCTGCGGAAGAAAGCGGACTGGGTGTGGACGGAGACACTCCGCATACACGCTCGTTCTCCGGAGACGCGCGTGGCCTCGTCTCTTTCACCGATTGAGATGCTCGTATGCTTGTACTATGGGGGGTTGCTCGCGTTTGATCCCCGGAATCCCCGTTGGGAGGCCCGTGATCGCCTCATCATCAGTAAAGGCCACGGGTCGATTTGCATGTACCCAATCCTCGCCGACCTTGGGTACTTTGCGATGAGCGAGCTCGAGCGGGTCTGCAAACTTGACAGTTTCCTTGGGGGCATCCCCGATCCCGTGATTCCCGGCTACGAAACAGTCAACGGTTCGTTGGGACATGGTCCCGGTGTTGCCTGTGGAATGGCGGTGGCCCTGAAGAGAAAGCAGTCACGAAACAAGGTGTTCGTGATGGTGGGTGACGGCGAACTGGATGAAGGCGCCGTCTGGGAGGCGATCATGTTCGCCGGGCACCATCGGCTGGATAACTTGGTCATGCTGGTTGACAGCAACGCCAAGTGCATGCTCGGGCACTCGCGTGAGATCATGAATGTCTTTCCCTTGGAACCGAAGTTCGAGGCATTCGGTTGGCTCACCATGACGGTCGACGGCCACGATATCCCGGCTGTTTACGCGGCGCTGGCGGAATGCGCAGCCAGCGGCCCGGCCCAGCCCCGGGTGCTTATCGCCAACACCGTGAAGGGCAGAGGGGTGCCGTCGCTGGAGCGCGACCCGTTGTGCCACATCCGGACCCTCGGTCAGCAGGAGATTGCCGAACTGATAGGAGGTGGCTGTGGCCCCCGCGTCTAGCAGGATGAGAGACGTCTTCCTCGCCTCCGTGCTGGCGCGGATGAAGACTGACCGCCGATTGTTCTTTCTATCCGCCGATTTCGGATCGCCTGTGCTCGATGTCGTTGCCCGCGATTACCCGGATCGTTTCATCAACGTGGGCATTGCCGAACAGAATCTGATCAACGTCGCCACGGGCCTGGCGTTGGAGGGATTCGTCGTTGTCGCCTATGCTATTGCGCCGTTCCTTTCCATGCGGTGCTATGAACAGATACGGGTGAACCTGGGCATCCTCTCGCAGGTGCGGCCACTCAACGTCAACATGGTCGGCGTGGGGGCCGGCCTCAGCTACGACGTGTCGGGGCCTACGCATCAGGCGCTCGAGGACCTGTCCATCATGCGCACGCTTCCCAATGTGGAGGTGCTGTCGCCGGCAGATGGCGCCAGTGCCGGCGCGATTGCCGAGTATTGCCTGGAGCATAGCGGGCCCAAGTATGTCCGGTTGGATGGCAAGCCGCTGGCCTCACTTTATGAGACTGGGGCGGCGGTCAACGTCGAGATGGGCTTCCACGAATGGCGCCGCGGAACGGATGTGTGTCTTGTGGCTACGGGGTATATGGTGCACACGGCGCTGAAGGCCGCGCAGATCCTGGAGGCCGAGAACCTGAGCGTTGGGGTCGTCGACATGTTCGCGTTGAGCAAGTACAAGGCGTCCGAGCTCTCGGATGTGCTTGGGCACTACCAGACCGTGATTACGATCGAGGAGGGGTTCGTCGGCAAGGGCGGCCTCGATGCGTGCCTGAACGAAGCTCTCGGGGCGCGCGGCGGCCAGCGTGTGCATGCTCTCGGGCTGCCGAGCCGCTACAGTTTCCGCGTTGGCGATCGGGACGAAATGTTGCGCGACTCAGGCCTGGGAGAGGTGAGCATCGCGGCAAAGGCCCGTGAGTGCCTGCGACGTTGACGTGAGTCTGGCCAGGACTTTGCCTGTCGCTTGCTACGGGGTAGCACGCCCACAGAGAGAGAGCCAGCCCGCATGTCTTGAATGAGGTGGGCGCGCTACTCCGTAGCGCGCGACAGGGTTGCGCCCGAGTTCGGCTACTGGCCGGCCGTCGGCATCGTGAAAGACTTGCGATATACCACGATCCCTTCTTTCGATCCCGGCCATTCCTGCATGGGGCGTAACCCGATCGCCTTGGATTGCATATCGACAAAGGGGTCGGGGAATACCCAGACGTAGGGTTCCTCGGGCGGTCCCTTGACTCCCGTTCCGCCCACAGCCTGCCAACCACTGTCGTCATAGTCCAAGCCCTTCCAGTTGCCGGAAGGGTTGAAGGCCGTCTTCCATGTGGGGTCGGTGGTTACATCGCCGTGTTGCGTTCTCAGGCAAAGCTGAACCCAGTCCGGGTACGCCTTGTACCGTGCCGCCAGCGCAAGCACATGGCGACCCGGCGCCAGTTGGAGCTTCCAGATCATCATTTGCTCGGGGTTTTCGGCTGAGCCCATATCTCGCCCGTCGATATACGCGTGCGTCCGGGTGTCGCAGTAGACCCCCATCAGAGCGTTCGAGGTGCTTTCGTGAGCCCACAAGAGCGTCTCGGTATATTGCCGGACGACGGCATTCGTCGAGGTCTGGAGCGTGCCCTCATAGAGCGGCCGAGCCGCGTCAAATCCCTTCATCTTTTCAACGTAGGCAACTTGGCGCAGCCGCAGCAGGTCTACGAACGGGAACGCCGGATAGATGGCGATGAAACCATCGATATACTCCGACGCGCCGGCGTAGTCGTGCAGCCGTTCGTAGTTCCAGATGTCGGTCATGACGGTCGCCTGCTCCATCGGGTCGCGGGGGGCAACCCTGTCTTGGGCGGTGCCCAAACGACTGAACGCGGGGGTGGGCTGGGCCATATAGTAGAACGCCGTGCTTTCCATCCATCCGTGGCTCTGTTGGTTCGGTCCTCGCTCAAAGACCATGTCGAACGACTGGTCGAACAAGGAGGGATCCATCAGGTGCACGCGGTACTGCACGGTACGGAAGGGAGCTTTGATCGGCACGCCGTGTGTTGGCTCGGCCAACACATTTTGATAGTACCAGCCGCCGTTAAAGTAGTCCTCAAGGCCCGTCCCGTACCAAGCCTGCGTGGTCTCCGCATCTTTGCGGATCGATTCGTTTCCCTCCAATAGCCAGAAAGTGCGATCGGCGCAGACCACACCCAGAATGCACCCCACATACTTGCCTTTCCCTGTGGCATGCAGAATGGGGTGCGGCGAGCCCACATCGCCGGGCGACGTGCGATACCATCCGGCATGGAAATAGCCCAGGCGGGCATCCCAGGTCGGGAGCGGCTCCGCCTCGACGCTCAGGGTCACACGGACCGGTGTAGTGCCTTGATTCTCAAGGCCGATCGCCGCCGCGGTCTTGAAGGGCATGGGGAACCGGCAGGAGAATGTGGAATTGCTGAGACCAAAGAACATGGACTCGTACCGTGTTCGCCGCCACACACTGCCAAAGAAGTCCCCCAGGGGCACCTGGACGCTCGCGGCGGTCGAGCCATCCCAGCGGATGCTGAGCAGCATATCCCGGAGCACTCGTTCGCGCTCTGCCACAGTCTCCAACCCATCGAAATCAGGTTGGATCTGAACCGATCTGATAACGGCCGGGCCCGACAGTTGGATTATGTTCGAAGCGTTGCTGCCGGGAGCGAGGACGAGTTGCGTTGAGGTGGCCGGCGGTAAGCCCGGGGGCAACAGCAGACCGTCCGTCCACGTCTTGCGAACCTGTTCGACGGCGGAGAGTTCGTCCGGCGTCAACGTGACGGGAAAGCTTAGCGTTGTGCGTCCTCCGGTCAGAGTTCGGTAGGCAATCTGGTAGAAGAGCCGTGTCTGACCGCTGGCTTTGAGCTCTCCCTCCTGCATCTCGATGCGTATCGACTTGGCGTAGGGCAGCGGCACAAAACTGTAGAAGCAGTAATTCTTGTACTCAGCCAGCGGGGGCAGGAACGGTGCCATTCCCCCGCACAGGGTGCCCACGGTCGTGTCGATGCGGGCCTTGCGCTCGCCATCGAAGAATATCCGGACGCGGTGGGACGATTCTCCGCCGGTGAACCAGAACCGCGAGACATAGCCCGGCCCTCGCAACTCCGCGAGCACAACCCATCCCGTGGGGCCTTTGCGCAAGAAGTTGTTGTAGTCAGTGTTGCCGCCCGTTCGGTCGCCTGAACTGACCAGTCGCGTGTCGGCGCAATCCAGTCGGGCCAGTTCCACGGTGTTGGTCAGGTCCCGCAGGAAGTCTGCGAAGCCGAGGGGCGGTTGCGACGAGCGTGGCGCGCAGCCCACGAGCGCGGCGCAGGCCATGCCCGCGGCTACCCCCACCATGGCAAGCGTAAAGCCCGCCCTGCTTCTGCATAGCTGTTCAACCATTGGCATCCCCTCCCACGTGATCTGTGCCCAGCACCTCGTCAATTAACGCACAATGCTTGGCCGCCGCGACTTCGGGGTCGAAGCACTGTTTCGCGCGCTCGCGTCCCGCTTGGCCTGCTATCGTCGCTTCCTGGGGGTGTTTGGACACGAATTCGAGGACCTGGCGGAAGGACTCAAAACTATCCGGCTCAAACAAATAACCATCCACACCGTGGTGGATGATCTCGGCCATGCCGGGCAAGCCGGTCGCGACCGTAGGTTTGCCTGTGGCCATGCTGTTGAATAATGCGCTGGGGATGATGCCCTCATTGTCTTCTGAATTCCGTCGGATCACCAGAAGGCAATCCCCGGCATTCAGGTAACCGTTTACGTCTTGCTTCGTCGGCAACCAGCCTGTCATGACCACGCTTCCGCCTATCCCGAGGTCGGCAATCTGCTGGCGACACCACGATTCGCCGCCCGCGCCACCGATGATCAGCAACCGCCATGGCGGATGTATCACATTCAACTGCCGCCACCACTCGAGAAGCTGGCCATACCCCTTTCCGGGTCGAATGATACCATGGATCGCGACCACCCAGTGCTGCGACGTGAATCCGCACTTGGTTCGCTCGACATCTCCTGCGGCCGGTCCAAAGACGCTCGGCGCGCTGGGCGCGTTAATGACTCTGACACGCTCGGGCGACATTCCTTTTCTGACAACAACCCTCGCTTCGGCCTGGGTCGTAGAGACCACCCACGCCTTTGTCATCTTGTTCCACCGCGTCACTTCCGACCGCTCCAACCGCCCGGCCACTTTGCGTCCCCAGGTCGTACCGCCCAACAAGATGGACCACCACCAGTCGCTCGTGGCGATCAGCATCGGAACGCCGAGTCGCCCCACGACGCACGGGACAAAAGGCAGGGTTTCCTTGCAGATGATGAAAGCGGGGGCCTCCCGCCTCAACTGCCGCATGGCCCAGGGCAGAAAGAGGTAATACAAGATCGTCTTGGCCCATTTATCGATCGCGTTTCGCTGGTCCACGCTGAATGGGAACTGGATCGTGCGCACGCCTTGGCGAAGTGTGCTGTCGACCTTCCCGGGAGTGCGCATGCTGAAATAGATCACGTCGTACCTGGTCAGGAGATTATCCAGCATGCGGCGCAAGGCGGGGTACTGCACCGTCTCCGTCTCCGGCGGATAGCGATGGAAATAGACCACTAACGGGCGGGACTGGCCGCGCGTCGGCGCTTCAGCGGATGGATCGGTTGCCGGACTGGTCACGCTATCTCCTTGGACTCCACGGAGTAAAGTCAGACGATCACATGTGCAAACGGTGTGTTCAAGATCAAAACGGCCAGATCAACAGCCTTGGCCGGTCTACCTTGACTTTCCAGGATGATCCCGGCATCTTTTTCCTGCTGATGGAATCTTCGCCCACACACAGCAAGAGCCAGTCCCAAGCCCGGATCTCCTTGATGGCAAAGTTCCGCGAGTGGGCCCTTATCTTTCGCGGCGATCTCCGTGCCGCACGATCGACTCCCGACAGTTCCGATATCTTCACGCGAGTCGAGGAATACAGGCAGTTGCTCGACAGGTACACGGGCAAGAAACTGATGCAGGCCAGCCTTTTTGATATTGGCTATGGTCCCAGGCCTTATGCCCTCCTGGCCCTGATCGGTTTGGGCATTGACGCGCGCGGCATCGACATGGATGCGCCCGTTCTCCGGGGGCGACCGTCGGAGTTCTGGCGGATACTGAAGACCAATGGACTGGAGCGGGCCGTCAAATCGGCGGTCATCTTTTTCTGTTTCAGCGCGCCGAAACTGCGGTCGCTGCAGCGTGAACTGCGACGGCGTGGCGGGGCCCTGGTCACGCCGCCTGGCCGACTTCTGGTTGGCGATGCAGGTCAACTCGACCTGCCTGCCGGATCCCTCGACCTGATCGTATCCGAGGATGTATTCGAGCATATCTCCCAGCCATCGCTCGAGGCTGTGGTGGCGAGGATGGCGCGCTGGTTGAAGCCGGATGGCCTGGCGCTTGTCCGCCCGTGCATCTATACCGGTCTGTGGGGCGGGCATCTTGCCGAGTGGTGCATGACGGACCTGGACGACCCGCGGATTGTGCGCAGGAGCCAGCCTTGGGATCATCTCCGGCAGCGACAATTCCGTCCGAACACTTACCTCAATGAGCTGTCGCGCGCGGATTTTCGAGACTTGTTCAGACGGCATTTCGAGATTCAGGAGGAGACGGTCCGGAACACGGATCTGGGCCGTCGATTCATGACGCCGGAGATAAGAGCCGAACTCGGTCGGTACCCCGACGAGGAGCTTTTCAGCAACCAAGTGCTCTTCGTGCTTAGGCCGAAACGCTCATAACGGGTATCGCTTGGCTGGGGGACGCGCCTTGGTTTGCCTCCTATGGCCTTGTAGGGCGCGTATGGTTGTGGCAACGTGAGTCACCAGTGCCGTTGGGGCGGGCACGACACGATAGGCGTCGCACCGGCCCACCATGTCGCGTGGATTGACCTGCAGGAGGGGAGCCGGATCATGATCAGCATGTTCAGAACGGATCGGGCGATGGACCGCTGGGCGTGGTTTGTCATGGTCGCGGGCATAGTCGGCATGGCGGTATGGATGTTCCAAGGCGTGCTGGCACACGATGTCATCCTGTTCAGCACGGATAACAACATCGGCGGCATCGACTACGTCAAGGAGCAGCTCCCCGGGGCCTATGCCGGGCTCTGGTTGAATTTTCCTCTTTTGGGGGGTGGCGATCCGGTCGCGCTCAATTGCACAACCGCTTTGTCCTGGTTGCTGCCTTTGAACACCTATATGGACTGGATCCACGCCGTCCATCTTGGCCTGGCCTCTGTCTTCCTGGTCTGTTTTCTTCGTCTCCACCGTTTGTCCTGGCTGGCATGCGCGATGGCGTGGCTCACGGCCTATTGGGTGGGCACGAACTTCACACTTGTATATGCGGGCCACACCGGGAAGTTCGGGGTGGTCATGTTTGCGACCGCCGCCCTGTGGTGTATCCGCCAATTGGCGCTGAGCTCTTCGTGGGCCTGGTCCCTTTTGGCAGGCGCCTGCCTGGGCGGCATGCTTCTGGAACAGCAGGATGTGACTGTCTTCGTCGGCCTGTTCGTCGGCGCCTACGCGGTGTTTGCGGTCGGGCGCAGCGTGGGATGGCGGGTCAGGCCGGTCTTGATGCGCGTGGTCCCGATTCCCGCTGTCGCGCTGTTGCTGGCGGGCGGCACCATGCTTAAAGCGTACGCCGTGAACGTGGCAGGCGTCGCCGTGATGGAGGAAGACTCCGGTGCAAAGTGGGAGTTCTGTACGCAGTGGAGTGTGCCGCCGGATGAGTCGATCGAATTCGTGGCCCCCGGCTACATGGGCTGGCGATCCGGGGAGCCGGAAGGGCCTTACTGGGGTCGCACCGGTCGTTCCGCCGGCTGGGAACAGACGGGTCAGGGGTTCATGAATTTCCGGCTCGAGGGCATCTATGTCGGCGCGATCCCGGTGGCGCTGGCGCTGTTCGCCGTGGCGGCGGCCGTGTGGGGCGGGCGGTCCGATCGCCGCGCCGAGATCTTTTTTTGGGGTGGCGCAGCGGTGCTGGCTTTACTGCTCGCCTTCGGGAAGTTCTTCCCTCTGTATGCGCTGTTGTACAAGTTGCCGGTGCTTAACAATATCCGCAACCCGAACAAATTCCTCCACGTGTTCCAGGTTGCGCTGGGCATCCTGGCGGCCTATGGGCTGGATACGGCCGTGAGATGGCGGGGAGAGACCCGGCATCCGCAGGCGCTGTAGCCGGGTTGACGTTGCCCCTGGGCTCAACAGCCGCGCGCCACGGGGTGGCGCGCCCACACAGAGCGGGACTCGCCGCTGTTCTTTCCCGGGGTGGGCGCGCTGCCCCGTAGCGCGCGACAGGGCGGACCGATGCCGCTAGCCTCAAGCCCCGGTCTGCACTCCCGGTATCTCGGCTTCGCCGAACTGCCTGTGCGTCCGCTGGAGTCTGTGGCGCGTCATGTCCTGAATGTGGCGCACGGTGTCGAGACCAAACAGGCGCTGTATCTTCGCGAGATAGCGAGGGTTCTCATAGTAGGCATGGAAAGCGTAATCCCGGAAACTGAGGACTTCGCCTGCCGTCAGATGCCGCGTTGGCAACGGGAGTGAGTCGCGCGCATAGGGCGAGTATCCGGACCACGATGCCGGGAGCGCCCACCCCTGCGCTATGGCCTGGTCATGGAGCCGCGTGCCTGGATAGGCCACGGCCGCGTAGATATTCAGCCACTCGGCATTGATGTCCATGGCCATGTTGAGCGTTTGCTGCATGCTGTCGAAATCGTCTTCCGGGAGTCCGAAGATAAAGTTCGACAGGACGTACAGTCCCTCTTGGTAAGTCATGTCCACGATCTTCATCGTTGTGGACGCGTCGTAACGTTTGTCGACGTCTTTCAGGACGCGTTCGTTCGCAGACTCGAATCCGTAGGCCACCCAATGGATGCCGGCTTTCTTCATGCGGGCCAGCATCCGCGGCGTGACGGTATTGACGCGAGCATAGGCCCACATGTTGAGGTCGTACCCGCGTTCTATGATCCGGTCGCAGAGGTCGATTACCCGATCCTCGTTGAGCGCAAAGAGTTCATCGATGATCTTGATATTCCGGATGCCATAGCGGGTGACGAGCCCGTCGAGGTCCTCGATCACTCGTTCCGGGCTCCGCAGTCGGATCCCGGGTTTGCCGAACATGGTGTTGATGCAGCAAAAGCTGCAGTTGAAAGGACACCCGAGACTTGTATAGAGCACGCCGTAGGGTTGGCGGTCCTGAATGTGGCCGAAACAATGCCAGTTGTGCGCCCGGTAGCGAGTCATGGGCAGCAAGTCCCAGGCGGGCTGCGGCAGGGCGTCGAGGTCGGCGCACACCGGCGCCCGCGGGTTTGCGCAGACGCGCCCGTTCTCGCGATACCACAGGCCGGGTATCCGGAAGCCAGGCGCCGGCGACTGGAGCGCCTCGACCAAATCCACCAGGGCTTGGAAGCCCTCCCCCTCGAAGGCGAACTCCACATGCTCCTCGTCCATCGTGCGTGCCGGGAGGGCCGAGACGTGCAGTCCGTGGATGGCTGTCTTGATTTCCGGCGCGATGTCCCTGAGATTGCGCAGGACGTGGCCTGCGCCGATCATGTTCATGGTAGAGGCTGATGGATTGCTGCCGGAAACGGAAATCACGGCCAGCAGCGGGTTCAACGCCTTGATCCGTGCGGCGGTCTCGGCGCCATCCCATCCCTCGACTTCCGCGTCGAGCAGTTCCACCGCATGGCCGTGCGAGCGCAGGTAACCCCCGAGCAGGGCCGCCCAAAGCGGGGGCTCGACCGCCGTAAGGGAGAACTCGCTCAAGGCTCCATATAAGCGCTTCTGGTCGCCAGGTTTAACGATTACGACCGTCGGTGAATTCATGCCGCTTGATTCTCGTGATGGACGCTTGGAAGGCAAGCCGATTTGTGACCGCGCACCGAGGGAACGACGGAGCGATGGTGGGGCCGCTGGCGGTCTGGTGGCCTTGACGGTCGCGCGCCACAGGGGTGGCGCGTCCACACAGAGGGTGTCCCAAGGTGGGCGCGCTACCCCCGTAGCGCGCGACGGGGCTGTGGCCGGAAGATGGCGACGGATTATCTTTCATCTTTGCATTTCTCCCCCTTTTCCTTCAGCCTACAGCGCACAGACTAAACCACGGTCGGCAACAACTATGAGCAAAGATAAGAAGAAGCCAGCGACACGAGGCGCCTCCGTCAATTCCCGCGACGAAGCCGCATCCCCGCGGCCGAGCGCAGTTTCCCCTCTGTGGGCTCGCGTGTTCGTGTGGTGCGTCCTGGGTGCTGCCGGCCTCTTGGCACTGTGGGCGCTGGTAGTGACAACCAACCAGGCGGCCGAAATACGCCGGTTCTCGGAGCAGGGCTGGGGCCAGCATGCGAGCGCGATCGTCGGCAATCAAGTGCGGGCCCTTTGGCACGCCGCTTTCATGATGGCGGTCGCAGGAGTCGCTTTGTGGTGGATTATTGGGAAAAGAGGGTCGAGGGTTGAGGGTCGAGGGGCAGGGGTCCGAAATGGTGCGGCAGCAGCAGTCCGAAGTCCGCGGTTCGTTGTCCCTGTCCTTTTGGTGCTGATTGTGGCGTTCGACGCCGTGTGGTTTTCGCGGAATTACGTGAAGACTTTGCCCCTGTCGGGCTTCGAGGCAAACCCGGTGATTGCGATATTGAAGAAGGACACGCCGGAGCACCGCGTCGCGTTGGTATCCCAGGACGGCTTCTATAATTGGTGGCTGACCTATCTGTTTCCCTACCACGGGATCTTGACCGTCAACATCACGCAGATGCCTCGCATGCCGGCCGATTACAAGGCCTTCCTGGGCGCGATGGGACGTAACCCTCTGCGGATGTGGCAGCTCTCGGCGGTGGGATATGTGCTGGCGCCGGCCCCGGTGTGGCGGCAGATCCAGCACGACCCGGCCTGGAGCAACGCCTTCGAACTGGTCTGCGGGTACAATGTGGCGCCGGCTGAGGCGGGTGTGACCGTGGTGCCGGTGTGGGAGCGCGCAAGCCTGGAATCAGGAGACAGAAGTCAGAAGCCAGAAATCGGAGCGTCGGCTGTTCCTCCTAAAGACGTCGGTGAGCACGTTGTCCTGCGTTTGCTTCGACCCGCCCCTCGCTTCGCTTTGATCGGCGCCGTGCGTCAGGTGGATGATGAGGAGGCATTGAAACTGCTGGGTTCACCTGCCTACGAATTGTTTCAGGAGGTGCTCGTTCCGCCTGTAGCCGCGGGCGCCGACCCCGGGCGTGCGGCTGCTGAAGCGGCGCTGACCAATGCCGGATTCATGGGCACCTGCACGTTGAGCCATTATCGCCCCGGCCGTATGGAGGTCGAGGTCAAGGCGACCAAGCCGGGTATCCTCCGGGTGAGCGAGAAATACGATAGGGACTGGAAGGCGACCGTGGACGGCACGCCCGAGCCCGTGCAGCGAGTCGATTTCATCATGCAGGGCGTGCTGGTGCCGGCAGGCGAACACAGGATTGTGCTGCGGTATGCACCCTCCATCTGGCCTCTCTACGTACAGGGCGTGGGGATGCTGATCGTGCTCGGCGCCGTGGGGTGGCTGGTTGGCGCGAAGATCCGCGCGCGCAAGTCGCAAACAATGATCAGCAAATAGTGATTCGGCAGTGACAGAACCCCACAATATCAAGCTCTCCGTCGTCATCCCTACTTTGGGACGGCCGATCTTGATCGACACGCTGAAGTCCCTGCTGGCCGCCCAGGGAGTCGACGACATTGAAATCATAGTGGCGGGGCGAATCGCGGATGTAGCGGTAGCCGCTCGGGTGAAGGACCTTGTCGGGCGCTACCCGCGCATCAGGCATCTGGAAGTGGCCTTTCCTTCCGGCGACTCGAGCCGCAAGAAGAACGCCGGTGCCGAGATAAGCCGGGCGGATCTCGTTGCGTTCATCGACGACGATGTGATCGTGGCGTCGGACTGGCCGCTGCGCATTGTCGAACCTTTTGCCGATCCAGCGGTCGGCCTCGTTAGCGGTCCCAGCCTTGTCCCGGACGATCTGCCGCTCATGGCGCGGCTGGCGGGCGTGACGCTGGCCTCAAAAGCGGCAGGTTATGTTGCCCAGAGGTACCTGCAGGGCGACCCGCATCCGCGCGAAGTTCGCTGGTCCTTCCTGATCGGTTGCAACATGGCGTTCAGGAAGACCGTGTTGAACGAACTGGGTGGCTTTGACCCGGCCTTCTGGCCCGGCGAAGAGATGATCGCCTCTTCCAGGGCCACGCGCGCAGGCCACAAACTGATCTTCCACCCGCACGCGTTCCTCTATCACTATCCCCGTTCCTCATTGCTTCGGTATCTCAAACAGATCTACGGCTATGGCGCGACTCGAATCCGGCTGCTAAGGGCAGGCGTGGAATTCGAGGCCACGACATTGCTCCCTGCTCTATGGGTGCTATCGCTGTTGGTGCTCGGAATTACGGCCCCGTTCTGTCAATGGTGTCTGTGGCTGCTTGTGGCAGATATTGCCCTGTACCTGGTCGGCGCGCTCGCCATTACCGCTCAGAAGGTCGGTGAGACCCGTCATTGGAAGGACGTACTGATGTTTCCGCTCGTGCCTCTGACGCATCTGAGCTATGGGATCGCCGAATGGGTTGAGGTGTTTATGCCCGGTCGCGATCTAAGCGTGAAGAAGGGATAGCCCTGCAGCGGGCGCCCGACCCCGAGGAGACGAGCCCCGCCGAGGCCGGCTACTGCCTTTTGAGAAACGCTTCCATTGCCGCAATGCCCTCAGGTGTCCCCATGTCCAGCAGGGGCGGCGGGAGGGGACAGGCGCGGACCAAGCCGCGACGCACGAGATCCGGAAAGATATCGATCTCAATAGACACGTTGCGATCAGCGGGGATGGACTGCAGGATGGCGCGATCGATCAGGTACAGGCCTGCGTTGATCCAGCCGGACTCTCGCGGCGCCTTCTCCCGGAAGGCGGTCACTCGCGCCGCCTCATCGAATTCAACGGTGCCGTAGCGGCCAGCCTCGCCGATTTGCGTCACGGCGATGGTGACCGAACCGCGGTGTGCAGCCGTCAGAGACTTGAAATCCAAGTTCGGCGACAGGCTGTCGCCGTTGAGCACCAGGAACGGATCACTCCTCACCCACGGCTCGACAAATCTGAGCCCACCGCCCGTTCCAAGGGGAGACGGCTCGGAAGAGAGCGACACGTGGAAGGTGAAAGGTGGAAGGCATATGGTCAGCGGCGAAGCGTGAGCCGTTAAGCCCATAACGGCGCGCTCACTCTGACTTCTGACCTCTGACCGCTGACTCCTGGCTCCCAACCACTCGGCAAGCACCTCGGCCTTGTAGCCGGCGGCCAAGTGAATGTCCGTAATGCCCGCTTTGCCGAGCCACTCGAACTGCCATTCCAGGAATGGGCGGCCGGCGATCGGCACCAATATCTTGGGACGATCCGAGTAGAGGGCGCTGAGGCGTGTGCCCTTGCCGCCGCAGAGGATGATGGCTTGCATGGTTGTCGCCTGGATGGGTGTCGTTCAGGGCCTGTGTCCGGCCGACGCCGCCTTCAGGAAAGCGGTGAGGGCGTCTTCCGTGCGCGGTAACGGGCATAGGCGTCCGAGCTTCTCCACGTTCATCTCATATCGTTCGCGGGGGAGCGTCTCCCACGCAGCGTCCAGCCGGCACTGGGGAATCATTCTGGCCACCTGGCGCAACGAGATTAGACCGCGACCGGCTATGTTGAACACCTGCTGCGTAGCCCCCGTCTCCGCCACCGCAAGAATGGCCCGGGCCAGATCGTCAGTATGCAGGTACTGGTACTCGGAATCAGGATGCACGCGAAGCGGCTGGCCGTTGAGCAGGTCGAAAATGGAATTCTTCCAGAGTCCTGGCCCGACAGAACCGGCCATCCGGAAGATCAGCCAGCGGCCCGCATACCGTCGCACGATTTGCTCGGACAGGTACTTGTGAAAGCCGTAAGGCGATTGGCGCGTGCTGTCGATCGCCACATCTTCGTGGTTGAGCGCCGGGTCGGAGACATCCGGGTAGACGTCCATCGTGGACAGGTACACGTACAAGCCGACCTTGAAATCACACATCGATTTCAGCACGGAACGTACGGAAAGATCGAACTCCAGCGCGGGATTCTCCCGTCCCAGGAACTTCTTCGAGTTGCCGTTCGCATTGATCAGCAAATCGCATGCGCTCCCGACCCACTGATCGTAATCTTCCCGGCCGACAACCCGCACGGAATAGCCGCGCTCGCGTGCCTGCCGCACGATGGCCGACCCCACGAATCCTTTGCCACCCAGGACGATGCAGTCCCTGCCGATCACAGTTTTACCTCACCTTTGTCCCGGGCCTGCACGAACCAGGCCAGGGTGCGGCGCAGGCCTGCCTCCAGGGGCGTTGAGCACGTAAGCCCCAGCGAGTGGAGGCGTGTCACGTCGAAGATCTTGTCCATCTGCCCGTCCGGTTGAGTCGTATCCCACGCAATGCGCCCGGGGAAGCCTGTAACGTTCCGGATGGCTTCGGCCAGTTCCTTGATCGAGATGCGCGTGCCTGACGAAATGTTGACAGGGTCGCTGGAGTCGTAATGGGCCAGAAACCACGGGACCGTGGCGGCCACGTCGCCGGCATAGACGAAGTCCCGCGTGGGACGCCCCGTGCCGAAGGCCTTGATTTCGGCTTGGCCGCGTTCTTTTGCTTCCTGGTACTTGCGAAGCAGGGCGGCGATGACGTGGGCCTGGGTAAGGTTGAAGTTGTCCCACTCGCCATAGACATTTCCCGGCACGAGCACGACGGAGTTGAACCCGTATTGCTTGCGGTAGGCCCACGATTGCATCAACAGCATTTTCTTGGCAACCGAATAGCCCGCGCTATCAATCTGCGGGAGCCCATTCCACATTTGGTCTTCGCCAATGGGCGACACGGCCGTGGCCGGATAGGAGCACCCGCCCATGAACGTCACGAGCTTCTTCACGCCGGCCTTGTAGGCCTCGTGCAGTACAACCGTGTTCATGGCGAGGTTGTTGTAGAAGTAGTCGGCCGGACGCTGCCTATTGTCGAGAATGCCACCGGATTTGGCCGCCATGTGCACGACCGCATCGGGCTGAATGTCGCGGAACATACGCGCCGGCACGCCCGGGTCGAGCAGTTCGTAGTCCTTGCGCCCTACCGCCACCAGTTCGGCCTCAGGAAATGCCGCACGCAACTGCGGGAGCACGTGATGCCCGAGAAACCCGTGGGCGCCGGTGATCAAGATCCTGGAGAACGGGCTAGACATTGGAATACTGGTTTCTGCGGATCACCTGGTACCCTTTGATCAGCTCGGCGATACCCACGGGTAGGGTTACCTGGGCCTTGAACCCTGTCTTCTCGATCTTGTCGTTACTGACAATGTAGTTGCGCTGGTCCGGGTCCTTGCCGATCGCCGATTCCAGGATCGTGAACTCCGGGATCTGCTTCTTGATTTCCAGGCAAAGCTCCATCTTGGAGAGATTGGCCTCGCTGAGCCCGACATTGTAGGGCTCGTTCTTCATCCGGTCGAAATTGTCGATGGCGTGGATGAACGCCCGCGCAATGTCGCGGACGTGCACGTAGTTGCGCTTGAAGTGCGCCTCAAACAGGATCACGAAACGGTCCGTGACGGCGCGGTAGGTAAAATCGTTGACGAGCAGGTCGAGCCGCATGCGCGGGCTGATGCCGAACGCCGTGGCCAGGCGCAACGTGACGGCCCGGCCGGAATCGAGAAGGGCCTTTTCGATATCGGCCTTGAGGACGCCGTACAGCGAGATGGGATGCAGGGGTGTCTCTTCGGTGCAGAAGATGCCGTCCTGGCCGACGCCATAGCCGCTGTTCGTCGTGGGGAACACGATGCGCTGCTGGCGGCTGCCCAGATCAATCAGCATCCTCACAGCCTCATAGTTGATCGTGCGGGCCTCAACGGGCTTCTGCTGGCAGAGCGGAGCCCCCACCAGGCAGGCCAACGGCAGGATAACGTCGGCCTTGGGCAAGAGCTTCTTGAGCAGGGCCTCGTCACGGACGTCGCCCCGTACGATCGACAGGTTCTCGTCGTGACAGCAGTCCAGCAAGGATGACTGGCCGTACATGAAGCTGTCGAGGACGGTGACGCGGAAGCCCCTCCTGAGGAGCGCGGGTACGGTGACGGAGCCGAGGTAGCCTGCGCCGCCGGTTACAAGTACGTTCATGGCCATCCTTTCGGGTAAATGAATGGTAGCTACCGTAACACATTGCATTGAAATGTTCCAGTTCCAGTTGGCTGTGGTTCGCGCGGATGGGGCATGCGACTCGCATCGCGGCAGGGGTAACCCCGCCGCAGCATATTTCGGACGTTGGCAAGGGCGCGACTCCGTGGCATAACTCGGCTTGAGGTGACCCATGCCCTATCCGCAACTGGACCGCCATGCCTTGAAGATCAAGCCGCTAAAGGCGCGCCATAGCACGCTGAGCGTGGACCGGGATCTCGTCGCGCCAGATCGGCCGCCGGCCCGGTTGGGGGCGGAGGCCAGCGCGGCCACACTTGAGATCGCGGCGCGCGTCCGTGCCGCCCGTCAGGCCGGCCGACCGGTCATGCTGGCGTTCGGCGCTCACACCATCAAGAACGGCCTGGCACCCGTGTTGATCCGGCTCATGGAGAAGGGGTGGGTGACGCACCTGGCTACCAACGGTGCCGGCATCATTCACGACTGGGAGTTCGCCTATCAGGGGATGAGCAGCGAGGACGTGCGAGCCGGCGTGCCGCGCGGCGAGTTCGGCATCTGGCAGGAGACCGGGTTCTTCATCAACCTGGCGCTCGTCGTGGGGGCATATGAGGGTCTCGGGTACGGTGAGTCGGTCGGCGCCCTGATTGAGCGGGAAGGCCTGCGTATTCCGGCTGAGCACGAACTGGCAGAATCAGTCGCCCACCTTCCACCCGCCACCCTCGATCACGCCGCCGCGGCTCTCGATCTGCTGGACGTGATCCGGTGCTTCGACCTCAAGCCGGGCTGGTTGGCGGTTCCGCACCCGCACAAGCGCCTTAGCGTGCAGGCGACGGCCTACCGGCTTGGAATCCCGTTCACGGGGCATCCCATGTTTGGGCACGATATCATCTACAACCATCCGATGAACCACGGCGCGGCCATCGGCCGCACGGCCCAACGGGACTTCCTGGCCTTTGCTCACTCGATCAGCCAATTGCAGGACGGCGTCTATATGTCCGTCGGGTCAGCCGTCATGTCGCCGATGATTTTCGAGAAGGCCCTGTCGATGGCCCAGAACCTCAGCCTGCAGAAGGGCCAACGGATCGACCGGCATTTCATCGCGGTGGTCGATCTCGCCGAGTCGCGTTGGGACTGGGCGCAGAGCGGCGAGCCACCCATGGATAACCCGGCCTACTACCTGCGTTACTGCAAGACATTCAGCCGGATGGGCGGCGCTATGCGCTACGTCTGCGCTGACAACCGCGATTTCTTGCTGGGGCTGAGTCAGGCGTTGGACTGACATCAGTCGTGGCTGAAGACCATCTTCTTGGCCTCGATGCCGCGAATGGCCGCGAGCTTCTTCAGGATCGTCAGGCACTGGCGTTCGCCGCCGACCATCTCGAGGATGATAATCCCGTTGGGCGACGAGAACGCGTCGCCGATGTCGTGCAACCCGAGACGTGTCTTTATGTGCGTTCCGTATTCCGTAAGCACCTTCTGGATGGCCCCTGCGTGCTTGGCCCGGTCTGTGACGTGAATGCCAACGATAATGTGACTGTGTTCCTTCATGGCCGCCTCCTATTTGCAGGCCAGTCTAGCACGATACCCGGCTTGGGGAAGCGGCAAGAAGGGGCGATTGCCGGGTGGCGGCGCCTTGTGTTAGCATCCCGCTCATGCCCAACGAACCCGAAAACATCCTCGTCGTTGAACGGAGTCTGATCGAGCGCATCGGCATGTTCCAGGGCCTGATGCTGGACACCGGCCGCTATCTGCCGACGCTGCTCGAGCCCCGCAATTACCGCTTTGTGCCCCGGCCGGCCGCCGAGCAGAACGATACGCTCAAGCAGTTGATTCCCTATTTTCTCATCGTGAACGACGGCAGGATCTGGTGTTACGTGCGCGGCAAGAAGTCGGGCGAGTCACGCCTCGTGGCCAAGGCTTCGATGGGCATCGGTGGGCACATCAACAACGACGATCTGGACCTGTTCGGCGACGTCTATACGACCGCGGCACTGCGTGAACTCAACGAGGAGGTCGTGATCGGCGCCCCGTACACCCAGAAGATCGTGGCGCTCCTCAACGACGATGCCACGCCCGTCGGACGCGTGCATCTCGGTGTCATCCATATACTGCGTGTCGCGGCGCCGGACGTTGCCAAGCGCGAAGGCGTGATCACCGAGGCGGGGTTTCGCACGCTCGACGAACTCCGCGCCATGCACGACCGCATGGAGACCTGGTCGCAGATCTGCCTGGACCAGATAGATGCCCTGCTGGCGAAAGGGTAGGGCGACGGCTGCCTGCCCGCCCGTGGCGGGTCCTAGCCGTGCCGCTATTCCTTCGCGTACCCTTTGCGTTTCAAGGCCGCCGCAATGCGCGCTTCGACCGGTCCGTCGGTCACTTCGAACGTCCGTCCGGTCACCGTTTCGTAGGCCTGGATGTAACGGCGCGCCGCTTCCAGTCTCACGGCATCCGGTAAGGCGGGCGGCGTGCCATCGCCGCGAAAGCCTTGCGAAACGAGCCACTCGCGCACGTATTCCTTGTCGATCTTGCGCTGGTCTTTGCCGGCCTTGAAAAGCTCGGCGTACGTGTCGGCGAACCAGTAGCGCGACGAGTCGGGCGTGTGGATCTCATCCGAGAAAACAAGCTTTCCGTTGAGCCGGCCGATCTCGTACTTGGTGTCGACGAGGATCAGGCCCCGGCCGGCCGCGTGTTTGACGCCGGCCTCAAAGAGCCGGAAACAGAGCCGGGCGGCTTCGTCGAACGTCTGGGCGTCGATCAGCCCTTCGCGGATCGCTTCGTCCCGCGAAATAGGCCGGTCGTGCACTTCGTGTTTGGTGGTCGGCGTAAGGATGGGCCGCTCGAGCTTCTGGTCCTTCTGCAGGCCTTCCGGCAGGTCGTTACCGCAGAAGTGACGCACGCCTCGCTCGTAGTTATACCACGCCGACGTTTTGGTTACGCCGGTGATGTACCCGCGCACGATGAACTCCAGCGGAAGTTGTTCGCATTCGTGCACGACCATGACGTTGGGGTCGGGGAGATCGATAACGTGGTTGGGGGCGATCGCCCGGGTCGTCTCAAACCAGAAGCCGGCCAACTGGTTCAGTACCTGGCCCTTGAAAGGGATGGTGCCGATGATGCAGTCGAATGCCGACACCCGGTCGGTTGTAACGAGGATGCGTCGTTTGTCCTGCAAGTAACTCTCGCGCACCTTGCCTTGTTGGCGTTCGCCCAAGCCGGCAAAGTGCGTCTCATTGAGGGTGCGGTTCAGTTCGGTCCGGAGGCGGGATTCGGAGATCATAAGTTCCTCGTTAGTCGTTACGTCTGGCGAAGCTGGGCGACGTAGGGATAGAGGCGGCCGCCCGGGCAGATGGTGGGGCTCAGATCGCGGTGGCCGTAGATACGCGAGGCGCGAATCCGGTACTGGTGGCGCAGCAAGGCCACCAGGTTCGCCTGGGTGGCAAGCTGGGCCGCCGAAGGCTCCTGTTTCTCGAAGTTGCCCAACAACATGACGCCGATGTTGCCTTCGTTGGCGTTCAGGGTGTGGGCGCCTTCGTAGGCGAGGGAGCGCCCTTCCCACACGCGGCCGGCATAGTCGACGATCAGGTGGTACGCGATGTCGCCGTAGTGCAGGGCAAGATGAGCCCCCTGGACATTGCTGATCTCCTGCGCCACGAGATGGGGGGATGTCATGCGGAGCGCCTGGTTCCCCGTGTGGTGCAGAGTGATGCGGGTGTAGGGGCTTGCGGCCCGCAAGCGCGCGTAGTTGATCGGCGTCCTGATCCAGGCGGATCGGCGGATGATGCCGATTTGTGTGCCAAGCAGGTCGATCACGGTGCGGGGTGCCATGGAGCGCGCCGGTGCGGCGGCTGCCGGCAGTCCGAGCCAGGCACTGATCGCGCCAAACGCGCCCAAGCGCAGAAACGCGCGCCTGTCGAGCATCCCGTTTGGATTCGCTGTCTCGCTCATCGTCTCACTCAGGAATGAAGGCACATTACCAATGGTGTCCCCAGCCACGCCCTCCGCGTTCGCATGATCTCAAGCCGGTCGGCGCAGAATTGCTGGATCGTGTCTGCCATCGTCGTGAGGCGATTGTTTCGGGCCCGCGCGCCGACCAGGCGGCGCACGGCACCGCGCAGGTCGCGCAATCCGAGGATCCCGCGGCCCTGCGGGCCGTCCCACACGTCGCCGAACGATTCGAGTGTCAACCGCAGGCGCTCAAAGAAAAGGATCTCCATGCCGCTTTCGCCTGGTCCGATCAACCGGCCGACATTCAGGATCCACACCGGTTGGCCGGGCGCCGCGTGCCATTGCCCGGCATACACGACCGCGTCGCCAAAGGACCGGATGCGGCAGGCCAGTACGTTGTCGCCGTTGGCCTCGAGGGCGGCCGCCAGGAGGGCGCACATGCGCGTTGTGTCGATGGGCGCGTCCGATGCGACGGCCGGGTCCGTCAGGTAAGCCGCCACGCCGCTGGCCGCTTCGGCCACCCGGAATTGCGAGGCCAGCGTGGCATGAGCGCACAGGCGGGGCACCGTCTCGAGGATGCGGGCCGTTAGGACGGTTTGCGCGGATGCGGGCGTCTTCGAAGGCGTCTGCCAGATCACTTGGTTACCATCCCCTGGATTGCGTTCAGGAATTGGTTCACGTCCTTGAAGCGCCGGTAAACTGAGGCGAACCGGACGTAGGCCACCTCGTCCAGCTTTTCGAGTTTCTCCATGACCTTCTCGCCGATGACTTCGCTGGGAACCTCGCGTTCGTACTCATTTTCGATCTCGGCGATGATTCCGTCCACAAGGCTCTCGAGTTGCTCAGCGCCGATCGGCCGTTTCATGCAGGCGCGCAGGAGGCCGTTGAGGAGCTTTTCGCGGGACAGTTCCTCGTGCCGGCCGTCCCGTTTGGTCACGTGGAGTTCGGCCTTGAGGACTTCCTCGCGGGTCGTGTAGCGGTGACTGCAGTTGACACACGACCTCCGCCGCCGGATTACGTCCCCGGACCGGGACGTCCGGCTGTCGATGACCTTGTCTTCCAGATGACCGCATCGCGGACAACGCATAGCACCCCTCGTTTCTACGGCAGCAGACAGGATACGCGAAATCGGGGCTGCGGGTCAACTCGGTGCGCAGGCAGGTTTGGGATTGAGTTCGGCTGTCCCGGCGATAGAGTAGGGGGGTATCCAACGAAAGCGAGGTAAGCCCGTGGCACGTATCTTCAATTTCAACGCCGGTCCGTCCGCTTTGCCGCTCGAGGTGCTGGAGGAGGCCCAGCGCGAACTCGTCGATTACAAGGGTGCCGGGATGTCCATCATGGAGTGCAGCCACCGCGGCAAGGAATACGATGCCGTGCACCTGGAAGCCGTGGAAAATCTCAAAAAGCTGCTGGCTCTCACCGATGACTATGCGGTCCTGTTCATCCAGGGAGGCGCCAGCCTCCAGTTCGCCATGGTGCCCATGAATCTGCTGGGACCGGGCCAGACCGCCGACTACATCAATTCCGGCGCCTGGGCCGACAAAGCGCTGAAGGAAGCCAAGCTTCTCGGTGGCCAGGTCAATGCCGCAGGGAACACCGCCAAGGATATTCCCACCCGCATGCCGGCGATCGAGAGCCTGAAGCTGACCAAGGGCGCTGCTTACGTGCACATCACGTCCAACGAGACCATCGCCGGCGCCCAGTACAAGGTCTTCCCGAAGACCGAGGCGCCGCTCGTGGCCGATATGTCGTCCGATATCCTGTCCCGCCCGATCGATGCCCAACAGTTCGGCCTGATCTATGCCGGCGCCCAGAAGAACCTCGGGCCCTCCGGCGTGGCCGTGGTCGTGATCCGCAAGGATCTGGCCGAAAAGGCGGCGGCGACCGTGCCGACGATGCTCCGGTATAAGACCTACGTCGAGGAGAACTCGCTGTACAATACGCCCCCGACTTTCGGCATCTACATGATCGCCCTCGTGACCCGCTGGATTCTCAGGATGGGCCCCGAGGCGCTGTATCGGCAGAACGCTGAAAAGGCGGGCAAGATATATGCGGCGATCGATGGCAACCCGTTCTACAGGGCCACGGCGGTCAAAGAGTACCGGTCCGATATGAACCTCACGTTTCGCCTGCCGTCGGAGGAACTCGAGGAAGCGTTCGTCAAGGAGGCCTCCAAGCTTGGCATGAAGGGCCTGAAGGGGCACCGGTCGGTCGGCGGGATCCGCGCGTCGATCTACAATGCGTTCCCCGTCGCCGGCGTTGATGCCCTGGTCGCGTTCATGAAGGAGTTCGCGAAGAAGAACGGGTAGGGCGGATGCGGCTGGAGGCATAAGAAGCGAGAGGAGAGCGGGATAGAAGAAAAGGCGGGACATGCGCGGGCTTATTTGTTCTACTCTGGGCATGAAGCCTACGCGCAGGGTTGAGGTCTCGGCGTCGGAACAAG